>WRKZ01000010.1 GCA_009777835.1 Oscillospiraceae bacterium | reverse complement strand
TTCTTCCGATCTGACCCGCGAGCCCTTGTTCTGCTTTTTGCTTCGTCAAGCTCACCTGCTCGACGGCGAAGCCGCCGACCCGTGAGCCCTTGTTCTGCTTTTTGCTTCGTCAAGCTCACCTGCTCGACGGCGAAGCCGCCGACCCGTGAGCCCTTGTTTTGCTTTGCCACGCCACAATGGATTCGAACCATTGACCTACCGCTTAGAAGGCGGTTGCTCTATCCAGCTGAGCTAGTGGCGCACATGACTTCCCGAAAAGTATATCATACTTCCGAGGAGTTGTCAAGACTTTTTTGCAGATTCACAGCCTGCCAACGGCGAAACCGCGACAGGCTGCTCTTTTTGCTCTTGCTTTGCTTTAGCCGTCTCTTCTGTTTGCGAAACAATCGCTGCAATAGACAGGTCTTTCGTCACGGGGTTTGAACGGAAGCTTCGCTTCTCCGCCACATTCCGCACAAGTAGCGATGAAAGGTTCTCTGCTTCTGATAGAGTTTTTCTTCGCATCGCGACATTCTTTGCATCTTTGCGGCTCATTCACAAAGCCTTTTTCTGCATAGAATTCCTGCTCTCCTGCCGTGAACGTGAAATCCGCTCCGCAGTCTTTGCACTGTAGGGTTTTGTCTTCGTACATTTGGTATACCTCTTTATTTTTTTTGCCAAACTCAATTGGCTTCCGACCCCGGACGGACTCACACCGACACCTTTGCTACCGATTCGTTCGGACACACAACGCTCTGGAATTAAGCTACTGGTCATATATAAACTAATGTAGAACGCTCTCCGCAAGAACTTAAAAAGACTTCAAGAACACACCACCATTAATCAAGAATAATTATAGCAGTATTCAACCCGATTTGTCAAGCCTTTATTTCGATTTTTTTAAAATTCTACATAATTCACATAAATTGCCTGATTATTCAACCTAAATTTGGTTAATTTCCACAAAAGATTTTCGTTTTTTCTAAAAACGCTTGTAAATTTCGTTTTTTTGGTATATAATATAGTATGTGTGAAGAAACGATTCGCGGTTTCAAACGAGAAACCAAAACAAGAAAACAGAGAAGGAGAATCATCATGTTAGATAAAACCATTTCTTTCAATTCCTTGCAGGAAGAGCGGAAGAGCGAAATCAAGGAAATATTCGACACGGTTTACGATGCGTTGGAAGAAAAAGGATACAACCCGATTAATCAGATTGTCGGTTACATTCTGTCGGAAGACCCGACATACATAACGACTTTCGGAAACGCACGGAATTTAATCAAACATATCGACCGCGACGAATTTTTGCAGATTCTCGTGCGAAAATTTCGAGATGGCTAAATTTTCATTCGATTGAACCGAATGAATCCGACTTTCCGGGTTAGAATAGCATTAGCGAAACAGAATCCGTTTTGTTTAAACGCTTAATCTGCTAACCTGAAAGGAAAGTATTATGAAAAGATTCATTTCTATATTAACGCTATTTTGCACTGCAACGGTTTTGAGTGCTATGCTCGTCGGTTGTGAACCGAACGTTCCCGAAAACGATAACAACGAAAACACGCTTGATGTGAACGATACATTGGAGCGAAACAACACAAACGACGTTAACCACAACACCGAAGAACCGCTTGAACCGTTCGACAGTGAACCGTTCGATGAGTTTGACACGAACGAACCGCTCGAACCAATCGAGCCTTTTGACAGCGAGCTTGAAGGCAATCCGGCAAATGAACACACGGCGGCAGTTGAGGGTGACTCAACTGCCGATTTTGCTGCCGATTTAGACGGACAAGTGCTTCCGCTGTACGGCAGACGAATTTTCCCAAAATATTTGTCCGGTTCAAACAATCCAAACGCAAACGACTTTACACATCTTTCAAACAAGAAAATCGGATGGGGGCCGGGCAAACACTTCGACGAGGATAACCGCCCTGCCGACGCAATCAAAGCGAATGGGGATTATTCCGCATTGGGGGCTACCTTTATCGGCGAACGTGAACCGCTCATCTACCTCACCTTCGATGAAGGGTACGAAAACGGGTACACCGCCGCCATTCTCGACACGTTAAAGGCAAAGCGTGCGAAAGCAACCTTCTTTGTGACGTATGACTATTGCAAAAGCTCGCCCGAACTGGTTAGACGAATGATAGACGAGGGTCACGCAGTGGGGAATCATTCATACTCCCATCCGTCTTTTCCCGATTGTTCGGTGGAACAAATACGGGAAGAAATCGGAAAACTGCACGACTACGTTAAAGAGACGTTCGAATACGAAATGCGCCTAATCCGCTTCCCGATGGGGGAGTTTTCTGAGCGTAGCCTGGCAGTCTCACAGGAAATGGGGTATACAAGCGTTTTCTGGAGTTTTGCGTACCCCGACTGGAACGTCAATAACCAACCCGAACCTGCCGCTTCACTCGAAAAAATCAAGGGCGCAACCCACCCCGGCGGAATCTTCCTCCTGCATGCCGTATCGAAAACCAACGCCACCATTCTGGGTGACCTCATCGACTACTGGCACAGTAACGGCTACAGACTCACCGTAATCGGCGAAGAAATCGTTCAGGTCTGAATATTACTCCTTAATATTACAGCAACGCACCGACTTAGTCGGTGCGTATTTTCTTAAGTCAACTCTGAAACCAACTGCTCAACAAGTTCGATTGCTTCATCATAATCACAATTGAGAACTTTACCGGTTATTTCCGAAAGTCTGTCACGATTTAACAAATCGGCTTTTTCAAACATGAGCGATATCAAGGAATCAACCCTGCCCATATCGAAGGTTTCCAATGCCGACTTCAAATTAACCGCCTGTTCAGCCACGAAATCCAAATCCACGTCTTCCTCATTAAAATTGGCAGAATTGCTGAACGTCACGCCGGCATTTTTAATACTTTCAAGGAGTGTGTTTAACTCCTCAATAAAAGTTTCGCCGGTCTTCGAGATAAATGTACGGTCATTGTTTTTTGCCGCCATTTCAAGGGTTCGCGCCAGGTTCGAAATTTCGGGTGCACCTATACTCGCCAGCGCACTCTTCAACGCATGGGCATGAACCGCATAAAGCTGCAAGTCCCCTTTCAGCAAGCAATCCCGCAACAGATTGATTTTGCTCAATCCGTCTTCCCTGAAAATCCCCAACGTCTTGAGATAATTCCCTGCATCGCCGCCGGTCATATAGATTCCCGCTTCAACGTCAATCCCCTCAATTCTGAAAGGTGCCATTTCTGATTTGCGCGGTTCGGGCGCGGTAAAATTCTCCCGCTTATCAACAGAAATCCATCGTTCAATAGTATTGTCAAGCAGATGTAAATCAATCGGCTTTGCGAGGAAGTCTTGGAATCCGTTATTAATGAACATCTCCCTCATGCCGGTTACAGCGTTAGCGGTCAATGCGATTATAGGCAGCTCCTTGTAATAATTCGACGGTCTGCCCGATTTAACATCCGGCACAATCGCACGAATCATGTGTATCGCCTCAATTCCGTCCATTTCCGGCATCATATGATCCATGAAAACCAAATCATAATCGTTTTCCTGCACCATCTCGATTGATTTTATCCCGCTTTCGACCACGTCAACCTGCATCTTATACGGTTCCAACAACCCCTTGGCAATCATCAGATTCGTTTCGATATCATCAACCACCAATACCCTTGACGAAGGTGCGATAAACTGCGTGGTGTGACGTTTCTTCCCGAAGACACCGCTTTTTTCGCAATTGTTGAGAATGTTCGCTATATCCCCCGCATGAGAAGGCATGGTCAACGTCCTGGTAGAATCATTCTCAACGGTGTTTTCCCTGCATCCCGCCACAAGAACAAGCATATAATCATCCTCCCGCTCAAGTTTGCGGAGGAGTTTCTTGGTACCGTCATACGAAAACGCCGAAACAAAAATAAAGTCATAGTGCCTGCTCTTGATTTCCTCAAAGAACTGCGACTGGTCGGCGACAAGCAGATGATTAACGCCCAACCCCCTCATGGATTCCGCCAGGGACTCGGCATAAATTTGTCTCGTCTCGTAAATCAAGACCGAAACGTCCCGATTATCCACCCACGCGAACACTTTATCATGAATGGGATTAATCTTCTGCGGAACGCTAATCGTAAACACGCTCCCCTTACCGTACTCACTTTCGACGGTGATTTCCCCGCCCATCTCTGCGGCGAGTCCGCGGGTAATAGCCAAGCCCAATCCGGTACCCTCGACACCTTTGTTTCCGACCGCTTCCCCAATCTGAACAAAGTCACGGAAGAGCTTATTCATGTCTTTCTCTTTGATTCCGATACCGCTGTCGGCAACCTCAAAATAAAGCATAATGGTATCTTTATCCACCGTACGATACCGAACCGTCAACTTAATGAATCCATCGGCACAGTATTTGCAAGCATTCGTCAGCAGATTCAAGACCATCTGTTTCAAACGCACTTCATCCCCGAACAAATGTTCCGGTATATCCGGCTCAATATTCACCGTAAACAAAAGCGGACGTTCAATCACACGGGTCTTGATAAGCCCGATTACATAGTTCATCATGGTAGAGAACAGATAATCAATCGGGGTGATTTCCATCTTACCCGACTCAATCTTAGAAAAGTTAAGTATATCGTCAATTATATGGTTGAGATTATTCCCCGCGTTTTTAATGGTGGTAAATTTCTCATACGCACCGACAGACAGTCCTTCGTCCCGCAACCCCATCTCGGAGAGTCCTATAATCGCGCTCAACGGTGTGCGAATCTCATGACTGACCTTCGCCAGAAAAATAGACTTAGCCCTGCTCGCACGTTCGGCAGCTTCCAGTGCCTTGTGATAACGGGTAACATCGTGCATACCCAACATAACCCCCGACGTTTCACCTGTTTTACTGACGAGCGGAATCACGCTGGTCTCGAAAACATAGTCTTTCTCGCAGAACCGGAGTTCGACTTTATCGAAAATCTGGGGTTCGCCCGTTTGCATCACCATACGAATGACCGTTGCCGTTGCCTCAATCTGTTCGGTTGCCGAATACGGCTCAAAAACCTCACGAATAAATCGCGGGGTAGAAAGGTCGCCGACTTCAATCCCGATTTCCCGCATGGATTTCTTCGTGGCATCTACGATTCTGTAAGAATTATCTAAAATGATTATAATATCCGGTGTATACTCGAAAACCAGTCGCAAATACGACTCCTGCTTTTCTTTGACTTCCACCAGATGCTCATAAACATCCCGCTGAACAAAACTGCTTGAATCTATTATTTTACGTTCCTGTTCAAGGTTAAGATTCCTGCGCTGAAGCATTTTGATTTCTTTTTGGAGCAGTTTAAGCTGTGCCAAAAATTCCTCGGCACTCATCGATTGCACTTTGCTCAATTCGCTTAAATCAATAGTATTATTCATAATTTCAAACCACTCCCTTCAAAGACTTCAAAAACAACAAGCAACTAACGTTTGATTCCTCGCATAATTGTTCACTTTTCCGCCGATAATGACCGCAGGGCAGAATTCCCCCGCCGCATAAGCGACGACATGATTCTTCCCGGAAAGTTCCGCACCCAACAACTCCAACTCATTAGTCGGGCTGCTGATTAACCCCACTTTTCGCCCTATGCAGGAATACATCAGAACCGTTTTCACACCGGTTCTGTTGATTCTGTCGGTGACTTCACGCGCCGACTCACTAACCGTTTCCGGTGTTGAATTAGCAATCGAAAGTCGCGCCCCCTGCGGAACGTGTCCGGCACAAATCACCCCTTCATCCATGAAAGCAAGTGGTGCCCTGGAAATCAATCTGTCCGCCGACTCACCGTAAGCAGTCCCCCCACAGTCGAGTATAAACGCAGTGGTAAGGAGTCCGTAACTCTGCTCCATAAAATCGCCCGGCGGTTTAGAATACCCCAACTCAGCCAAAAATTCAACCGCATTACGACCGTCAATTTCAAGAATAAGATTCTTCTCGGCAGAGGTAATCACACCGATATCTTTGAGAATCAGCTTTTCCTCACTAAAATGACTGGCAAAGAACTGCGGTTCAATCTTACCCGAAACAAGCACGAGGACTACGCCATCGCCGGACGTTTCCCCCTCGAAAAGCGTCAGTGCACCATTTCGTGTTTCAGCATCGGCGGTAGAAACCGAGACCGCCCCGAACACAGGGAGTTTCGGTGCAACCGACGAAATCACCTCCACGTATTCGCAGGGCGCGCACCCCGCCTGAAAAGGAGTGTAAATCAAGCAGAGTTTCGCTTCTTCTCCGGGATTCTTTGCCTTCAACTGCGATTCCAACTCCAAATAGCACTGCTTGACTGCTTCATCGTCTACGTCTGCATACTGCCCCTGCGGAACAAATCCGGTTTTACCGACGGTGAACTCAACATCATCCCCGGTAAGGAGCATAATCACGAACATATCCGACGAAACCTCACTACAGGAACATTGCTCATAACAAGTCACCCCCGCAGTCGGGAACGGCAAAGCATCCGACACTGCCTTGTACACCCCCGAATAAATCGCATCAGGGTGCGAAGTCACGATACCGAACGTGTTTTTCTTCAGTTGGATTTCCGACAGCCGTTCGAGAACAAACTCAACCGCATCCTCCGGAACATCCAACTCGTTTATGTTGATTACATAAGATTCTACCATAAAAATCCCCCTATTTTTCGAAAGCAACTTTCTTGAAACCCGCTTCCCGTTCAAGGAAAACTCGCACAAGATTCGGGTCGAAGTGTGAGCCCGAACCCGCCTTGATTATTTTCACCGCTTCTTCATGCGGGAAAGCCTTTTTATACGGCCGTTCGGAAATAAGCGCGTCATAAACGTCGGCAATCGCCATCAATCGCCCCTGCAACGGAATATCGGTACCTTTCAGCCCTTTCGGATAGCCGGTTCCGTCCCATTTTTCATGATGACTCCCCGCAAAAATTTTAGCATGATGCAAAAAACCGGAGTCATCGGTCGGGCCGTGAAACTTATCGATAATATCCGCCCCGAACTCAGCATGAACCTTCACCGCTTCAAACTCTTCTTCGGTGAGTTTGCCGGGCTTACTCAAAATAGTATCCATAATAGCAATTTTCCCCAGGTCGTGCAATCGGGAAGACTGTGCAACAAGTTCCCCCGAAGCATCCCCCCATTCACCCAGTTCATCGCTGTACAGTCCGCTCCTGCGGAGTTCATCTATAAAGATTTTTAAGTAATTCTGTGTCCGCTCAATGTGACCGCCGGCGGTATAATCACGACATTCCACCAACTCCGCAATTGAACTTATTATGCTGTCCTGCAAACTCGTGATTGCCTTGGTCTTCTGCTCGACTAATTCGGTAAGATTTTCATTATACTGCATAAGCTCGGCTTTTTGGCTTTGAATCGTAGCATGGATTTCAATCCGCTTCACCAGTAAAGAAGCATCAAAAGGCTTAGAAATGTAGTCCACCGCACCGAGTTCAAGCCCCTTCGCCTCACTCAGAACATCCCCTCGCACCGTGATAAAAATCACAGGTATCTCCTTGTAAACGTCATCCGCTTTGAGGAGTTCAATAGCCTCAAACCCACTCATCTCCGGCATTTCTATATCAAGAATAATCATATCGGGGAGCGTTTTTTTAAGCATTTCAAACATCTTCCCTGCTGTAGGGATGGTAATAATGTTATACGCATGAGACAGAATATCCTTCGTGATATTCAAATTCGTGAGGTTGTCGTCAACAACGAACAGCGTCTTCCTCTTTTTCACCGATTTAGCTGCGCCCATTTGCAACACCGTTCCTTTCTCTGCGATTTTAGCAATTAGCAAACCCGCCAAAAAAAACTAACTGTGTTTCATTATATCTCATAACTCAAAAAAATAAAAGGGGTTTTTGCGATTTCTACAAATTACACAAAAATCTAGAAATATTTTTGTGCAATTTCACCAAAAAATCATACAAATCGGTCGAATCACAACGGAATCTTAAACACATTCCTGTGATAATCGATGATTCCCTCTTTTTTCATCGCGGAAAGTTCCCTCGAAAGCGCGCTTCTGTCGGCATTGAGGTATTCCGCAAATTTCTCCCGGTCGAACGACAGAATTACCTGATAAGCGTTTTTAGTTTGAGAAAGCCGCGGTTGCTGTGCCATGTACGCCAGAATCTTCTCCCGCATGGAGGGTTTAATCAAGCAATCGATGCGTTCATACAAATGAATCGCCTTCTGCGAAATCCCGCAGATGAAGTTGTTCAGCAATTTCGAATGACCGGCACAACTCTGACGGCATTGACGTGTCACCTTCTCGAAAGGCAACGATAACACGGTGAGCCTGTCGGTGGCTTCGACTGTAACCGGACTCAGCTTGTCCTGTCCCGCGAGCAGGATTCCGATATACCCACCCTCTTCTATAACCGAAACGGTAAAGACTTTTCCGGATACGTCGGTCTTGAACGAACGTGCGTTCCCTGCCAGCACCACCGCGAACCGCTTCACCGCCTCCCCCTCACTGACTATGATTTCACCTTTTCGGTAATCTGCCGTGCGTAGGTCGAAACAGTCGCAGAGCTGCTTGATTTCATCGCTGTTCATTCCTGCGAATAGTGCTAAACGACCTAATCCCGAATGAGAATAATTCATCCGACTCCCTCCTTTCAAAAACGTCAAGAACCTCAAAAAACGTAAATTTTGTTGCACAGGCAACATAAATCATACGAATATTATACTATACTTAAAGCTGAAATACAATAAGAAGTTTTTCAACGTATTTTAAAAGGAGGAAATTATTATGAACGCTTCAAAAACAAAAAAAGGCATTCTGCGGCTCACACAGACTGCGTTACTGCTCGCTTTGCTGGTGGGGTGGCAGGCACTTTCCCGCGGACTCGGCAATCAATACATCACCGGTTGCGGGGTGAATTTCATCCTCGCGATTTCGACACTTCTATGCTCATTCCCGACCGGGTTGTGTGTCGGTGCGATTTCACCCGTTTTAGCCATGCTGTTCGGGGTTGCGCCGCCATTCTGGATTTTAGTACCGTTCATCTCTTTGGGGAACATCGTTTACGTTGCCGCATGGGCGATTCTCACCCGGCTCTTCACCGAACGTGCGCTTATGCGCTCTGTAGCGGTCGTGATTGCGGCGGTGGCAAAGTTCGGGACTTTGTACCTCGGCGTACACGTAATCATCGTCAACGTGATAGGGACTAAACTCCCCCCGCCGGTACTGGCGGCATTCTCATTCACACAGTTAATCACCGCATTAATCGGCGGCACACTTGCATTCACAACATTCCCGCTATTGAAGAAGGCATTGCGTACAAATCCGTGATTGTTGCATCAAAAAATCCCCTTATAAAGGGGATTTTTTGATTTCATGAGTTCATTCCCAGTTCAATCGCGCGGAGGTTTGCGGCTAACAAGTTGGCTTTTTTCGCCGACACCGATGCTTCAATCGCCTTTTTTACGGTTTCGGAATCGGCGAGACCGCTTTCCTTAATCAGCTTTCCGAGCATGATGATGTTCGCCATGCCTTTCAAGTCGTTCTCTGCCGCCAGTTCGGTTGCCGGGACATAATGTACGGTAATATCGTCACCGTCGTATTTGGAATCAACCAACGTGCTGTCGATATATGCAGCACCGCCTTTTTTCACGCTGCCGATGAACTTATCGTAACTCGGCCCGTTCATAGCGATGACTACATCTGCCTCCGATACAACCGGAGAGCCGATTAACGAGTCGCTTATGCAGACCGAACAGTTACAAGTCCCGCCGCGCATCGCCGGCCCGTAGGAAGGCATCCATGTAACCTGCTTGTCGGAAATCAGTCCGATATTAGCGAGGAGTTTCCCCACAAACAGAATCCCCTGTCCGCCGAACCCCGCTATTAGATATTGTTTCAGATTTTTCATTACCGAACGCTCCTTTCTTGATATACCCCCAAAGGATAGTAGGGTATCAAGTCCGACTTAAGCCAGTCAACCGCTTTGTTAGGAGTCAATCCCCAGTTTGTCGGACAGGTTGAAAGGATTTCAATGATTGAGAATCCCTTTTTGTTCTTCTGGATTTCGAACGCTTTTCGTATAGCTTTCTTTGTAGCGTTGACGTGCTTTGCATCATGAACCGAGACACGTTCGGCTAAAGCGACACCGTCAAGTGTTGCGAGCATTTCGCATACTCGAATAGGAAACCCTTCAAGTGCGGTATCTCGCCCGGAAGGCGAAGTCTGCGTTTTCTGTCCCGGCATGGTGGTGGGTGCCATTTGACCGCCGGTCATTCCGTAAATTGCGTTGTTGACGAAAATCGTGGTGATATTTTCGCCCCGTGCCGCCGCATGAACTATTTCAGCAGTCCCGATTGCGGCTAAATCTCCGTCCCCTTGATAGGTAAAGACAAGGTTTTCGGGTTTTGCGCGTTTCACCCCTGTAGCTACTGCAGGCGCACGTCCGTGAGATGCTTGAATCATGTCGCATTTGAAGTAATCATACGCAAGCACGGCACATCCGACCGGGCAGACCCCTATTGTTTCGCCCTGAATGTCCATTTCGTCCATGATTTCGGCAATCAACCGATGAATAATTCCGTGGGTACATCCCGGACAATAGTGATTATGATTGTCGGTCAATGAGTTAGGTCTTGTGAATTTCGGCATTACTTCATCCTCCTGATTACTTCAAGAATTTCCTGCGGGCCGGGTACGAATCCGCCTTGTCTTCCGAAAAATTCGACCGGCAGTTTGTATTCGAGTGCGGATTTGACATCGTCAACCATCTGACCCATCGACATTTCGACCACCAGAACCTTTTTCGCCGATTTAGTGGCTTCCTTCAACGCTTTCTCCGGGAATGGCGATAGCGTAATCGGGCGGAATGTTCCGACTTTTATACCTTCTTCTCGTGCCATTTCCATAGCCGATTGAATTACCCGTGCCGTTGAACCGTATGCAGTCACGATTATATCGGCATCATCGGTGTTGGTAGATTCCGAGCGGGTGTACTTCGCACGGAGTTCTTCAAACCGCTCAAATCGCTCATTAATTGCCGTTTCAAGCTCAATCGGGTCAAGGAAAAGCGACGTGATGATGTTCTTTTCGCGTTTGTTCTTGTGACCCGACGCTGCCCAATTCGGCGAGGATTGACCATCATCTTTGTTTTCGCCGCCGATTTCGTTAAACGAGACCGGTTCCATCATCTGCCCTAACAGTCCGTCCGCGAGGAGCATTACCGGTGTACGGAACTCTTCCGCTATTTTGAAGGCTTCCGCCGTCATATCCACCATTTCCTGCACCGAATACGGTGCAAGTACGGGAAGTCTCAAATCGCCGTGACCCATTGCGCGGGTGGTCTGCCAATAGTCGGCTTGAGACGGTTGAATCGTTCCGAGACCCGGACCGCCCCTTTGTACATTCACGATTACGCAGGGTAGGTCTGCCCCGGCTAAGTAAGAAATCCCTTCCGCTTTGAGGGAAACGCCGGGAGAAGACGAAGAAGTCATGCAGCGCGTTCCGGTAGCGGAACACCCGTAAACCATATTAATCGCGCCTATTTCAGATTCCGCTTGCAGGAACACGCCGCCGTTCTTGCGGATTCTTTCCGACATATACGCACCGATTTCGTTCTGCGGGGTAATCGGATAACCGAAGTAGCATTTGCACCCCGCACGAATCGCCGCTTCTGCCAAAGCCTCGTTGCCTTTCATTAAAGTTTTGCTCATTTTTTCATAATCCTTTCAGTTATTTTAGATTTACCAAATACAAGAAGCGTTGTATTTTCGCAAAGCAGTATCCGCTGTAATTAAGCAAATGTTTTCGGAAATCGCCGTTGCAATAAGAAGACGGTCAAACGGGTCTCTGTGATGGAATGGGAGCTTTTCCAACTCCCCTATGTGTTTTGGGTCTATGCGAAGCAGTTCGAAACCGTTATCTTCAACTTTATTAAAGAAATTGCCGACACCGCCTTCAAAATCAAGTTTGTTAAGGCTGATTTTTATAGCAATCTCCCACGCTGAAACGATGCTTACATACTTTTTATTCGTTGGATTCAAGATAACATCATAAGCTTTCCTTGACAGCTTGTCCACATCTCCGAGAAACCACAGAACCGTATGTGTGTCTAAAATACAACTCATTCCATATACTCCCTAAAGTCATCCAACGGAGCATTGAAATCGTCTGACATGTGAATTTTTCCTGTCATGCACCCCGGTTTAGGTGATTTTTCCGTTGTTTCGTTGGTTAACTCAAAAGGAATACAGCGTTGTTTTATAGTTTGTCTCAAAAAGATGTTGATTGCCGTTGCCATGTCAAAGCCCAGGGACGAAAACACGGCTTGAGCTTCGTCTTTAACATCACTGTCAATGTTGATGTTAATGCTCGCAGATATCGGATTCCCCATAGTCATCAGTCTCCTATTTCAATAGCACAGTCCGGGCACATTGTCGCGCAGAGTGCGCAGCCGGTACACGCATCTTGATTCGTACATTCGGCGGTGTAATAACCGTTCTTGTTGAGACGCTCGGTCTGAATCGCCACAATGCCTTTCGGGCAAGCGGATATACAGAGCGAACAGCCTTTGCAACGGTCAAAATCCGTTTTGAATTTCATTGCTTTATATCTCCTTCACTATATTTATTTAATAGATTATATACTCGGGATAAACCCCTACCGCGTTACCGTCGGAATCGTAGCCCGGTCTGTTTTCGTCCATGCCGCGCCAAGTGTTGTCCTCGGTATTGAATTCCGCAGAAGAAACCCCGCCGGATTCGACCAACACGACTGCAACCGGATATCCTCCATCTTCTTTAATGAAAACTTTAGCGTGACCCTCAAATTCCGGAAGGTCGTGGTTCAGTTTATCAATAATCATTTCGAATTGTTCTCCGCTCATTTTCCAACCCGAACCGTCTGAGGTAAGCGTGAACGATTTGGTCGGGAAGGGTTCATTGCGTGAATCCATTGTCGTTGCAACCGAAGCAACAACTATGAAAATCGAGGTAGCTTCGGCATTTCTCCGTGAGACTCTCATGTTTTCAATATACGAAGCATCTGCAATCGGTGGTGCGTCGTGCTTGATTCTGAAAGTTTCGAATATTTCCTCAATTTCGCCCTGCAGATGTTTATCTTCGTTTTCAAGGGTGTACTGTAGTGAGTACATATTAGAGTTGTCAAGCAGGGCGTAAAACACCCATATTCCGATATCTTTTTGTAGTGTCATTTTGAGGGCATCGGTTTTACCGAGTTTTATTATTTCGTGCGATATGTTGTCATAATCCTCAAAATCCAAAAGTGATTCGAGAGAAGATTCAAGCATAGCCTCCAGGGTTTCCCTCGGGGTTGCATTTTCAGGTAGTTTGAGGTCTCCCAAATTATCATCAAATATCGGTATTATTTGAATAAATGCATTCGAAATGGTCATACCCCCTTCGAAGCTTTCGTGGGAGATACCCCAATAGTTTTCTTGGTACTCGTTAAGCTTATACTTCCACCCGTCTTTGAGTGCAAATGAAAACCATTTCGTTTCGACGAGTTCACCGTCGAATTGTTCGTTTAGTTGGGTAGATTCCTCCCGATTGCGGCGAGGGGTATCGTTTTGGCTTCCGCCGGTGGATTGATTGTCGGAACACCCGTTCATTCCCGCTAAAGCGGCAACGATGACTAAAGTCGCGATTAACTTTTTCATGATTCCTCCTCCTTATAATAAAAGTAAGTTATAACATCAAATAATCCAGATTGGTTTTACATAGACTTCTACAGGGAAGTCGGGTTTAAAAACGGGTAACTCGGTGATTCGAGCGATTTCTTCCGCGAAGGATTGCGATTCTCGAATGAGTTCGGGGGTGGTTTCCTGCCCCAGGTTGGAGTTGTTGAAGAGCTTCGTGCATTTCAGTTGGCTTGCCTTCTCGATTCCCCTCATGATTTCAACGGCCGTTTTCGCCGACTCGTCTTCCGCCGTCAAGTGTCTGTATCGGTTGATTACGTAGTACATCTCATAGCCGATTTCGCTTATTTCGGGTGCAAACCGCCCTAATGCCTTCGCACCCTCACCATCCCCCCCCACGTCTATGATTAGACGTTCGGTGCGGGCGAGTTCGCCGCGTATGTTGAGATTCACCGACGGAACATCAAGGGCAGAGTTCGCAAAGTCGGATACTGCAAGCCGTATTCCCGTATCGGCGAAAAGCGTCCGAAAGTCGGCTGTTCGGAAATACGGGTTGACTATATCTAAATCAGCCACGGTGACGGATTCCCCGGTGGTTTTCCTTGCAAATAAAGCCAGGTTCACGGCGAAATTAGTCTTTCCCGCGCCGTAATGCCCTGTGATTATCGTGATTTTAGGTTGATTATTCATAACGATTATTCATTATACCTTAATTCCGACGATTTGTCAACCGTAACATTTTGGTTTAAAGCCTTTGTACGATTTGCATAAAAATTTCCGCAAAAATTCTGAAAATAGTATTGATTTGTCAAAAATAATATGGTATAATTGATTTAACTATATACGTGTTCGGGGTTTTGCGCCGCGAACAGGTCGGGATTAAATTTGATTTTATTAATTAAAGAGAGGAAAGGTTTTTTGTTATGGAACAAAAGAAAATCAAGAAAAGGGTCAAGAGCAGGAGAGGGATTTCGCTTCTGCTTATTGCGGCGATTCTGTTATCGTTATTCGCACCGACAATGCTGGCAACGACAGCATCGGGCTCGACTTCTGTGCCCCTCTACAGTTGCGGAGACGTTGACGGTAACGGCTCAATTGCAATTGCGGACGTGTTGGAGATTCTTAAGAATCTGGCAAAAATGAACAATTCAATCGATGGTAATTTGAGTGCGCTGAAAGCCGCGACATTCCAGTCGAAAGGCTCATCCCCGGCGATTGCCGATGCACTCGAAATCTTGAAGCGGCTTGCGGGAATGAACAGTTATTTCATGACCCACCCCGCTAACGGACATTGCGCACATTGCGCACCTGATGTGGCGCAGACTTCGCCGCCGCAGATTACTTATTCGGCAAATTCCGTGGATTTCAAAGATTTGACCGCTCACCAAATCGCCTCTTCAATGAGGGTGGGCTGGAATCTCGGTAACACTTTTGATGCGCATAACGGCGTTGACCTTACTTCCTCCGTTTCCACTCTGGAAAGCAGATGGTTGAGTGGGCAGGTGGTTACGCGCGAGTTGATTCAATCAGTTAAAGCGCAGGGGTTCGATACCATACGGATTCCGGTTACGTGGTATCAAGTTGCCGATGTGAACGACAACTGGAAAATCCGTGATGACTGGATGCAAAGGGTCAAACAAGTCGTTGACTGGGCGATTGCCGAGGATATGTACGTAATCCTCAATACCCACCATGAAGAGTTTGAAGTCGGAAGACCCGAACGCGGTGCGTTCACGCTTTTCAATTCGGTTACGTCTACTAACGGCAGTAAAACGGTCACGTTTGAGGAAAGCAAAGTCTTCGTAAGAAGAATGTGGGAGCAGATTGCCCCTGTCTTCAAAGACTATAACGAGAAGCTGATTCTTGAAACGCTTAACGAGCCGCGCGGAAAAGGCTCTGCCGCCGAATGGCAAGGCGGTACTCAAGAAGAACGCGATAACCTCAACATTCTCAATCAGGTTGCGGTTGATACTATCAGAGCTAGCGGCGGAAACAATGTACATCGAATCATTATGATTCCGACTTATGCGGCGGCAAGCCATCGTGAGTCGCTTAACGGATTCGTAACACCGAATGACCCGCTCAACACCGTCAACAAGTTTATCCTGTCGGTTCACATTTATGAACCGAATGCAGTCACCGACCAGGGTAACGCCAACGAATTAAGCGACATTATGATAGACAGAATCGACACCGCTCTCAACCGGGTTGAACTTCGCGCGAATGCGTTGGGACTCCCCGTGGTTATAGGAGAGTGGGGAACAGTCGGCAGAGTCGTGATGTCTGACAGGGCGATTCAAGCGGGACTCTACATCGGCGGCGGTCAATACGAAAACAGAAGCGTTATCGGTGCTAACGCACGCGGATTCGTTACCGTATGGTGGGATAACGGTACCCAAGGTCGTACCGGATTCGCTTTGTTCGAACGTCATGCGCCGCACAACGTGGCTACAATAACCGACGTTTTCGAAAAGCAGTCGAGTGCGCAACCCATAATCGATGCGATTATGAAGAGCGTTTGGAAAGGTGCTGTCCATGAGAGAATTAAGGTAAATTTTAATTCGGGAGGCGACGTAACAGGTGGTACGTCTACAACGACAACTTCTTCGTCTCCCGGAATATCAAATCCTACGACGGTTTCGTCTTCTGCATTTAGTTCATCTTCAATCTCTGCGAATTCGTCTTCTTCAACATCTTCTTTCTCTTCAATTTCGAGTGTTCCGAGCAGTTCCGGCGGAAGCACGTCAAGCTCGTCATCTAATTATAGTTCGAGCTTTTCGAGTGGGCCGACGGTATCATCCGAATCTTCCGGAGTGCCGACTTCTTCCTCCGATTCACAATCAAGCTCGTCTTCTTCGAGCAGCGCGATTTCTTCGAACAGTTCTTCGTCCGGGTCAGGAGTGATAAGGTTCACCATTACGCTTAACGCAAACGGCGGAAGCGGTTCTCCCGCAAGCGTTCAAACCAGTTCGGGTTCTGCACCGGGGGTAATCACCTCCGACATAACCCCACCGACCCGCCCCGGTTACGTGTTCGATGGTTGGTACACATCACAAACCGGCGGAGAAAAAGTCTCCTACTACACTTCTTCGGGAACGGTGTTCACATCCGATACCGAGATTTGGGCGAGATGGATTTCGGAAGGTGATAACTCAACGGTTACGAGTGCTACGACAACGAACAACACTATAACCGGCACTACAACCTCTTCGACCTCTTCAAGTTCTTCAACTGCAACTACACCATCCGGTGTGGCACGATTCACGATTACGCTTAACGCAAATGGCGGAACGGTTTCACCGACAAGCGTTCAAACCAGTTCGGGTACCGCACCCGGAGTAATCACAAGTGCATTGCCCACCCCTACGAGAAGCGGACACACGTTCAACGGTTGGTACACATCACAAACCGGCGGAACATTAGTCGTGGCGGGGACTTCTTCGGGAACGGTATTCACATCCGATACCGAAATTTGGGCGCGTTGGAGCGAAAACGGTTCAGGCGGAAACTTACAAAGTGTAAGTGCAAGCCAGGTAGTCTCAAGGATGGGCGCAGGTTGGAACTTGGGTAATACGTTCGATGCTTATTCATCGGGTAGTTCAAGCTATTCTAACCCTATAAACGGTTCAGGCTGGAACTGGTTGGCAAGCGGAAACTACGCCAACATGACGGTCACACAAATGGAAACGGCATGGTTAGGCGGGTCGAGTCATGCGGTCACACGACAGCTTATTCAAAACGTCAAAGCATCGGGATTTAACACTATACGAATTCCCGTGACGTGGCATAAAGCGATTTCCGGTTCGCATACGTCTTCGTCTTTCACAATCCGTGCCGAATGGATGACGAGGGTCAAACAAGTCGTTGACTGGGCAATTGCCGAGGATATGTACGTTATTCTCAACACCCACCACGATGAGTATATTCTGCCGTTCAGTAATTCTTCCGAAACCAATCAGTCAAGGGCGACACTGACGCGTCTGTGGACATTAATCGGAAATGAATTTAACGACAGCTACGGCGAAAGATTGATTTTCGAAGTCTTGAACGAGCCGCGAGTAAAAGGTCACGCTCGAGAATGGGAAGGCGGTTCACGCGCGCACCGTCAAAATCTCAACCAACTGAATCAAGCGGCGGTTGATGCAATCCGTGCTACCGGGGGGAACAACCGTTACAGAATCTTGATGATTCCGACTTATGCGGCGAGTTCTGCTCCGAGTTGGGCAAATAACGAAGGCGGGGCTTTCGATAGTTTCGTCAAACCCACCGACACCGGCAACACGGTGAACAAGTTGATTCTGTCTGTTCACGCATATGACCCCGGTGGTTGGACGGGAATCTCCGGTACCGGCGGAAGTTGGAGTACAAGTGACATCACGACTGTGTTTAACCGAATTCAAACCGCATCGAACAACTTCGGTATGCCGGTTGTTCTGGGAGAATGGGGTGCAGTCGCGCGGCATGAATCTGCGACAGGCTCGGGAGAAGGTACTTCCGGTACCGGAAGAGCGGCTTACGCCAGAACCTACACCGAAGAAGCAACCAAACGCGGATTCGTAACCGTTTGGTGGGACACCGGACTCGGCGGAGCGGTCAACGCAGTCGAGGGCAGATGGGGACTCTTCAATCGACAGACAGGTGCGTTGCATTACAACAACATCACGAATGCAATTATGGCGGGAACCGGTTCAAATTCGTCTGCTGCGGCAGTTGAAACCACCACTGTTACGACCGCTGCGAGAGCAGCTTCAATAGTTGGGGTGGCGGCACTCGAACAGGTTACTGCGGCATAGAATCAACAGAATCAATCGTATAAATCAAACGAAGGCATCGGAGGAATCCGGTGTCTTCGGTTTGTGTAGCCGTCAAGCTCATCTGCTCGACGGCAGAGCCGCCGACCTGTGAGCTCTTGTTTTGCAATCGTCAAGCTCACCTGCTCGACGGCAGAGCCGCCGACCTGTGAGCTCTTGTTTTGCAATCGTCAAGCTCACCTGCTCGACGGCAGAGCCGCCGACCTGTGAGCTCTTGTTTTGCTTTGCTTTGCTTTGTGCAATATTACCAAAAAAACGTGTCGTTTTTAATGCAATTTCACCAAAGTCACGGGAAACGGGAAATTTTCTATTGACGAGAGCGTAAAGTTATGATATAATGTTTATTGGTGAGTAAACAGAGGAACGAATACGATTTCTCGTGCGGGATTTGGCTTGCAGTGCGGGGAATTGTACGGTATTTTTATTTAAAGGGGGGGTGAAGGCATGGCTATAGAGGTTTTTAAGCGGGAAGAAATCAAGTACCTCATGGACACGGAGCGGTATGAGCACATAACGAACTTTCTCCACACGTACATGAACTACGACGAGTATAACCGCGGCGGAAAATTCTACACTATTGCCAACATTTATTACGACACGCCGGATAATCACATTATCCGTACGTCGGTAGCAAAACCGAAGTACAAGGAGAAATTGAGATTACGGGCGTACGGCGTTCCGGAGTTGGACACAAAGGTTTATCTCGAAATCAAGAAGAAGTACAGGGGAATCGTTTATAAGAGACGGATTACGCTGAAACTGCATGAAGCGTATGAGTTCATTCAGACACGGGAGATTCCCGTGTTGGAGAATCCCAAGTACGTACAGCAGCAGGTCTACAAAGAATTGCAGCACGCGCTGAACTACTACAAGCCAATTCCTGCTTTGTACTTAGCTTACGACCGGATTGCGTATTTCGGGAAAGACCCGTCTGAAGGCGGCCCGGGCAGAGACTTGCGGATTTCGTTCGACTTTAACGTCCGAACGAGGCGGGAGGATACCGGTCTCGAAAAAGGAGACCACGGCGAACAACTCCTGCAGGAAGGTCAGTACGTAATGGAACTCAAAGGCGGCGGAACTCTGCCGCGTTGGTTGCTCGACTATTTTGCGGAACACGGCATGAAGAGGGGCAGTTTTTCCAAATACGGTACGGAGTACAAGCGGTACTTAACTCGGCAACGGGAAGCGGGAATCGATATCGGTGTCGGACAGCCCGAAACTAAAACAATTATTCAAATGCCGGAAATTGTCGGTGTGTAACCGTCGGTAAGGCAGTGGCAAAACAAGAGCCGCCGGCGGGGTGGCTTGACAAATCCTAAAAAAATAAAAAATAAAACGTAATTAAAAGGAGAAATTACAATGTTACCATTAATTGCATCAAACGACGCGTTCAAATCGCTTATCGAAACCCATGTTGACGAATGGGGGAATGTTATTTCATCAGCCGGCGTGAAGGAATTCTTTATTCTTGTATTCTCGGCTGTCGCTATGGGCTTGGCTATGAGTATTCTTTACAGAAGAGTCACCGGAAAAGGCATAGCGTTGTCTTCGCAGAACCTGGCAATCACCCTCGTAATTTTGCCGCCTGTAATCGCGGCGGTGGTCTTCCTGGTAGGAAACAACTTGGCGGCGGCATTCAGCTTGGCGGGCGTTTTCTCGATTACCCGATTCAGAAGTGCGGCGGCTAACTCTAAAGACTTGACGTTTATCTTCGTTTCGATGGCAATCGGACTTTCGTGTGGTACGGGATTCGTTCTTTACGGCGCGGCGATTACTATTATTTTGAGCGTTGTGTTATTGGTTCTTAGCGAGCTTTCGTACGGTGAAAATAAAACCACCCCGAAAATCTTGAGAATCAACGTTCCCGAAAGTCTCAGCTTTACGGGAATGTTCGACCCGATTCTGCAAAAGTACGCTGTTTCATGGGATATCGCAAGAATGAGAACGGTTGACCTTGGCGCTACCTATGAAATCTCGTTCAAAATCATGACTAAAGAAAACATCGACGAAAAAGCGTTCATTGATGAATTACGCTGCCTCAACGGTAATATGAACATCATCTTGATGTTAGACAAGCGAGGTGATGGTCGTGGAGAGATGTAAAGAACTCTTCAAGAACCCTAAATTTCAAAAAATCGGCGGAATTGTCGGTGTCGGTGTTGTGCTTCTGGTGGTGATTATTTCTATCATGGTCAGCATCGGAACCGATGGACCCGGCACGATAACAGAACATCCTCCGGTCCCGACTGTTGAAATATCTAATGACACCGGCGAACCGGACGAATTGTGTGATATCTGCGTACAGAACCCTTGTGTCTGCGAACCCGAAAGTCAAAACCTTACGAACGAGGAACTTGCGAGATTCTTCGAGATTATCGAAGGCGACCCGCTTGTCATTATTGATAATCGGCGCGGGCCGAATGGTGGCGGTAGAACTGTCGAGCAGAAAGACATAAAAATCAACTCTGACGGAACGGTAACGGTGACTCTCGAAGACGGATTGACGGTTACGTTGACCCTGCCTTCGGCTGTGACCGATGCATCTGCGACTTCTGCACCGGAGGGGAATCAAACCGGCGGGAATCAAACCGGCGGCGGTACAGGTGCTACTACGACTTCCGGGAATCAGCAACCGGGATTCGTGGGGATTACCTTAAACGGGAACACGGCAGTAGCCACTCAAGATGGGGTTGACGTTAGAACGAATTCAAGCGGGGAATACATCGTGAGGATTTCTGCGGCGGGTGATTATGTAATTACCGGGACTTTGAACGACGGTCAAATCGTGGTCGATGCAGATGGTGTAGTCAATCTCATTTTGAGAAATGCGTCGATTACTTGTTCGTTCGGGCCGGCAATCCGTACGACACGTATCAACGTCAATTGTCCGACCCACGGAATCGTCTCGGATGATGCCGACAGTTGTGCGAACGCTGTAACAATCAACAAGTTGCTGACGATTACGAACGAATCGGGAACGACTAACACCCTTATAGATTCTCGTGCTGCACGTCCCGAAGTGGTGGAAGACCCGGAAGACCCTGAATCAGACACCAACGATGCCCGTAATGCAGCAATCTTCAGCCGTTCGAACCTTACGATTACAGGTAGCGGACAGCTTAACATCAGCGGCGGCTACTTACACGGAATTAACTCTCGTGAAGCGTTGACGATTAGCGGTGCAAGAATCACGGTTGTTAAGGCAAACGGTCACGGATTCCGTTCGCGTTTGTCGATGACGGTTTCCAACGGTTCGAACATTAACATTACCGCAACCGGAAAAGGTTTCCGTGCGGCGGGCGGCAACTTCGGAAGTATTGCGATTTCGGGTTCAACAATCAAAACAGCCACCCACGGTGATGCAATTCATGCGCAGGTCAACATCACGGTGCTTGACAGCACGATTGATTCAATCGTTGATACCGGCTATACCGGAATTATTCCCGAAGAAGGTTCAAAAAGAGGAATCCGTGCGGGCGGTGCATTGCGGCCTAACGGAGTTGACATTATAATCGGGAACGTTAACGTCTCAAACAGTAACGTGAAAATCAATGTACCGGAAGATGGGGTGTACTCATCGGGAACGGTAAGAGTTACCGGCGGTTCACTGAACATTCATTGCAGACGGCGCGGAATCCGCGCACCGGAAGGTTTAACCCTCGAAAACACAAACGTTGACATTCCGGTCAGCGAAAGGGGAGTCCGTGCGGGTAACTTCGTTACTATTACCGGGGGGAGCGTGAACATTCACGCAAGAAACGGTGCTATGATTCTCGATGATGGTACTACCAGACCCGAACCGGGTTCGTTCGAGTATACCAATTGCATCGGCAACTGTCATTAAATTTGACGAAGGTCAAATACGATTAAAACAAACACAAGAAGCCTGCTTCAGAGCAGGCTTCTTGCAAAATTTGTGATTTTTCTTGACAAAAATTGATTTATGTGGTATGATGTCAAGGGAAATCAAGAGGAAAATGCTGAAATAAGTCTAAAAAAATTTATATAAACGGAGGGATTTTCTAAGATGCTTAATAAATTTAAATTCACGAGTGATGCGTTGGCGGTTATTAATGAGAGTAAAGGGGTGAGTTATCCTAAAACCCGCGTGGAATTGATTGAGTTGGCGTTGGGCGGTGACGGTGCGGATGAATTCGCGGTAGGGTATGAAGTCAACGGCGAAATTCGTAACGAGGCTGTAGTTACCCGTTGCAGAAACGGTGCGGTAATAAATTACGTTGACCCATACATGAGAAGACGTGACCCGGACTGTCTCATAATCGGGGATGATAAACCCAGCGATAAGCCGCGATTCGGCGAGAAATTCGGCGGTGACTTTGCGGCATTCAGACAGGAGACCTTCGACTGGCTTAAAAAGCAGGAGTTGATAGTTGTTCCTGTAATGGTCGGCGGTGACGAATACGGTTATCCCGCCGCATTAATCGCACCGAAGAACGCAGGATTCTTTGCTTGCGGATTGGCGGATTTACAGTACTTCACTAACATTGAAGAGTACGAGGGTGTGTTCGAGCCGAAGGTCGTGATTTATCTTGCCCCGCCGTTCCGTCATACTCACTTTGACGGAAAACAAATCGTCATACATAACCGTCTTGACGAAGTCTATGAATTGCTTTCGTATAACCTCTATCCGGGGCCGAGCGCGAAGAAAGGGATTTACGGATTCTTACTCGATGTCGGTGAAAGAGAAGGTTGGGTAACTGCGCATACCTCTGCGGTTAAAATCGTTACGCCGTACGAGAATGAAATCGTTATGATGCACGAAGGTGCTTCCGGTGGCGGTAAGAGCGAGATGAGCGAACACGTTCATCGTGAACCCGACGGCAGATTGTTAGTCGGCAAGAACACCGTTACCGATGAAGAATTCTTCCTGCGAATAGAAGAACCCTGCGAACTTCACCCGATTGCCGATGACATGGCACTCTGTCACCCGAAAATGCAGAATTCAAGCAAGAAACTCGTTATAAAAGACGTAGAGGCGGGTTGGTTTGTTCGGGTTGACCATATCAAAGGCTACGGAACAGACCCGTATCTGGAGAAGTCTTGTATTCAGCCGGATGAACCGCTCGTGTTCATGAGTATGCAGGCGCAACCTAAATCGACGGTGTTGATTTGGGAACACACAATCGATGAAGACACCGGTAAGCCCTGCCCGAATCCGCGGGTGATTCTTCCGCGCAGATTAGTGCAGAACATTATAGATGCCCCGGTTGAAGTCGATATAAGGAGTTTCGGTGTGCGGACTCCCCCTTGTACGAAGGAACATCCCACCTACGGAATTATGGGGTTGTTTCATATTCTGCCGCCGGCACTCGGTTGGTTATGGAGATTAGTCGCGCCGCGCGGACACGCTAACCCCAGTATAGTTGATTCCGGCGGAATGACCAGTGAGGGAATCGGCTCGTACGGTTACTTCTTGACCGGGTCGGTGGTGAAACAGGCGAACCTGATGCTGAAACAGGTGACTGATAATCCTAATACCCGTTACGTTCTCATTCCGAATCAGCATATCGGTTGCTACGAAGTCGGGTTCAAACCGCAATGGATTGCCCGCGAATATATCGCAAGACGCGGAAGCGCACGGTTCCGTCGTGAAAGCCTTCATGAGTCGAGATGTGCGTTGTTGGGTTACAGCCTCGAAAGTCTTAAAGTAGACGGTCAGTTGCTGAACAAGGCGTTCTTGCAGCCGGAAACTCAGCCCGAAGTGGGAATCGAAGGGTATGATAAAGGTGCGGAAATCCTGGCGAATTTCTTCAAAGATGAGCTGAAGAAGTTCGATACACCGGAATTAGACCCGTTGGGCAAGAAAATCATTGATTGCTGTATGAATGACGGTTCTCTGGAAGATTATATTAAGCTGATTCCTATTAAGTTGTAGGAAGCCGTTGAATTTAGAATCTCAATAAGATTTACAATAACACTTGCTTTTTTGGGTATTATGTATTATACTGGATACATAATACCCAATTTGTTTTAATCGTCAATGTAACGTTAAATGTTTTTGACGGAGTAACATCTTAAAATTAGGAGGTCGTGCCGATGAGTGATTTAAAATGGCTCGCTTGTGAAGGAATCAGCCTAAACCCGTATAACCTTTCGGTACCCGAGAGATTGCGTGATTTCGGGTATGCACTGGTGTTTGATGAGTTCGGTAACGGTAAAACCGATAAGGCGCAACTGTGTATTCACAGTGTGCTTTCGGCTGAACGCTCTTCTTCCGATGGGACGGGGGCGAATCCGAGCATACTCATTATCTGCCCGGAATCGCTTTTGCAGAACTGGTACACCTGTTTAGTCTCCGAAATGGGGGTGGATTTCAAGTTTATTTCCGACCTTGACGATACGGTGTTTTTTCACTCAAAGAGTATTTCTAACCTGTTTATCATCAGCGAGGAACAGTTAAAACGTTCCGGCAAGGCGGGGTTAATGGGTGAGACTAAATTCGTGTGGGATTTGCTGATTATCGATACCGGACTGGGCGTTCTCGGTGTTGATTGGGAGGGGTATTCCGCTAACTGCGCCAACAAAGCAAATAAAGTCCTTGTTTTCGCACCGTTTCCGTTCCCTTACGATGAAGATTCGTCGGCTTCCGCCTGTAAGAAGATGCTGAAAGACTTCCTGAACGGTCAGGGGAAAAAAGCGTCGGTTTCGGGGTTGGTGATAGACGAAAACATTATCAATTTTAACCCGAACACCCCGGCTATGCGCTACTGTATTCCCGGAAAGACAAAGGGGCGCGGCCCGAATGTAGTCCTGCTTGAATATGAAATCGATGCGTCGCGGTTCAATGCTTCCACCCGCCTCGCCGAAACGCGGGAAGGGGTTCCGTTTTATATCTACGGCGGAAATGCCTTTGAGGAATTTAACCCGCCCGAAAAAACCACCTACCTTCTGCCGAATTATGACAAAGATGCCGTAGAAACCCTTCGCCGTGCCGACGCTAAACTGAACGTCTTTCTGATTAAACTGGCTGAGGTACTGAAATCACCCGAAAACAATGCCGTGATTTATTTCACGTCTAAAGCAACGTTAAACTATATCGCAAAGGTGATTTATGCGGTTTATGCCGATTCCCCCGATTTGAAAGACCGGGTGCTTATTCAAACCGATTCTGTTTTGGACGGCGGATTCTTAAAACGGCGATTTATAGGGAAAACTCCGGTTAAAGCACGCATAATCCTCGCCGGGGATTCAATAGACGAGAAGTATTACGGAATCCAGCACGCAACGCATATTTTCAACTATGAATATCCCGCTAATCCGACCGAGCTTGAACGCCGATTCTTGCGTACGGGACGTTCATTCCAGACGGGACGTTCGGAAATCGGTAATGAACGTCCGGAGGAGTTCATTGTGTTTACCGATACCGCCTTGCGTTTCGATGGCAGGGTGTTGAGTAAAGTCATGATGAGCCGACTGCCTATGTGTTTCGGACGGAAAATCCCTACGAGAAACGTGTTATTCTGGGTTCCCGATGCCGAGATGTATATTTCAGAGACCCTTAACGATTTAAAACGGATTATCGAGGAAATCAAGGAGTTTAATGAGGACGTTAAGGATTCCCACGGTGATTTTGCGAAGCTTTCGCGCAGTTTTCGCAAGAATTATAACGTGACCAACTTTAAACAGGTCGAAACCGAGGAAAAACTTCACGATTACGCGCTAAAACTATTCGATGAATTGGTGCGGTTGCTTGACGTAAACAGTTTCGCAACGATATTTGAAACCAGTCTGGAAGAACATATCGGGGATGAATCTCTGCCTAAATTGGTCAAGAAGAGTATCGAGACCATTCGGCGGGACTATCTCTACTATGATGAGTTGATGAACCCCAAACTAATCCGCAATACCAATAATCCCGACGAAATCGTCGAACAATACAACGATAACGAATTCGTGAGCGGGGTTCAGGATTCGGTCATCGCCCTTGAAATACTAATCGGACGTGCCGCAGGAGATTATCCCTATATTCGGGATGCGGTGGCTGAAGTTCCGGAGGAACTCCGAACGCCGGTCTTGTACAATATCTGGAAGTATTGCAGATTCAAAAAAGGCGCGACCCAATCACTCAGGGAGTTTATGGAGCTTTATAATAAGGGGGTCATCTGATGTACGAATATGATTACCGGATAATCCGCGAACTTCTTAAAGAAGCGTTGGATTGTGATTATAAAAGCGGCGATATAAAAATGCTGTTCACCTTCTACAGGAAACGCGAGAACGAAATAGTCTTTTCGTATAACGATTTGTCCGAGGGAGGGAAGGTCGTTACCGATTTAACCGATGAACAGTATGATGAAATCAAGGATAATCTCTTGACAATCACCGAGAAGAAGGGCAATTACCTTAACATTGCCGAGCTTTGCTTCGCTTTTGCGGAGAAGAAAATGCTCAACAAGGATTCGAAGAAGGAATTCCTAAGGCGAACCCTCAACATTGCGGTTGCGGTTGACGGCGAAATCACCGTGTCGTATAAAGTCGCCTATTTCAAGAAAGCCGGAAACAAGTTCATCCGCTTTTCACAAGACGGGAAGACACTCGCAGATTTCATCTGTCATGAGCAGGACGGATTCATCTACGTTGTGCCTTTCGCCGTTGCTGCTTCTAAACGGCAGAATATAGCGCGGGTCTTCATGGTGAAGTACGGGTTCTTTTCTACCTATGAGTTGAACCCGGAGGAAATTCCGCGAAAAATCAAGTACGAGAAGCAGTCGGCTTTTTTCATCAGTATTCCGTATAAATATATCCAAGCCAACGATGGCGACGGTATAATCGAAATGGTGGAACAGGGTGTGAAAAATCTTGTCGAAACGTACAGTCAGTGCTTTATTCTCGATGTGTATGAGCTTCCCGATGAAAAAAACGACGAAAGAATCCGTTACGGTTTTCGTCCGCGTTCTTATGCGTTCGGATTCGTGCGGGGATTTGTCGTATCGTCTAAACTTATGGCGAGGGCAGCCGACTGTTTTCTTGAGAATATCAGCGTACAATTTCCCGAAGAAGATTCCCCCGTGTCTTATTCCGAACTGAGGGAGACCGCGTTTTCCCAATTTATCAAAGGCGTTACCGAGGGTGAGCATCGCACCGGAAAAGCCTATCGCAAGAACATTCTCGCCAGGCGGGAGGAAATGTTTAAGCAGTTGTCGGGACATTCCGAAAAGACCATGTACCTGTCGTATGAGTGGGAAAACGGCAGGGAATTCTACTATGAGTTCGTGCGACCGAAAGGTGAGTATATAGTCGAATCACGGGTGAAGCCGGGATTGTCGGACTACGGACTCCACGGGAAATTCAACAGTTTCGCCGAAAAGCAGTTATTCAAATACTTTTCCAAAGGCAGTTTCGTCGAAGACGAAGATGCGTTGGAGGCGGTATTCGCATCTTTTGACGAAGCCTTCGATAATGACTACAAAATCAATATGCGGTATTATCAGCTGTACGTCAGCCGCGGAGAAGAACGAGATGTTGTGAACATCTCTAAAGTGAACGTCGTAAACCTGAAGAAGGCAATCGACACGCTGTTCGCTCGCCGCGACAGATTCACAAGCAGTCGTGCGTTTGATGAAACCGTGAAAATGCTGGTCAACATTTTCACCGACGGAAAAGACGTTACGAGTTGTTTTATTCAATTGAAGGAACAAGGGGTTCCGATTAAACTGGTGAGTGATTCTAACGGAAAAACGCGGTTTTCCGTGTACGGAAATCTGTTTTTGATTCCGCCGCGGATGAGTGCGTCTGAAATGCTTCAAATAATCGGAGATATACGAATCATCCTCGACAGCAAAATGTGGACCGGGCGAGAATTCGACTTCCCTGTGATGAAGACACGATATTTCTTCAATGCCGATGCGGTTAGCGATGCACTGGAGAGCGAGTTCGTGGTGGTTGATCATAACGATGTGGTGAATGTGTTAGACAAATTCCTTGTCAGCGATTTGAAGATGGATAAGGTCGCCTTTTTGA
The DNA here is from genome assembly GCA_009777835.1 of Oscillospiraceae bacterium. Classification (GTDB taxonomy): domain Bacteria; phylum Bacillota; class Clostridia; order Oscillospirales; family Ruminococcaceae; genus Ruminiclostridium_E. The sequence continues at coordinate 12,141 of WRKZ01000010.1, read as the reverse complement.
ATAAGAACAATAAAATCATGGAGATTCTCGATGTCGATGAACACATTCCCGACAGCGTGTTCGAGAATTATACGCAAAAAGACGTGAAAATCGTGTTCTTGAAAGAGGGTTGTCTCAAGCCCGAGACGGCAGACGTTCTCGAATGGTTGATTATGCGGGAGAATCGCGGATATATTTCGGGTTCGTATACCAAGAATATCCGTCCGAATATAGTTCTGCCCGACCAAATCCCTTATTATAACCGACCTACACCGGAAATCAAGCACGCCGAATTCGAGTATTTGCGGAGCGAAATCCGCAGATTGGATGGGGTGAGGGGTAAACGGGAAATCGTTAAACAAGCCGCATACCGTAATTATTTCGCGAAGGATGTCAATTATAAACTTTTCGGGTACGGCGGATGCTGTCCAATTTGCGGTACAGAGTTCGAGATGATTAACGGGTTCGTGATTAGGGACTTCACAATCGAATTGATTTCCGCGCTTGACGGAATGGAGAACGCTTTCAAAATCGCTTTGTATATGTGCGCAAACGATTTCTATACCGCTGATGGTTGGGTAATCGAAGATATTGTTATCGGAGGTATGAATCCGTTCATGTGGTTGAATGAGGTTGCCGCCGCAAAGGTAATCGCACCGGAATTTCTGCGGTGCAGCCTGCTTATGACGACGAGGGTCACAGGGGAAATCCCCGCCAGTGATATGGTGAAGGTCAAACCTCCACCCCGTCGCGACCGTTTGTTCCGTCGTTCTGCCGACTTGGAGAAAGCCCGAAAAGACTTCGAAACGCCCCGCACAACCGTGGAATTCACGCTTTCGCCCCTTTTGGCGGCGAAATGGGTGGAGGACAACGTTTCGGAATAATGCAAACAGCATAGTTCAAATGGCATAAATAGTGCTTGCCGGAAATTGAAACACTATATATAGGCAAAACGTTTCGAATAGTGTGTACAAGACCGAGAAGTACAACATATAGATTGACCCTGTGTATTTTCACAGGGTTTTTCTGTTAATGGTATAGAATTTGTGCATTTTTCACAAACTTGATAAAATTTTCCGTTAGCTATTGCAATTTCTGCGAGACTGTAGTATAATATTAAAAAAGTGGAGAAAAGTGGAGCGAAATTACAGGAAGTGATTGATTGTGGAAAACTCTGTTGAAAATGTTGAAACTGTTGCCGAAAGCAGCAGAAACAGAAAACCTATGCTAATCAGCCAGAATTCCACCCTTGATGACAAGGGGAGGATTAATATCCCTGCGAAATTTCGTGACGCACTCGACGGCGGGTTTGTACTTATGAAGCATAGCGACAGACGGGTGAAATGTCTGTTGATTTTCGTGGAAGATGAGTTTGAACGGTTTTATGCAAAACTGAAGGCGAAACCCAACGTTCATTTCAGCCAAGCGATGCGGTTTCTTCAAGTTAATCGGATTGAACCCAAGCAAGGCCGATTTGTAGTCCCGCCGATTCTTCGTGAGTATGCCGGATTAGAGGACGAGTTGGTTTTAATCGGGATGGGTGACACGGCTGAAGTCTGGAGTAAATCCGAATACGAGAAAAACGACGTTGAGGAAATGGGCGATAACCTGGATGAAATCCTGGGCGATATATGAATACTAATAATATGAGCAATTTTAACCACACCACCGTTTTACTGAATGAGTCTGTAGATTTACTCGACATTAAAGAGAACGGATTCTATATCGATTGCACGACCGGCGGAGGGGGGCACAGTCTCGCGATTGCCGAAAGGCTCACGAGTGAGGGCAGATTAATCTGCTTCGATTTAGACGGGGCGGCGGTTTCGGCGGCACAAACAAGATTAGCCGAGCATCTCAAGTACCCCGGCAAAATTCAATTTATAAACGCGAACTTCGCCGATATGGCAGATTATGAGATAATCACCGAGGTAAACGGGGTTCTTATGGATTTAGGGGTCTCGTCTCATCAACTGGATACCGCCGAGCGGGGGTTTTCTTTTCACGAAGACGCGCCGCTTGATATGAGACTGGCACAAAATCCAAACGACTCAGGCGAGGCAGACGGTTTCGGCACTTGCGGAATAAGTGCCTATCAAGTAGTCAACGATTATCCCGCAGACAGGCTTATCGAAATCCTGTATGAATACGGCGAAGAGAGATACGCCCGCGGGATAATAGGTGGATTAATCAAAGCACGAGAAGTCACTCCTATCAAGACAACGGGAGAACTTGCCGAAATCATCAGGCGGAACGTACCGCTTTCGGTGAGGAACGCAAAGAATCCCTGTAGGAAGACTTTTCAGGCTATACGTATAGAAGTAAACAACGAGTTGGGCAACCTTTCAAAGGGGTTGGAAGCGGGGTTCAACGCATTGAAACCCGGTGGCAGATTGGCAGTGATTACCTTCCATTCGTTGGAAGACAGAATCGTCAAGAAAGCCTTCACCGAGTTGACAAAAGGGTGCGATTGCCCGCGGAGTCTTCCGATTTGTGTCTGCGGGAAGAAACCGAAAGCCGTTCATGTAACCCGGAAACCCGTAACGCCCGGCGAAACCGAGTTAGAGACAAACCGACGTGCAAGAAGCGCGAAGTTGCGGGTAATCGAGAAAAAGTAGAAATAGAAGTAAAAAGTAAAGGAGTTCGGCAGATGATTTTATATAAAGGAAGTCAAACGATGCAAAGCAGTACCGCTGTTCTTGATTTAGACTTGTTTGACGATGAAGAGAGACAAAAGCGGAAGAAGTCTTCGCCGTTTAAATCTAAAAGAGCACGTGAAATTCAAGAAGAAAATCCCAATAATGCCGTCGCAAGACGAGGGAGCCCGTTTGCATGGGTCATACTCGGTGCGTTCGCGCTTGGGGCGATTGTGTTCTTCGTGAACAGTAAAATCGAAATGAGCGATATTAACCGTCAGACCGCCGTGGTCGAAGCCGGACTGGAAGAAGCACGCAAAGAGAATGAACGGCTCGGCGCGCAATTAGTGGGAATGGCAGGGCCGGAAAAAATCGAGGAATATGCAGCAGGCGCAGGGTTAGTTCGGGCGCATGATTCGCAAACCATCTATATCACAGTGAATTCCGACAAGTTGGTAGAAGTCGCGGAGGAGAGCGAAGGAGACTGGCTTACTTATGTTGACAGATTCTTTGATAAAGCGTTGGAATTTTTGGGCTTTCGCTAGAATATAATTAGGACATGCCGAATCGAACAGAAAATATTGCTGCGCAATGAAAGGAAACGGTGTAAGTTTGAATAAGAGCTCACGGGGGCGACGGCTTCGCCGTCGAGCAGGTGAGCTTGGCAAGCTTGAATTCATGCCACTTTGTGGCGGAAAGGCATGGTTATAATTATGAAACAGCTATCTCCCACCCCCGGAAAATGGATGAGAATCAAGCTTTACGGTGTTGTTTTGACTGCGTTGCTTGTTTTCGTTGCGTATATCAGCGTGAACCTGTATACCATTGCCGTGGTAAAGTCAGAATACTATCGAATGAAAGCCAACAATCAGCAGTTAGACGGATTTGTAATCAATGCAAACCGCGGAAATATCTTCGACAGGAACGGTCGAGTGTTAGCCACCAGTACAGTAGTGTGGGACGTGATTGTCTCTCCTTACGACCTGTTGGCTAAAGGCGATTCACCGGAAAAAATCAGTCGTAAACTTGCCGATTTACTTGAGCTTGATTATGACGAACTCCTCGAAAAATGTAAAGACCCCGATAATCGTTACGAAATCATTCAAAAGAAAGTAGACCGGAATGTTCGTGATGAAATCAATCGCTTCAAAGCAGAAGAAGAAATCGGTCTGTATTCGCTTTACCTGGTCGAGAACAGCAAACGGAGCTATCCCAACGACCGACTGGCTTCTACCGTAATCGGATTTACCGATTATGACGATGTCGGACTTTACGGGGTTGAAGCGTCCTACGATGAATACCTTCAAGGTCGCGACGGAAAACTCGTCATGTTGAAAGACGGGGTCGGCAGGACTATGTCGAGTGAATACGAAAGACGGTTCGATGCCGTGGACGGAAATAATGTTTATCTTACAATCGATGTTGCGCTGCAGCACTATCTTGAAAAAAATCTCGATATTATTGTGAATCAGCATAACGTGGCGAATCGTGCTACCGGGATTATGATGGAACCTTCTACCGGGGCTATTCTTGCGATGGCGACTACGTCGGGGTATAATCTGAATGACCCCACCGAACTCTCCGAAAGTGACGAGGCAAAACTGGAAGAGTTGCGCCAAAATCTCACGCAAGATGCGTTAGAAGAATCTGCGAGTGGGGTTCTTTCCGAAGAGGATCAAAAAGCAATCGATGTTGCGGTTCAAAATGAACGGGCGAAATTGTGGGAGTCACAGTGGAAGAACAAAGCAATCGGTGAGTTATACTTCCCGGGTTCTGTTTTCAAAGCAATTACCGGTGCGTCTGCCCTGGAAGAAAAGGTAATCGACATTAACACGGGATTTTATTGCCGCGGAAGCGAAACGGTACTCGGCACGAAAATCGGATGTTGGCATCACGGTCACGGGCAAGTGGACGGATTGGGTAAAGCGTTAACTTTTTCCTGCAACCCGGCATTTATGGATATAGGTGCGCGGCTCGGTACCGAACGATTTTATAAATATTTCGACGCTTTCGGATTCACCCAAAGAACCGGTATCGACCTCCCGGGGGAGGAATACCCTTTCACGGTTGATTCGGGTATGAGTGCGGTTGACTTGGCGATTTCATCTTTCGGTCAAACGAATAAAATCACCCCTTTGCAGATGATTACAGCGTTTGCGGCGTGCGTGAACGGTGGGTATCTGGTGACCCCCCATGTTGTGGATAAAATCACCGACTCCGACGGAAACGTGGTCAAAAGCAACGATTCCGGTATTAAACGTCAGGTTTTGAGCAACGAGACCTCCGAACATATGCGGACATTGCTCGAAGGCGTGGTAGAAGCCAACGGCGGCTCGAATGCGTATATGCCCGGATTCAAAATCGGCGGGAAATCGGGAACAAGCGAAAAAACCGACGTGTATTCGCAGGAAGATTTGCGTTTCGTGGCATCGTTCTGTGCGTTCGCACCGGCGGATAATCCGAAGGTAATTATGCTTGTAGTGGTTGACGAACCGAATCCCGGGGGCCAGCCTTATTACGGAAGTATGGTTGCCGCGCCGGTTGTGTCGGCGGTATTTAAAGAGTCGTTCCAGCACCTCGAAATCTATCCGCAGTTTACTGCCGAGGAACAGGCACTCCAAGATACTGTTGTTCCTTATGTGGCGGGAATGTCGCAGATAGACGCTTCTATGCGGTTGACTGCCGCAGGCCTTGAAACGAACTTCGTGGGGAGCGGTTCAAAAGTCATAAATACCATTCCGGCATCGGGTTCACCGATTCGCAAAGGTTCAACCGTGGTGGTTTACATGGAAGAAATTGAGTCGCTTACGGTTGCCGTACCGGATGTTCACGGAATGACGGTGACTCAAGCTAACAAGGCAATTACCGATGCGGGGTTGAATATCCGATTAACCGGCGGTTCAATCGGAAATGAGAATGCTACCGCTGTGTATATGAGTATTCCGCCCGATACAGTCGTGAAGAACGGTACCGTCATTGAAGTGCAGTTCGCAGTCGATGTAGGGCATGGAGGATAGAAAAATTCCGGGCAAAACCGGAAAAGTCAAGGCAAAACAAGTCGGAAGAAGATTGGGGTCAGCATGAAGCTATACGGTTATGAAGTGACAAATATTACCGATGATACTCGGAAGGTTGTTTCGGGCAGTCTTTATGTCGCAATCAAAGGCGAGAACTTCGACGGTGAATCGGCAGCGGAAGAAATGCTGAAACGCGGAGCGGCGGCGGTGTTGACTCAGACGGATTTGCACCTCGAAAAGCAAATCCTCGTTGAGAATGTCCGCTCGGAATTTGCGAAAACAGCTTCTGGTTTTTACGGTAATCCCACCTGCGGATTACGGCTTATCGCAGTCACCGGGACTAACGGAAAGACTACGACGGCGACTTTAATCAAGGCGATTCTTGAAGGTCAAGGGTACAAATGCGGATTCATCGGGACGACAGGGTATGACGTGTGCGACCCGACCGGTAAAGTCGAACCGTCAATCTTTTCCACCCCGCGGCAAGACGAATTGTACAGGCTTTTCGCCGAAATGCGGCAAAACGGTGCAGATTTCTGCGTTATGGAAGCATCTTCCCAAGCGTTAGACCAGTTCAGAATAGCAGGGGAAACCTTTGCGGTGGGGGTGTTTACGAATTTAACCCAAGACCATCTCGACTGGCATAAGACGATGGAGAATTATTATCAAGCAAAGAAAACCCTTTTCCGAATGTGCGAATCAGCGGTTATTTGTATAGATGACAAATACGGGGTGAGACTTACAGAAGAGTTGCAGAAAGAATCCGATATTCCGATTACGACCTACAGTATAAACGAGCCTTCGGGGGTCTACGGGGTGAACATCAAAACCTCATGTTCGGGGGTGTCCTATTGGTTGGCAGACTCGGCGGCGGAAAAGTCCTTTCCGTTTAAGTTCAGGATGCCGGGGAGATTCAACGTGGCTAATTCAATCGCGGCGATTACCGTCTGCAAGAATGTCGGTGTGGATTTGGAGGCGAGTATAACCACCCTTGAAGAGTTCCGCGGGGTTCGCGGCAGGTGTGAAGTCATTTACAGCGGAAAATTCACGGTTATTTGCGACTACGCCCACACCGAAGATGCGTTGGCGAAAATCTTGACCTGTATTCGCGGATTCGCGGCACGTCGGATTATATGCGTTTTCGGGGCGGCAGGAGAGCGGGATTCCGCCAAACGCCCTTCCATGGGAGCGACTGCGGCGAAATACGCCGACTTTCTGGTCATAACTTCAGATAATCCGAGGTTTGAAGAGCCGCAGAAAATCATAGATGATGTGGTAGAGGGAATCCCGAACGATTCTACCCCGTATGAAACCTTTACAGACAGAAGGGCGGCGATTGAGTTCGCTGTCAATGAAGCCGAAAGTGAAGATGTAATCCTGCTTGCGGGAAAAGGACATGAAACAGAACAAGTCATCGGGGATGAATATCAACCCTTTGATGAGCGGGAAATCGTAAAAGAGATTATGAACAAATTCTGAATGGAGGCTGGCTTTGAACATCTGGACTCTCGCTGTTACTGCCCTTGTTGCGTTAATCATTACGTTTGCATTGGGATTTCCATTGATTCCCGCACTCCGTCGTCTGAAATTCGGTCAGACTATTCTCGACATAGGCCCTAAGTGGCATAAAGAAAAGAAACAAGGCACGCCGACTATGGGCGGATTCATGTTTATAGTCGGAATTACCGTAGCTTTCGCTCTGGGAATGTTCATGCTGTGGAGGAGTGGGCTGGTTGGGCTTTCAAACATAGTCGGAAGGCAGGAGTTTTTTCGAAGCATTTCCGGGATTCTGATGGCATTGTGTTTTGGTTTTATGGGATTCCTTGACGACTGGCTCAAAGTTCGTAAGAGGAAGAATGAAGGGCTCACCGTAAACCAGAAGCTGTTTATTCAAGTTTTTATAGTTGCGGCATATTTTACGTCGCGGGTTATTGCAGGGGACTTGACAACGGTAGTCAATTTCTCGGTCTTCGGCCAGATTGACCTGTGGTACTTCTATTACATCGTGATGGGTTTGGGAATCCTTTACATTGTTAATGCAGTGAACCTCACCGATGGGGTGGATGGTTTGTGCGGCTCGGTGACGGTGGTGTATTGTGCGGCGTTCATGATTATCGGCGGGCTTTTGAACATGAACGAGCTTTCGGTCATGGCGGCGGCGACTGCCGGGGGATGTATAGGTTTTCTTATATGGAATTTCAACCCTGCTAAAGTATTCATGGGGGATACCGGTTCGCTTTTCCTGGGCGGGATTGTCTGCGGACTGGGTCTCGGTGCAAATGCCGAGTTCATCATGGTGATTGCGGCGGCGGTTTACGTGTGGGAAGCCTTGACGGTGCTGATTCAAACGACTTATTTCAAAATTACCGGGGGGAAACGTCTGTTCAAGATGACCCCGATTCACCATAGTTTTGAACTGCGGGGCTGGAAAGAGACAAAAATCGTGATGGTTTTTTCGTTGATAGCCGCCTTGTTCGGCACGTTAGCGGTTGTATTGGTAGCACTTGAATTGAAGTAATGGGGGCGAAGCCCCTCTTTAGCGAACCAAGGCGGGTTTCCCGCCGCAGGTGAGGGGGTTTGGGGGTGTAACCCCCATTTATAACAACACACGAAAGGGGAATCTTAAAATGGAGAATGTTCGTAAGGACACAAAACCATCGGGCGGCTCGGGAAATCTGCCGCCGCAACAGTGGAAGCCGAATCAGCCTAAAAAGAAACCGCAACGGCAAGTTAAACCCGAACCGGTTAAAAGTGTTGTAGTCCCGCCGCCGAAAGAACGGTGGGCGAAGTTTGATGTCCCGCTTTTCGTGATTACGTTGACTTTGGTGGTATTCGGTGCGGGAATGTTGCTTTCGGCGAGTTTTGCGTTCGGAATGAGAGAGTTTGATAATTATTACCACTTTTTCACGAATCAATCGCGGTTTATTCTTATCGGTCTCGGTATTATGATTTTTCTTTCTTTCGTGAACTACAGAATTCTTATGAATAAAAAGCTGGTTATTATCGCGACGGTGGGTACGGTTGTGCTGATGTTGGGGGTAATGCTGATGGGGGTCGCCCAGGGCGGCGCGACACGTTGGATTAATATCGGATTTGTGTTCCAACCCTCGGAAATCTTGAAGTTTGTTCTGATTGTAGTTTTAGCCTACATCACACATCACCACCCCGAAACGTTGCAACGCTTCCGCAAAGGATTCGTTCCGTTTGCCCTTATCATCATGATTGCCTGTGGACTTGTTTTCGCCCAACGGCACTTATCGGGGACGATTATCATGTTCGGCATAGGGTTGACGATGATGGTGGTCAGTCCGATTCGTTTACCGTATATTGTAGTGGCAATCACCGCCCTCGCTGTTATGGTGGCAATAGGAGTACTCGTGATGAAGGCGAGCGGATATACGTATTTTCAAGACAGAATCGACAGTTGGAGAGCCCCTGAATCCGATGTGCAAGGCGCGACGTTTCAGACGTATCAGTCCCTCGTGACAATCGGTTCGGGCGGATGGTTCGGCTTGGGTCTGGGGAATTCTCACCAGAAATTCTCATTTCTGCCGGCTATGCACAACGACTTCATCTTCTCGGTAATAGTGGAAGAGCTTGGCTTTGTAGGCGGCGTTTTCGTGATGATTCTTTTCGTGGTGTTCATTTTGCGGGGATTTTACATAGCTGTCAACGCACGTGACCGCTTCGGAATGATGCTTGCTGTCGGAATTACCGCACAAATCGGGATACAGGCGTTTTTGAACATCGCAGTCGCGACCAATTCGGTGCCGAACACCGGGATTTCGCTCCCGTTTTTCAGTTATGGAGGGACTTCAATTGTAATGCTGCTCGCACAAATCGGAATTTTATTGAACATATCGAGAAAGGCGAAAATCGGATGAGGATTCTGTTTGCGGCGGGCGGAACAGCCGGTCATGTTAATCCTGCGTTGGCGATTGCCGATAAAGTGCGTGAGGTCTTCCCGGAAAGTGATTCCCTCTTTGTCGGAACGCAAAACGGACTTGAATCAAAGCTGATTCAGCGTGAAGGGTATGCTTTTTCGTCGATTAAAGCATCGGGGTTTCAACGGAAAATTACTTTTCGCAACATCGGACGAAACGCAAAGGCGGTTTATCATTTCGTTACCGCGGGAAAAGCATCAAAGAAGATAATAAGCGATTTCTCACCCGATATAGTCGTCGGTACCGGCGGTTATGTGAGCGCGCCGGTACTTTCGGCGGCGGCTGAATTGGGAATCAAGACGGTGGTACACGAAAGTAATTCGTTGCCGGGAATGGCTACGAAAATGCTGGCAAAGTCTGCCGAGAAAGTTTTTCTTTCAAGTGAGCGAACGTTGAGTTACTTCCCCGAACATTCAAAAAATCCGAAAAAGTATGTCGTAACCGGGAATCCGCTGAGATTCGGATTTCGCACGGAAACAAAACAAGACCGCAAGTCGGCACTGGACTCACTCGGACTGGACAGCACTCCCGGCGTTTTCACGATTTTGTCGGTGGGGGGGAGTCTGGGCGCGAATTCGATTACAGAGGCGGTTGCTCGATTGCTCAAGTGGGAGCGTGATTCTGTCAAAGACGCATCGAGGGGCGGAATCAACCATATTCATGCTTACGGAGGAAACGGCAGAGGGCTTTTCGAGAAATTGTTGGTTAAAAATGATATTCAACCGATTAAAGGTAGGAACATCTTTGCCGAATACATCCATAATATGTATACCTGCATGATGGCGGCGGATTTGGTGATTTGCCGTGCGGGTTCGATGACCCAGACCGAACTTATGGCATTCGGGCGTGCCTCGGTGCAGATTCCCTGGGCGGGTGCATCAGAGAACCACCAGTACTTCAACGCATTGACCATGAAAGAGGCAGGGGCGGCAATCCTTATAAAAGATGAAGAAGACTTAGGTGATAAGCTAATCGATGCCGTTTCGGCGTTGTATAATCAACCTTCGCAGATTCATCGAATGGAGAAAAACGCCGCAAAAATGTCATCGCCTAATGCGGCAGGCGTAATCGTGAGCGAAATGCTCGACCTGCTGTAAATTGCGGGCGTTGTCACATTTTTCATTATAGGCATATAGTAGAGAAAATGCTTTTAATGAGGTGTGTATATGGTTAAACAAAAAATCATTGTCGAAGGAGGGCGGAGACTCCAGGGGGAAATTCCGGTTCAAGGTGCGAAGAACTCGTTACTTCCATTACTTGCGGCGACGGCTTTGTGCAAGGGTAAAACAGTCTTACATAATTGTCCGCGATTGACCGATGCAGATGCCGCCTTCCGAATTCTCGACTGTCTGGGCTGTAAGTGCAGTCGCGAATCGTCGGTCTTGACGGTTGATGCCGAGCAGGTCTGCGATAATCAAGTCCCGGACGATTTAATGCAAGAAATGCGTTCATCGATTGTGTTTCTGGGGGCGATTTTGGGGAGGTGCGGTTCTTGTAGGTGGTCTACCCCAGGCGGATGTGAGTTGGGACCGCGTCCCATTAATTACCATACCGATTCGTTGAAGAAGATGGGGGTGGTAATCGAGGAGGACGGCGGATTCATGAATTGCACCACGCCTAAAGGAATCCACGGTGCGAAAATCTCCTTGCCTTTCCCGTCGGTTGGCGCGACCGAGAACATTATTCTGGCGGCGGTAACGGCGAAAGGCGCGACGGAAATTCACAATGCGGCGAAAGAGCCCGAGGTGGTGGACCTTACCGACTTCCTGAACAAATGCGGCGCGAAAATATCCGGGGCGGGGGGTTCGACGATTGTTATAGAGGGGGTCAAGGAACTCCGAGCGAGCGAACATACGGTAATCCCCGACCGAATAGTTACCGCTACATATATGTGCTGTGCGGCGATTACCCGGGGCGAACTGGTACTTACTAATACTAAACATGACGATTTGTCGGCTGTTTTCCCTATTTTCGAGAAAATCGGGTGCAGCGTCTATACTTACGGAAGTGATAAAATCTACATTAACGCACGCAAAAGCCTGGTCTCACCGGGAAAAGTCACAACCCATGTCCATCCGGGATTCCCCACCGATTCTCAACCCCTCCTTATGGCGTTGACTGCGGTTCTCCCCGGAACAACCATTTTTGAGGAAAACATCTTTTCTTGTCGGTATAATCATGCCGGCGAACTCAACCGATTAGGCGCGAAAATCGATGTTCGGGAGAGAATCGCCGTGGTTGAAGGGGTGAAACGGCTTTCGGGCGCGAATGTCAAAGCCCCCGATTTACGGGGAGGTGCGGCACTGGTGGTCGCCGGGCTTGCCTGCGAGGGTGTGACTAAGATAAGCAGAATCTCACATATAGACCGCGGGTACGAGGCAATCGAGGACGTTCTGCGAAGTGTCGGCGCAAGTATAAAGAGGGTATAAAGAGAGTATAAAGTACACAGTCAAAGAAAGGTTGTTAAGTTTGAATAAGAGCTCACGGGGTCGGCGGCTTCGCCGTCGAGCAGGTGAGCTTGACAGGTTTGAATTCATGCCACTTTGTGGAAAAGGCATGGTCATA
>WRKZ01000009.1 GCA_009777835.1 Oscillospiraceae bacterium | reverse complement strand
ACCGCCTCGCTTTCCTGTGCCTGTTTTTAGTTTGAAAAAAATTTTTAATTATTTTTCAAAAAGGGGTTGACTTTTATTGGCGGGTTTCAAAAATAAATTGATTTGTTTTTGTTTTGATAAGCGGTTTCCCGCCTCTCTGATAAGCATGATACCACAGTTTTTTTGTCGTGTCAACAGGTATAAAGACATTGTAATTAAATTGTAAACACTTTGTAATATTTTGTTTTGAATCGCTTGATTTGGCTTTCGGTTGAAATAAATCCGTTACATTTCGGGCAAAGCATTGCATTTTTGTAAAAACTATGATATAATCTACGCATAATGAAGAAAACTATTTTAATTCTTAAGATTGCGATGCTGTTCATAACAGCGATTTGGGGCTTGTTGTCGGGGATTTTCACCCCGTTGACGATACTTTCCGACCCCTTCGGTGACTTTGCCGAGTTAGGGGTACCGGTCTATATCCCGGTGATGTGGCTGGTGACTTCGGTTGCGGGATTCATAGCCCCATGCTTCCTTGTGATGCTGAAAATCCATAAGGTAGCCGCAGGACTGGGGGGGGCGGGATTCGTCGCCTTGCTGGTCATGCACTTTTCGCTTATCGATTACGCAGTCAACGACATAGCTTGGCTGTATCTTCCGTTGCTGTTGCAAACCGTGACGGTGGTGCTAATCGCTGTTTTTGCGAACATGAGCGAAATCCGTATAAAGCGTTTTGAAAAGAAGAAGTCAAAAGAAGCCCCCGCCCCTTCGATTTTAGGCGGGACGTATTACGGCAAAACCGGCAAAGCTAATAACCCGAAAGAAAAATCTAAAGCGAAGACTAAAAATAATTCGCCAAAAAAATCCAAAAAATCTAATAAAAAGAGGTAAGAATACATGGCTTTACTCGACCCGAACTTTCAGTACCATCTTCATACTACCGCCGAACAGCTCGGCAAGTACGTGATTCTCCCCGGAGACCCGGGCAGAGTCAGCAAAATCGCGGCACTTTTGGACGAGCCGCGGCATATCGCGACCAATCGCGAGTACGTTACTTACACCGGGAGTCTGGACGGTGTCCCCGTGAGCGTGACCTCCACGGGAATCGGCGGCCCGTCGGCGGCAATCGCCGTTGAAGAGTTAATCAAGTGCGGTTGTCACACCTTTATTCGGGTGGGGACTTCCGGCGGCATGAACCTTAAGGTAACGGGCGGGGATTTGGTGGTGGTTTCGGCGGCAATCCGCGGAGACGGGACGAGCGGCGAATACCTCACCCCCGATTATCCTGCGGTTGCGGATTTTGAAGTCACTTCTGCGATTGCAGAGGCGGCGAAAATACTTTCTACCGATGAAGACGGCAACCGTTTTCATGTAGGGGTGGCTCAGAGTAAGGATTCATTCTACGGTGAAATCGCCCCCGAAAGTATGCCGGTTGCCCCATATTTGACCAATCGGTGGGATGCCTATGTGAAGTCCGGCTGTCTCGCTTCCGAAATGGAAGCGGCGACGCTGTTCGCTGTTTCGTTGGTGCGGAACGTTCGGGCGGGGGCGGTTTTGACTGCTTTATGGAATGTAGAACGTTCAAAAGCGGGAATGTCGGATAAAGTCTGCAAGAGTTCCGAGAGGGCAATCAAATGCGCGATTGAAGCGATTAAGTTGTTGATTAAGAAGGAGAACGCTTGATTACTCGAATAATGCTCATAATAATCTTGATTACCCTGTCGGCTTTTTTCTCGGCTAGTGAGACTGCGTTGACGGGGGCGAATCGTATTCGGTTGAAGCACCGTGCGGAAAACGGTTCTTCTTCTGCGAAAAAGGCTTTGAAACTTCTCTTGAAGTATGACCGTGCCTTGACAACCCTGCTAATCGGGAATAATATCGTAAATCTTGCCGCGGCTTCGATTGCGACGGTGTTGGCGATTACTTCCCTGCCGGAGAGTTTGAGTGGCTATGCCATGGCGATTTCCACGGTTTCGCTTACATTGGTTGTGCTGATTTTCGGGGAGATTTTGCCCAAGTCGTTGGCGCGTGAACACTCCGAAACGTTTATCCTCGGTGTTGCGGGGGTTTTGAACGTGTTGATGGTCTTCATGCTGCCGATTTCGGCGGTGTTGTTGTTGCTTCAGCGGGCAACGGTGAAACTCTTTTGCAATAAGAACAAGGAGTTCAGTGTTACCGAGGAAGAGCTCATGCAGATTATCGATGAAATCGAGGACGAGGGAGTCCTTGAAGAGCACGAGAGTTCGTTGGTGCGTTCGGCGTTGGAATTCGACGAGACTGCGGTGGAGAAAATCCTTACGCCGCGGGTGTCTCTGACAGCGGTCGCTTTGAGCGATACAATCGAGAAAGTGCGGGACGTTTTTTTAGAGTCGGGGTATTCGCGACTTCCGGTTTACGATAAAACCCCCGATAAAATATGCGGGGTGATTTCTCACAAGGACTTCATGCGTTCGCTGATTAGCGGTGCGGATTTGCAAATCAGTGACATTATGTGTACTTTGCCGAAAATTTCGGCTTTGACTAAACTTCCGCAGGCGTTAAAACTGCTCCAGAGTCGTAAGTCGCACCTTGCCGTGGTACTCGACCAGCATGGCGGTACCGAGGGAATCGTTACATTGGAGGATATTCTGGAGGAATTAGTAGGCGAAATCTGGGACGAAAGCGACGAAGAGACCCAGCCGGTCAAATTCACGGGGGAGACTACCTTTGAGGTTGCGGGCGAACTCACCATAACTGATTTTAACCGAGCGTTCCAGGTTTATTCCGATGTGGAGAGTATCGAGATTGATTCCGACAGTAATACCGTTGCCGGGTGGGCGTTCGAGTTGTTCGGGAAAATCCCGGAAGAAGGCGAAACCGTCGAAAATGAGACGTTTCGCGTTACGGTGATGAGTATGGAGGGTCGGCGAATCGGTCGGCTTCGATTTGAGGTGTTGAAGTGAGGGAGTTTTTTCAAAAATCACAGATTTTAATAAACTTTTTAAAAAATTAAAAAATGCTTGTAATTTAATTTAAAGTATGATATACTACAGGAATCATTGCACTATACAGAAAGGGCGTTCAGATATGGATGTTAAAGAAAGAAACAGATTAGCACTTGAAGAGATGCTTGCGTTTTCAGAAGAATTGGAAAACAATCCTAAAGTTAGAGAGAGTTTGAATGAAACCCTTCATAACCAAAGTCTCGAAACCGACTATGAAAGTTGGAGTCGCGGAATTGCAAAGGTTATGAATGATAACGCAGACGTGTTAAGGAGTTTTTACAGGTAATGGAAAAAGTTTTTGAACTTAACACCGATGAATTGGGTGATATTGCTGTCGGGGGGTTAGCCAAAGAAAATGCAGCTTCCAAAAGAAAGCTGTGGTCAACTTTGAAACTCCTTCTTGAAGAATACAAGAAATTCGCTGATATTTTCGAAATTGATATTAAAAATGATTATACAATGGATGTTTATACACTGCGAGATGTTGTTGGGCGATATTTTCGTGATGTGAGGCGGATTCATGCTTTCCAGGATATACAGCGCATTGATTGTCATAAAATCGGCGGGTATCTTTGTTATTGGTTTGCTAAATTACGTCCTATAAAGGTTAGAGATGAGAAGTATCTTAATAAGCCGGAATTTTCCAAAAACATAAATGAGCTTTTCGCACTTGTTGTTTCGTTGGGGAGAATATCAAGCAACCTTGAAATGAATAATTTTCATGCACCCATATATGTTGACGAGGATTTTACAAAAACATTCGTTTATAATTTGAAGTATAGGCAGACTACCGGAGATAATTTGTCTATGGTTTTTTATTTTTTGGAAAAGTCAGCTCTTCCGGCTCTTGAAAATTCAGATTAATCCAAACTATATAAGGTTTCTCATTTAACATGAACTATGATTTTTTATTAGATTTCGCATTAATCTTGACCATAACAAAGATTCTCGGCTTGTTCACCAGGCGGATTCACCTTCCGCAGGTGGTGGGGATGTTGCTTGCCGGGATTCTGTTAGGCCCTGCCGTGTTGGATATAATCCAACCGTATGAAGTGATTGAAACACTTGCACAGGTTGGGGTTGTGCTTCTTATGTTCACCGCCGGACTGGAAACCGACTTGAGCCGAATCCGCAAAGCACTGAAACCCTCGCTCATAGTTGCGGTTATAGGCGTTCTGGTTCCGCTTGGCGGCGGATATGTGCTGGCGAGCTGTTTCGGTCAGGATACCATGAAAAGCATTTTTATGGGTGTGATTTTAACCGCGACTTCGGTGAGTATCACCGTCGAAACCCTCCGCGAGATGGGGAAACTGAACACAAGGGTCGGTTCGACAATCATGGGGGCGGCGGTCATAGACGATATTCTGGGACTGGTGATTCTCTCATCGATAATGGGACTCGGCGGTTCGGGTGCGGAAGGCGGGTCAACCCAAGCGGCTTTAATCGGTGTGACTTTGCTGAAGATATTTGGCTTTTTCGTGTTTTCTCTCCTGTGCGGAATCGGTATGAACGCACTCATCAAATTTTTGAATGCTAAATTCGGAACTAAACATAGAATTCCCGTTTTGGCATTGGCGTTTTGCTTTTTCCTCTCATATGTTGCCGAACGTTTCGGGGTCGCCGAGATTATAGGTGCGTTCTTTGCGGGGTTGGCGTTATGTAACAACGATGCCGAAAAGTATATTGAGGAGCAGAATTCGGTGCTTTCGTATATGTTCTTTTCGCCGATTTTCTTTGTGAGTATCGGGCTTATGACAACCTTCGACGGGTTGGATTCGAGCGTGATTCTGTTTGCGGTACTGTTGCTCGCTGTGGCGATTATAACCAAGTTGGTCGGGTGCGGAGTAGGTGCGCTATTGTGCAAAATCCCGAAGAGGGAGTCTTTTCAGATAGGGGTGGGCATGGTTTCACGCGGGGAAGTCGCTATAATAGTCGCGGCTAAAGGGGTCGCGGTGGGATTGATGGATAGTGAGTTGTTCTCGAGCGTGATTCTTGTGGTGATAACCACAACGCTTGTCACACCGATTTTGCTCAAACTGGTGTTTAGCCGGGGTTCTCCTCAAGAAGGCATTTCTCAAGAAGAGAATTAAATTCAACGTTTCAGCTAATACTAGCCGTATGAAGGCTAAAATAAGTACGAAATTCAAACTTTTAACAGGAATAACAGCAGGGCTTCTTAACGGACTTTTCGGTTCGGGAGGGGGCGTTGTTGCCGTTCCGTTGCTTGAACGCTGTGGGTTGGAACAGAAGCGGTGTCACGCAACGTCGGTGGTGTTGATTTTTTTTCTGTCCCTGGTCTCGACCGTGATGTACGCACTCAGCGGGAAATTGCAGGTTTCGACTGCGTTGGGGTTCATTCCGGCAGGATTGGCGGGTGCGGTTCTCGGTTCGCTTATTCTGAAGAAAATCAACAACACGCTCTTACGACGGATTTTTGGGATAATTATACTGATTTCAGCCGCAAAAATGTTTATGTCGTAAAAAATTGACGGGGGTGGAGTTTGTGAGTCATATTGCGGGGTTTCTGGCGGGATTAACCGCTTCTATGGGGTTGGGCGGCGGATTCATCCTCATAATATATTTGAGTTTTTTTAAGGGAATCGAACAATCGGCGGCAGGGGGAATCAATCTGCTGTTTTTCCTGCCGATTGCTTTGCTTTCATCGTTTATTCACTTGAAGAACGGGCTGATTGAAAAGTCGATTATTCCGGTGATTTGCATTGCGGGAATCGGCGGGGCGGCGGTCGGTGTGTTTCTGATGAAATCACTCGATGAAGACCTGCTCCGTAAGCTGTTCGCGGGGTTGCTGGTTCTTGTCGGTATGAGGGAGTTGTTTCATAAGAAAAAGGTAAGCGGCTAGGCAGAGATAAGCGCGACGATTAGCCCGAAAAGAAACCGCCGAGAGAAGCACCTCTCGGCGGTTTCGCTTGCGTGAAGCCACGCACATCACCGTATTATTGATTTGGCTGATAATGATTATACCATGTTTAATATTTTTTGTCAATTGTTTTCTAAAAAATTTTTATCCAGAAAAGTCACATAAACAAGAGCGGATGAAAATCCGCTCTTGTTTGATAACCGCTTCGACGGGGTATGCCATATAAACCCGCACTTTGGCAGGGTGGGTAAAATCACCTGCGGTTTCGCGCTCCCTTCTTCCACGTTGCCTTAAGACAACGCGGGAGGTCTGCAATCCGCCGACAGAGTAGAAATCCCAAGTTCAATGTGTTGGATATATTGAACCATACTTAAACGCGCGAAGCAGTCTGTTTATTGAAATCTATTCGTCTTCCGGTGAACCTGCGAACAATTCCAGGAATCCGTTGCCGAGCTCTTCGTACAGTTCATCATCGTCAACGGTTTCCAGTGCTAACTCACCATCTTCTTCCTCGACTTCCTTCAATATAACGAACTCAATGTCATCTTCTTCGTTCTCGTCTTCTTTTTCGTAATCTTCATGCGAGATTAACGCGAGGTAGACTTCCCCCTCATGCTCTAATTCTCCTATGATTACGAACGGCTCTCCGTCCAGGTCTACGATTTCCACGGCTTCCTCATCGGTATTTAATGCGGCTTTTTCGTTGTTGTTCATGCTTGTAATTCACTTTCCTTATTTTTTAGTTTGAACATAATAAGTACAGTATAAACGATAATCGGCAAAAAGTCAATACGGAAATTATAAATAGTTATTTTTCCCTGATTTTCTCAATATGTTGATTTTTTGGGCATATTGCACAAAAACAGCCGCTTATTTTTGTGCAATATTTCGGGAAAAAGTTTTGAAAAAACCCTTGACAACGTCGAGAAAATATGGTAAGATGTAATCACGGAAGAAAAACCGTAGGAAAATCGGATTCAGTAAACTCTGCCGAACGTTTTTGCAATCAGACCGGGATTCCGACTGATGGTAATCAGTGGAAGGAAAACCAATACTGTTTTCAGCATGGTAGGCGGGTGCGAAAAGAGAGTTACAAAAAACGAGTTGCGAAAAAAACTTGTTAAGAAGAAACTCTGAAAATAATACGCGAGAATCCGAAAAATGCCGATTAAGCAGACCGATTCTGCTTTCGGTAAATACAAACCGGAAAGGCGGCGATTCCAATGGACGAAGGACTCAATCAAACTGTGTCGGTTATACGTATTTGGAATACGTTCAGCCGATGGACCGGGTAAATGTGGTATGGCGTTTTCAAGCAGATGGGAGACGGAGTTGGGTTTCTTGAGAGGCTTGAACGGATACAAGTGCGGTACTTTTACCGATTAAAATGCTCTGTTCATTATGAATTGTATTCTGAATATGTATAAACGCACAGCACTAGTGTATTCGAGTGATTAGCAAATCATCGGATACCGCTGAATCGCAAGCGCGACAGCTTGCGTTGATTATACATGAAGGAAGGTTATTCTAATAAAGTATATTCGTTTATAAATGCCCTTACGGATTAGTTCCGTGAGGGCATTTTAAAGGACTTCACTTTCTTAAAAACGCTCAAAAACGCTGCTGTAAAACGAGGGATTCATGGATTACAATATTAATGTAGGAATTTTCGCGGGGGTCTTCGCTGTTCCTGATTCGATTATAGATGAACATATAAAAATCGCAACCGGCGAACAGTTGAAAATCCTGCTGTACTGTCTGCGACATTCGGGGGAATCCCTGTCAACGGGGGAGATTTCCCGCGCTACAGGGGTCGCACCCGATAATGTCATTTCCGGGTTTGAATTCTGGGGGCAACGAGGATTATTCGGGGAGAATCCGTCTGTCGCTTTAAACGAGGAAATAAACAAAGAAATAAACGAAAAATCAAAAGAAATAAAAAAATCGCCGAATCAGAACGAAAAACTCGTGCTGATTGAGCGGGAGCATGAGTTCACGCCGACGGAAATCGCTAAAACGCTCAAAGAGAACGCATTAGTTGAGTATCTGTTCCAACGCTGTGAACAACTGTACGGCAGGGTTTTGCATCATTATGAGCAGAAGATGTTAGTGGTCATCATAGAAGAACACGGAATGAAGCCGGAGGTTCTGCTTATGCTTATGGAGTACTGTTTTTCAATCGAGAAGAGTGCGCCGGCTTACATAAAGAAAATAGCGAGGATTTGGCTGGAAGATGGTGTGGATTCAATCGAGAAAGCCGATGAGAGAATCCGCTACTTGAAAAAATACGATTCTGCCGAGAGGGAGTTGCTTGAATTGTTTGAAGTCAAGGCGATTCCCGATGCACGTCGAAAACTCGTCGAGAAATGGCTGTTTGAGTTCAAGTTCCCGGTGGAAGTGGTCTATAAAGCCTATCAAGTCGCACTTGAGAAAACCGGCAAGTTGCAGTACACTTATATGGACAAAGTCCTCAGCGATTGGAATATTAACGGTGTGGATTCAAAAAAGACGAAGTATAAACCGCTCAAAAAAGCCGAAGCGGTTACTTCATTCGATTTGGACGCACTGGACAGGCAAATCATGGAAGAATACGGAATTAAGTAAGAAAGGGGTGGTTAAGCAGTGGCTTTCGATGTGAAATACTATGTTCAGGCAGAAGATGAAATCAAACAAAGGAGACAGGCTAACGCAAAACAGCTTGAGCTTCGCCGTCTGGAAATCTCACAGCGGTTCGCGGAATATAAACAACTCCGCGAAATCATGGCTTCGACCGGGGCGAAACTTGCGCAATTGATTCTTGAGCGGAAGAACAGCGACGTGCAAAAAGAGCGGATTGACATGATTCAAGCCGAGAATGTTGCCGCATCCGCACGAATCAAGGAGCTTTTGATGAGTGCGGGCTATCCCCCTAATTATCTCGAATCCATCTACACCTGTGAAATCTGCCGTGACACCGGGATTGCGGACAGTTCCCGTTGTGAGTGCTACAGGAATGCGGTTCGGCGGCTTGCGGCTAAAGGGATTAACTCAACGTCGCCGTTGGTACTTACCGGGTTCGAGACCTTTGAGGTTGAATTGTATCCCGAAATCTATAAGCTGAATGAAGGTGAATCCCTTCCGGCACGAGAGGTCATGCGGCATAACTTCGACTACTGCAAGAATTACGCCGAGAATTTTCATCTGCCCGGATTCGGATTGCTCTTAACCGGGAGAACCGGTCTCGGCAAGACCCATCTTTCGTTGGCGATTGCCGGCAAAGTCCTCGAACAAGGCTACAATGCGATATACGGTTCTGCGTTGGATTTTTTCCGTAAGGTGGAAGATGAGCATTTCGGCAGGGAGAAAGGCAACACGATGGATTCTCTCCAGTCTGCCGAGTTGTTGGTTCTTGACGATATAGGTACCGAATTCACGAGTTCGTTCTATGCGTCGGTCTTCTACAACCTAATCAATTCCCGCATGAATTACGGCAATCCCACCGTGATAAGCACCAACCTTTCTATGGAAGAACTGAAGGAGCGGTACGGTGAGAGGTTGGTTTCACGCTTTGTCAGCATGAAAATCCTGAAATTCTACGGAAATGATATTCGGCAAATAAAACGTTTCGGGAGTAGCCCTTAAATCAGGCTCATAATCGCGACGAGTGTAGTGCCGGGGAGACCTAAAGTCAACGAGGTGAATACGGTACAGAAGTTTACCGAAGCCGACACTAACGGTGCGACGAAGATTAGGCTCAATACACCGAGGAACATATTGGCTAACGCCGCTTTAGACGGTTCTTTGTGCCTTGAATGGATTTTCAAAAACAATGCGAATAAAATTACCGCGATAACGGCAACAGCTATTAACGTCACTTTCAGACCTCCGTACGTTCAAGGTATTTCCTGTCGATAAAGCTCATGTTAAGAGATTCTTCCCGCGCTTTCTTGATTAAGTAACTGAACCGTGAGTACAGTGCTTTTTGTTCGTAGATGATTGCTTCGATTAAATCGTCGTCTTCAACAAGGTCGAAGAGTTGTTCTTGTTTTTGCAGCAGTTCGGTGATTTGAATAAGCTCGTCCTGTAACTGATTAAGCTGAATCATTAATTAACCTCCTCCTTGTCAGTCTTGATTAATTCTATGTTGAGGGCAACCGAAAAATTCCAAAAAAATCCCCGCAAAAGGGGATTTTTTTATTGTTATATAAGTCGCGCTTCAATGCTTGAATTTCCTCAGCCAATAATCGACCTGGATTAGATACGCCATGAGTTGCGGGCCTGCCATCAACTGCCCGAACCAGGGTTTTCCGTATTCCTGCGGTGACTGTGCGAACGCGCGGGTCTTGTCAACGTCTATCAGCGGGAGAAGCGGAGATGAAGAATCCCCGGTTATTTCGAGCAGGCGACGGCTCAAGAGTTTCGTGTAATCGGGATTGTAGGTTTTGGGATAAGGGCTTTTCTTTCTTTCCATGATTTCCCGCGGAAGCATTTCACGGAACGCATCCCGCAATAATCCCTTAACAGTCCCGTTTTTATACTTTTGCGCCCACGGAACATTCCAGAGTAATTCCACCACCCTATGGTCGGCGAAGGGTACGCGTGCTTCTAATCCGCAGTACATACTCGCCCTGTCCATGCGAATCAACAGGGTTTGCATAAACCACTGTATGTTCAGGTAGGTGATTTCTCTGCGGCGGGCATCCAATCCCGATTCCCCCGGTAATCGCGGGACTTGGTTCAGCGAGTTCTCGTAACGTTCGCTGACGTATTCGTCGAGATTCAGTTCCTTCACAAAGTCCGGTGATAACAGCATTTTTCGGGTGTCTAAGTCCCGCGACCACGGGAAAGTCTCGGCATGGAGCAGTTCTTCGCGGTAGAACCACGGATACCCGCCGAATATTTCATCGGCACATTCCCCGGTAAGCGTGACCTTGTTGTGCTTGCTCACTTCCTTGCAGAAATACAAGAGTGAAGCATCGATATCTGCCATTCCCGGCAGGTCTTTCGCGTCGGTTGAGGTAAACAGCAACTCGAACAGGTCTTTCTCGGCACATTCCAGATAGGTATGGTTGAGGTTATACCGCGCGAGCATTTTTTCAACGTAGGGTCGGTCACGTTCAGGCTGAAACTCGTTCGAGGTGAAATGCAGGTCGTTCCCCGTGAAGTCAAATGAGAAGGTGTTGAGGACTTTTCCGTTTCTTTCGAGGAATTTCGATGCCACTGCGGTCACAATACCGGAATCCACCCCCCCGGACAGGAGACTGCAGACCGGAACATCGGACTCTAACTGACGTTCAATCGCATCGGTTAAGAGCAGACGGACTTCTTCGGTGGTTTCTTCACAGTCGGATTCGTAAGGACGGCTTTCAAGATTCCAGTATCTTACCGTTTTTAATCCGTCCCCCCTCGTGAAAACAGCATAATGCCCGGGGAGTAACTCGTGAACACCGTCAAACACTCCGCAACCGGGGGTACGTGCCGGCCCGACCCCGAAAATCTCACGAAAGGCGTTTATCGTGATTCTCGGTGTTATTTCCGGGTGAGCGAATAACGCCTTCAGTTCCGAGCCGAACACGAGTATACCGTCTTTGATGGTGTAGAAAAGCGGCTTCACCCCTAATCGGTCACGGAAGAGGGTGACTTCCTCACCGTTCCAAATCACGAAGGCAAAAATCCCGTTCAGACGTTTGACGAAATCTGCACCGTAATGAATGAATCCGTTTAAAATCACCTCTGTATCGCCCGATGTTTCGAAGCGGAACCCATGAGATTCTAACCCTTGTCTCAGTTCGTTGGCATTATAGATTTCCCCGTTGTAGACGATTGTACAGTTCCCCCTTGTCATGGGTTGGATTCCCCCGGCGATGTCGCGGATTGCGAGGCGGGCATGGGAAAGCCCTATATGGCTTTGAAGAAACTCACCCGAACCATCCGGTCCGCGCCGAAACACCGTCTCACGCATTTCCCTCAAGACGGAATTCCAGCGGTCGGCATTGTCCTTGAAATCAACCTTATAACTGCAAAATCCTGCTATTGCACACATAACAAATCAACCTCTTTCTATGTAATATACTTTTTTAACTCCGAAAATTCGTACCGAATTTTCTCCGCAGGGCAGGCAAAGCCCGCCCTTTGGCAGTTTAACTCCGAAAATTCGTACCGAATTTTCTCCGCAGGGCAGGCAAAGCCCGCCCTTTGGCAGTTTAACTCCGAAAATTCGTACCGAATTTTCTCCGCAGGGCAGGTAAAGCCCGCCCTTTGGCAGTTATAACAGTATATGTGAAAGCGGTTGATTTAGAATCAGACAGGCAGCCGATATTGTGCAAAAATGCCGTGAAGCTTTTCCATTGTGTCGGGTGAAGGGGGCGGGGTTTCTTTCAGTGTATATGCGCGATTTAACGCTTCCCACTTGTGTTCGCCCATTTTGTGGAACGGCAGTAATTCTACTTTTTTGATGTTGTTCAGTCCGCACAGATATTTGCAGAGGGATTTCGCCTCTTCTTCGCTGTCGGTAAGCTCCGGTACGATTACATAGCGAATCCATGCGGGAATCCCCTTCGCGCTCAAATCTTCGGCGAACGCCAAGGTCGCACGGATATCCAGCCCGGTTACTTCACGATACTTTTTGGGGGTGATTGATTTAATGTCCAGCAAAACCAAATCGGTAGACTGTAACAGGGATTCCACGTCTTTTTCGCCCGGGAATCGCGCCCCGCTTGTATCGATTGCCGTATGAATCCCTTTTGACTTCAGCGTTTTGAATAACCGGGATATAAATTCGGCTTGCAACAGCGGTTCTCCGCCGGATGCGGTGAATCCGCCGCCGCTGAAGTTTATATAGGAACTGTATTTCAAGACATCTTCCGCCAATTCCGATACAGACATGGGGGTTCCGCCTTTGAAGTCCCAGGTGTCGGGATTATGGCAGTACTTACAGCGCAACGGACATCCTTGAAAAAAAGCAACATAGCGAAGCCCCGGCCCGTCAACCGTTCCGCAGGTCTCGATTGAGTGGATTATACCATTTTTCTCCGCATTGTTTGTATCAAAACTTTTCATGGAACGTCCTATTCAACACATCCAGTTGCTGTTCTTTTGTGAGTTTCACGAAGTTCACCGCATAGCCCGAAACACGGATTGTTAATTGCGGGTATAATTCGGGATGTTCCATGGCATCCATCAGCGTTTCCCTGTCGAAGACGTTCACGTTAATGTGATGACCGTTATCATAGAAGTACGCATCTATGATGAAAGCCAGGTTCTTGATTCGCTCTTCCTTGTCTTTTCCCAATGCCTTGGGAATAATCGAGAAAGTGTAGGAAATTCCGTCTTTAGCATATTCGTAAGGCAGTTTCGCAACAGAACACAAGGAAGCGAGCGCGCCTTTCTTGTCGCGGCCGTGCATGGGGTTCGCGCCAGGGGCGAACGCCTCACCCGCTTTTCTTCCGTCGGGGGTTGAACCCGTTTTCTTCCCGTAGACTACGTTGGAGGTAATGGTCAGCACCGAAAGGGTCGCGATTGCGTTACGATAGGTCTTATGCTTTTCGAGTTTCTGCATGAAAGTCTTCTGCACATCCCGTGCGATTTCGTCAACCGAGTCATCGTGATTGCCGAAACACGGGTATTCACCCTCGACTTGATAGTCCACTGCCAGACCTTGTTCGTTGCGTATGATTTTCACACGACTGTGCTTAATAGCCGAAAGCGAATCGGCGACCACCGACAATCCGGCGATTCCGCAGGCGAGGGTTCGGACGATTTCTTTGTCGTGCAATGCCATTTGCAATCGCTCGAAACAATATTTATCGTGCATATAATGAATGATGTTCAGGGCATTGACATATAATCTCGACAGCCACTCAAGAATCTGTTCAAACTTTCGCATGACTTCATCATAGTTGAGGTATTCGGAAGAAATCGGCGCGAACTCCGGCGCGATTTGCTCTCCGCTGATTTCGTCCCGCCCGCCGTTAATTGCATAAAGCAACGCTTTAGCGAGGTTTGCCCGCGCACCGAAGAACTGCATTTGTTTACCGGTCTTCATTGCCGAGACGCAGCAGGCAATCGAATAATCGTCACCCCAGTAGCGACGCATAAGGTCATCGTTCTCGTATTGAATACTGCTGGTCTCAATCGAAGTCGCGGTACAGAAATGCTTGAAGTTTATCGGCAGGTTCACCGACCACAGTACCGTCATGTTCGGCTCGGGGGCGGGCCCCAACGTCCGAAGCGTGTGAAGCATACGGAAACTGTTCTTGGTTACGAGCGTGCGACCGTCTGTTCCCATCCCCCCGATTGATTCTGTAACCCAGGTCGGGTCTCCCGAGAACAGCTCATTATAATCGGGCGTACGCAAAAAGCGAATCATGCGCAGTTTCATGCAGAAATGGTCCATGTATTCCTGCGCTTGCGATTCGGTGATTATTCCTCGCTCCAAATCCCTCTCAATATAGATGTCGAGGAAGGTCGTGACCCTCCCCAGTGACATGGCGGCACCATCTTGTTCTTTTGCGGCGGCGAGGTAGCCGAAATAAGTCCACTGAATCGCTTCTTTTGCGTTGGCGGCAGGTCGCGAAACGTCAAACCCGTAAGTCGCCGCCATAGCGGCAAGTTCTTTTAATGCGCGGATTCCCTCGGAAAGTTCTTCACGGTCACGGATTACGTCCGACAGCATATCCGGGACTTCCAGTGTTTTCAAGTCTTGCTTGCGGAAGGCAATCAGCAAATCTGTTCCGTAAAGGGCAACCCGCCGATAGTCACCGATGATTCTCCCTCTACCGTAAGCATCGGGCAGACCGGTGATAATCCCCGAACGCCGCGCCTTGAGGACTTCTTCGGTGTAAGCATCGAACACGCCGTCGTTGTGGGTCTTCCTGTATTCGGCGAAAATCTTTTCTGTTTTTTTGTCGAGTTCAAACCCATAGGATTCCAATGCCCGCTTTACGACACGGAGTCCGCCGTTGGGCATGATTCCGCGTTTGAAAGGCTTGTCCGTCTGAAGCCCCACGATTTCTTCCAGTTCTTGCGCTACATATCCCGGCGCGTGTGAAGTAATACCGGACGGGATTTTGTCTTCGGCATCCAGTACGACTTTTTCGTTTTCTTCCCGCATTAAAATCAGGACTTTCTCCCATAATGCTTTGGTTTTCTCGGAAACATCGCTCAAAAACCCCTCGTCACCTTCATAAGGGGCATAGTTTCGTTGAATAAAACCGCGTACATCAACCTCACCGCTCCATCTGCCGTCGATAAACCCTTCCCACTCTGACCTCATAGAAACCACCTCGTATACTCTTTTAACTCCGGAAATTCATGCTGAATTTCCTCCGCAGGACGAGCAAAGCTCGCCCTTTGGTATTCTTTTAACTCCGAAATTCATGCTGAATTTCCTCCGCAGGACGAGCAAAGCTCGTCCTTTGGTATTCTTTTAACTCCGGAAATTCACGCTGAATTTCTTCCGCAGGGCGAGCAAAGCTCGTCCTTACCAGTATACAACATTTAGTAAGAGTACGTCAAGGGAAATTTTGAAAAATCATCAGACTTACTTGAAGCCGCCGTTTTTGTTCACCCCCAGAACGCCGCCGACTGCACCGCCGAGAACCGCGACTATGATTTTTCCGGTTAGGTTTAATTCGCCGGCGGTGATTGACAATCCCCCTAAAACGAAACCAATCAGCGCGACCGGAAGCGTAAACAGCAACGCCGCCGCAATTCCCGAGGCGAGACCGCCTTGACGTTTCAACATTCCCGCCGAGAAGCCCGCTACGAGACAGCCTATTCCGAAAGCGAGCAGCGAGAAGAATCCGCTGTACCCGACCGGAAGTTTCAGCAAGAACGACAACAGCGCGAAAAGCACCAACGCCGTCACCGACGAAATCGCGCCTGCCGCCACCGAAGCTATGTATACCCTGAATCGCCGTTGTACCGGCGGCTTTGACCTTCTGCCCATGAGAGTAACCTCCGCTTACATTCGCATAATCTTGACAAGAACATTATATTATTATACGGACAAAATAATTCTTGAATTTCTTTTTAAGTTGTGGTATAATGTATTGGATTATCGGTGTTATCGGTGAAAAATGAAAAGCGAAGGGATGATTCGTAAGAAATGGCGTTAAGACGTGTGGTAACAATCGAGGAGGATACTTTGCGGAAGAAAAGCCGTGAAGTTACCGTTTTTGACGATAAGTTATGGGTTCTGCTCGATGATATGCAGCAGACGATGGATAAATTCGGCGGGGTTGGGTTAGCCGCTCCCCAAGTGGGAATACTAAGACGAGTAATCGTGATTGAAAACGATGATGAGATGATTGAGTTCATTAACCCGCTCATAACATCTATGAAAGGGAAACAGCGCGAAGTCGAGGGGTGCCTTTCTTCGCCGGGAGAATGGTGGTACGTAGAACGACCCGAGCAAATTCGGGTCCGGGCATGGAATCGCCATGGGAAAGAATTCAACATAGATGCAGATGGTGTGTTTGCTATAACGATTTGTCACGAAATCGACCATTTGAACGGGATTCTTTTCACCGATATAGGTGATGAACGGGTCGAGGACGAGGAAGAACTCGAAAAAGCAAAACGCCAGAGAAATCGTAAGCGCAAGAAAAAGCGCAGATGAGGGGGTTTGGGGGATTTTCCCCCATTTCAAAAAGGGGGTTTGGGGGATTCTCCCCCATTCGAAAACAAACATGAAAGTAGTTTTTATGGGAACGCCCGATTTCGCAGTCTCCACGTTGGAGAGTCTGCTGGATTCCGCACATGAAGTTACCGCGGTCTTCACCCGCATAGATAAACCCAGAAATCGGGGTAAGAAAATCACGTTTTCGCCGGTGAAAGAAGTCGCGAACCAACACCGAATCCCGGTGTATCAACCGACTTCATTGAGAGGAGAAAACGAAGAAGAAGTCTTGCGAATCCTTCGTGAACATAACCCCGACTGTATCGTAGTCGTGGCATACGGGATGATTCTTCCGCAAAGCGTGCTTGACTTTCCGAAATACGGCTGTTTGAACGTTCATGCGTCTCTTCTGCCGAAGTACAGGGGGGCGGCACCCATTAATCGGTGCATTATGTCGGGGGAGAGTGAATCCGGGATTACCATCATACAGATGGACAGCGGAATCGATACCGGAGATATGCTGTTGAGCGAAAAGGTCGAGATTTCGCCCGATATGAACGCTTCACAGTTACATGACGTTTTGGCGAAGGTCGGAGGGGGATTGATTGTACGCGCACTCGATGGGATTGAAACGCTTTTGCCGATAAAGCAGAATCACGATGATTCCACCTATGCGGCAATGTTTAAAAAAGATGAGTGTCGGCTCGATTGTTCGCATTCGGCAAAGAAATTGTGTGATTTCATTCGCGGTCTCGCCGATTCGCCTTGTGCGTTCACTTTTTGGGGAGAAAGCGGGAAGCGGCTGAAAATCTATCGTGCGGTGGCGGGTGAAGCTTATGAGCAGGCGGGAATTCCGCTGAAATGCGGTAAAAACGGTGAAGAGACGATAATCCTCACCGAAATCCAACCCGAAGGCGGTAAACGAATGTCCGCTACAGAATTTTTGAAAGGCTTTAAAGATTTTAAAGGAGGAAAATCATGCTTATAACCAATGTTTTGAACGCGGGACTTGAGTCCCAAGGCGCAGTAGAGCAGCACATATCCGATGAGATGTGGTATTTGCTGGCAATCGGTGCGATGTTGTTGGCGATGTTGGCTTCCCTCATAGTGAGGATGACGTTCAGCAAATACAACAAAGTTCGAACCCAAGGGGGGCGAACCGCCGCCGAAATTGCGCGGGAAATGCTCAACGATAACGGATTGCATCATGTGCAGATTATCAAACAGTCCGGAAATCTCACCGACCATTACGACCCGCGGAGTCAGGTTGTCGCCCTGTCGGAATCGGTTCACGATAAAGACACGGTAGGGGCAATCGGCGTTGCCGCACACGAAGTCGGTCATGCTATTCAGCATGCGGTCGGGTACGCACCGATTAAAATCCGTCACGCTATATTCCCGGTAGTGAACTTCGGTTCGCGAATCTGGATTTTCTTGTTGCTCATCGGTATATGGCTCGAAAAAATGGAGTTAGCCTGGATGGCAATCATATTGTATGCGTTTGTGTTCGTGTTTCAATTGGTGACACTCCCCCTCGAAATCGATGCAAGCAGACGCGCCATGAACACCATTTCGTCGAAGGGCTATCTCGTAGGTAAAGAAATCTCCGGCGCACGGAAGACGCTTACCGCGGCGGCATTCACCTACTTCGCGGCATTGTTGGCTTCCCTTGTGCAGTTGTTGCGGCTACTTTCGATGATGAAACGGCGATAAATCCATGTCGGACTGTAAAATCAATACACGTAAATCTGTGTTCGAATTGCTCCTGCGTATGGAAAAAGGCGCGTACTCGTCGATAGTGTTAGACGTTCTGTATAAAAGTACAGACTTTAAACCCAATGAAAAGAAATTCATTACAGCTCTGTTTTACGGTGTAATCGAAAGGCAAATAACGTTGGATTATGTAATAGACAAGTTTGCCTCGACGAAACCCGATTTGCACGTTCGGATTCTGATTAGAATGGCGTTGTATCAGATTCTGTTTATGGAAGGTGTGCCGCAGTCGGCGGCAGTGAATGAGTCGGTGAATCTCGCCCCGAAACGTTCACGCGGGTTCGTGAATGCAGTTTTACGAAACTTTTTGAGGGCGGAGCGGGACTTCCTTAATAAGGAAGCAGAAGAAAATCTGTCGCTGAAGTATTCGTCACCGGATTGGCTGGTTCAAAAGTGGATGCGTGAATACGGGTCGGAAGAAACCCTGCAAATTCTGCGGACGAGCTTGCTTAAACCGCCGAGATTTGAGACGGACGGGTATGTTCAAGACCTTTCGAGTCGGCAGGCGTGCGAACTCTTCGCGCCGCAACCCGGCGAGACAGTCATAGATTTATGCGCGGCACCCGGCGGGAAGAGTTTCACGGTTGCGGGGTTAATGGCGAATACAGGGCGTATAATTTCATGTGATATTAACAGAAAGAAATTAAACTTAGTCGAAAACGGGGCAAAGAAATTGGGCTTGAGCATAATCGAGACTCATGTGAACGATGCTAAAGTTTTCAATCCCGATTTCCCGAAAGCTGACCGGGTTTTGTGTGATGTTCCGTGTTCGGGATTGGGGGTTATCCGTCGCAAACCCGAAATCAAGTACAAACCGGAGTCTGACTTTGAGGGGTTGCCCGAAATCCAGTTACGGATTCTGTTAACCGGAAGCCGTTACGTTAAAGATGGCGGGTTCTTGATGTATTCCACCTGCACGCTCAGTCGCAGAGAAAACGATGAGGTGATTGACGATTTTCTTCATGAGTTGTGCGGCGGGTTCAGGTTGGTCGAAAAGCGAACGGTTATTCCGAGTGAGGACGGCGGCGACGGATTCTTTATGGCTTTGCTGGAAAGAACGGTGCGAGAATGAATTCGCAAATCGAAAAAAACAAGAAAATCGACGTATTGTCGTTAGAACTGCATGAACTTGAGCGGGAAACAGAGTTGTCGGGGATTCAGAAGTTTCGTGCGAAACAGGTTTTCGAGTGGTTGCACTTAAAAAAAGCAACACAATTCGATGAGATGACTAACATTTCTGCACAAATGCGGGCGGTTTTCGGGGACAAATTTTATATAAATTTGCTGAAAATTCAAAAAAGACTTGAATCAAACAGGCGGGATACAGTAAAATATCTGTATGAGCTTCAAGACGGCAATCGAATTGAGACGGTGCTTATGCGCCATCGTGACAGAAACAGTCTCTGTGTTTCGAGTCAGGCGGGTTGCAGAATGGGATGTCGGTTCTGTGCTTCGACCGTTGCAGGGTTCGGGCGCAATCTCACCCCTTCGGAGATGTTGTTGCAGTTGTACGAAACGCTTCGTGACGGGAACACCGTGGACAGCATCGTGATTATGGGAATCGGTGAGCCGCTTGATAACTTTTCCGCCACGCTCAAGTTTTTAGAGTTGTTGCGCTCTGCCCATGGGATGAGTCTGCGGCGGGTATCACTTTCGACTTGTGGGTTGGCAGACAAAATCGATGAGTTGGCGGGGTTGAAGTTAGGGGTGACACTTTCGGTATCGCTTCATGCGGCGAGCGATGAAGAGCGTTCGGAAATTATGCCGATTAATCGCAGATTCGGGATTGAGCGGTTGCTGGAGTCTTGTCGAGGGTATTTCACGGCGACTTCCAGGCGAATCAGCTTCGAATACGCACTGATTAGCGGGGTAAACGATAGTGAAATCCATGCCGGGAGACTCGCCGGGTTACTGCTCAAGAAAATGCCGCGGGGTTCTTTCCATGTGAATCTAATCCCGGTGAATGAGGTCAACGAAACCCCGTTCAAGAAAAGCGGCAACGCGAGGATTTTTGCAGATGTTCTGGTGAAATCCGGTGTGAACGCCACGATTCGCAGGACTATGGGCGGCGATATTTCGGCTGCTTGCGGTCAGCTGAGGGCGGAGAATTAATACGTATCTAAATTTAAATAACTATAAACTATGTTGAAGGATTAAAGAATCTATGCTTTACTATTCAAAAACCGATATAGGGAACAAACGCCCGGAGAATCAAGACCGGGTTTGGACGGATTTACTCGGTGAGCGTACCTGTGCAGTCGTGCTCTGTGACGGAATGGGCGGCGAAAACGCAGGAAGCCGCGCGAGCCAGTTGACGGTTGAGGCTGTGAGTGAGCGGTTTAAGCGGGGATTCCGCGAGTGTCAGACCGACGAAGACGGGGTTAATCGCAACATGATTCGCAATCTTATGGTCAGTGCGGTCAGTGCTGCGAATTCTATGGTGTATGATGAAGCTTCGAGCGATAAAAACAAGTACGGAATGGGTACGACTTGTGTCGCCGCTATCGTACATAGCGATACGGCTTATATCGTGAATGTCGGGGACAGCCGTGCTTATCATATTTTCGACGACAATATTCAGCAGATTACGAAAGACCACACCTACGTGAGAACGCTTATCGAAGACGGGGAAATCACCGAGGAAGAGAGCCGTTATCACCCGGGGAGAAACGCGATTACCAAGGCAATCGGTGCGGAACACATTATAACACCCGATTATTTCGAGATTGAGCTGTCTGCGGGGAGTATACTTTTGCTTTGTTCCGATGGACTCCACTCTTACGGGAGCGATGCGGAAATCGCCGAAATCATCGTGAATAATCCTAAAAATAAGGCCTGTGATTTGCTAATCGACTACGGACTTGTAAAAGACGGGCGAGATAATATTACGGTTGCTTTAGTCGTGCTTTAGGCGCGTGAAGGGAGTATAGCTATGGAAAACTACATCGGTATTAAGTTGGACGGGAGATACCAACTGCTCGAACACATCGGTTCGGGCGGAATGGCTGAGATTTACAAAGCCGAAGATACGGTCGAAGAAAAAATCGTTGCCGTGAAAATTCTTAAGAACGAACTGGCAGAGTCGGAGGAGTTTTTGCGGAGATTCCGTAACGAGTCTAAAGCGATTGCGTTGCTTTCGCACCGGAACATCGTGAAAATTTTCGATGTGGGCTTCACCGAAAGCGTGCAGTTTATCGTGATGGAATACATTGACGGTATAACCTTGATTGAGTATATTGAGCGGCAAGGTGTCCTTAAATGGAGAGAAGCGTTGAAGTACGTCAACCAGATTCTCAAGGCGTTGCAGCACGCGCACGACCGGGGGATTGTTCATCGTGATATAAAGTCCCAGAACATCATGTTGTTGCAGGACGGCACGATTAAAGTCATGGACTTCGGGATTGCGCGGTTTAATCGTGAGATTGACAAGACCGCCTCGGAAAAAGCAATCGGTTCGGTGCATTATATCAGTCCCGAACAAGCACGCGGGGGAATCACCGACGAGAAGAGCGACCTCTACTCTGTGGGGGTGATGTTGTATGAAATGCTTACGGGAATCAAGCCGTTCGACGGAAATGATGCGTTGGCAATCGCTTTGATGCACACGAATAAAGAACCGAAAAGACCGTCCTTGATTAATTCTTCCATTCCCGAAGGGTTGGAGGAAATCACCCTGCGCGCAATGCAGAAAGAACCGGTCAGACGTTATCAGACCGCCGGGGAAATGCTGGGTGATTTACAGGAAATCGAGAAGAATCCTAACATTGTTTTCGAATATAAGTATTCCACACCGGACGGTGAACCGAAACACCTCGACAGGGCGGGGAATCCGGTTGCCCCGCCGTCTAAACCCGAACCGCTCGCCGTTGACACTTCATTGTACGAAGATGACGACGATGATTACGATGATGATGAAGTCATTGAGAGAGCGTCACCGTTGTTACCGATTCTGTTTGCGGTAGCATCGGCGGTGATTATTGTTGCGGCGGTGGTGGTGGCTTTGCTTTTCGGCGGGGTAATCGGCGGTGAAGGCGGACTTTTCAGCCAGAACCATACCATGCCGGATTTGCGCAGAATGAATTACGAAGAAGCCAAGACTAAGTATGATTTTCTTCAGCTTATACCCGAACAGGTACCTTCCGCCGATGTTCCGCTGAATGAAATCATAGACCAGGAAATCCGTGCGGGGGCTTCGGTTAAGCCTAACACCCAGGTGAGGGTTCAGGTCAGCAGCGGGGAAGAGGTGATTATCTTCCCGGACTTCGACGACGGTACACTGTTGACGGCTGATTTCGTAGTTGAGAGACTTGAATCTATGGGGCTTCATGTTGATAAGCGTCAAATTTGGAATGATGAAATCCCTGAGGCCCACTATGTTAAGAGTGATAAAAACGCAGGCGACAGGCTTTCTCGTAATGATAGGGTGATTATTTATGTGAGTATAGGTTCGGAAATTATAGTTCACGAAACAAAAATCCCCGATTTTCTGAATCTGTCGGAATATTCGGCGCGGCAGCTTGCCGGCGATTATAGATTGGTTCCGAAAATCGTTTACGAAGAGAGCAGTGAGGAACAGAAGGGCAAAGTCATAGCCCAGAATGAGCCTAAAGATAAAATAGTGCCGAATGATTTCGTTGTTGAAATTACCATAGGAACAGGGCCGCCCGCCGTGGTTTATCGGACTTTCCACATTTCTTTTGCGGTTCCTGCCGATACCCCGGAAAGTTTCCTCGGCGATTATGTGTTCAAATTGTATAAAGATGACGCGCTCATAAAGAGCGAGACCAGACGAATCAGTGCGGGGGGAACGATAACAATCGAGTTTGAGGATGCGGGACTTCAACCGTATTCACTCTATTTGCACAATCCGCGGAATCCCGGGGTTGCAGACGCACTTTACAGTGAGCAGGAAATAGATTTCGGGCCGGAAGAACCGGTGAGGGTCACTGCGAATACCCACGGAGACGTGCTGTATAAGCTGAATCCGAGTGCGGCGGCTACTTCTGCCGCTACCACCGCCGAACCCGCTCCACAGCCCGGATGGTGATGGATTCTTTAACTCCGAAAATTCCTGCGGAATTTCCTCCGCAGGGCGAGCAAAGCCCGCCCTTTGGCAATTCAACTCCGAAAATTCCTGCGGAATTTCCTCCGCAGGGCGAGCAAAGCCTACTCTTTGGCAGAATCATTTCGTCGGTTGCGGGAAATTACACCGTTAAATGCGACAACGGCAACACCCTCATCTGTAAAGCGAAGGGTTTGTTCCGTCTCAAGAAAATCAGTCCTTGTGCGGGTGATTTCGTAACTCTTGATACCGACGGGAATGAGTATATCATCAGTGAGATTCACGAGAGGAAGAACTTGCTTGTTCGTCCGCCTTTGGCTAATCTTGATTGTGCGGTTATAGTAGTTTCGGCATGTGAGCCTAAACCGAACCCGCTTATAATCGACAGAATGACGGTTATCTTCGATTGTAAAGGGATTGAAAGTGTTTTGGTCTTCTCGAAAACCGACCTGGTTGAACCCAAAAAAGCCCTGCTGATTGATGTTTATCAATCGGCGGGCTTTGCTTGCTTTTTCAATTACGAGATTTCGCGCTTGACCGAGTTCCTCTGCGGGAAAACGTCGGCTTTAATCGGGAATACCGGGGTGGGGAAGACCAGCTTGATTAATCGGCTTATTCCCGGGTTGGAGTTGCCGACCGCCGAAATCTCAAAAAAATTAGGCAGGGGGAAGCATACCACCCGCACAGTGGAGTTTCGATTTCTTGAAAATGGGGGGTATATTGCCGACACACCGGGATTTTCTACGGTGGATGTTACGGCATATTCCGACATTCCCGCTTGTGAAGTCGCACTGCATTTTCGGGAATTTGCACCGTTTTTGGGGAAGTGTAAGTTCGGGGGCTGTACGCATAACGGGGAAGAAGGTTGCGTGATTTGTGCGGCGGTAGAGTCCGGGGAAACGGGAGGAATATCGCAGGGGCGGTACGACAGCTACGTTTCGATTTATGCGGCGGCAAAGAGGGCCGAACAAGAGTTCTGACCATTGCTTGTTCGAATTTTACAAGTACTTGACAGAAGTCACTATTATATGGTATACTGGTGTTTATGATTGATTTAAGCAAAACAAGAGCGGCGGGTCGGCGGCTTCGCCGTCGAGCAGGTCGCTTGACGGAGCGGGAAGTATGATTGATTTAAGTTTAAAAAAAAGAATCGTAATAAAAGTCGGTACTTCGACGATTACGCATCCTACGGGGAATCTCAATTTACGAAAGGTTGAATCCCTTATACACGTGTTTTCGGACTTGAAAAATTCCGGCAAAGAAATCGTTTTTGTGACATCGGGCGCGGTCGCGGTGGGGCGGGGGCATTTCCCGAAATCGACAGAGTTTGCCATCGATGTTACCATGGCGGAGAAACAGGCTTTCGCGGCAATCGGGCAGAGTGACCTTATGGATATTTATAAGCGGGAATTCGGTAAACACGACCGATTGGCGGCGCAGATTCTTATGACCAGGGACGTGATTGCAAACTCCGAACGCAGACAGAACGTCACGAATACGCTGAACACCCTGCTCTCGTGGAATGTCGTACCAATTATTAACGCTAACGACAGCGTTTCGCTTGAGCAGCTTGATTTCGATGAAAACGATACCCTTTCGGCGATTGCCGCAAAACTCTGCTCGGCGGATTTGCTGGTGATTCTTACCGACGTGGACGGTCTGTATGATAAAAATCCCGCTACTTACGAAGACGCGAAGCTGCTTCCGTTAGTCACTAAGATTACGCATGAGATGATTGCGGCATCGAGTGAGAAAGGTTCGGCGATGTCAAAAGGCGGTATGGTGACAAAGTTAGAGGCGGCAACCCTCGCACTGGAAGACGGGATTGACACCGTTATAATCAAGGGGGAGAACCCGGAAATTCTATACGACTTGTTCGAGGGAAAAGCGGTTTGTACTGTTTTTACCACAAAAGGGCATCTCTAAAAAGGAGAAATCATATGACTTATATTCAACAACTCGGAATAAATGCGAAATCTGCCGAAAAGCAGACGGCTTCGCTTAAGGCGGCTGATAAAAATGCAGTCCTTGAGCTGATTGCGAAACGCCTTCTTGAAGAGAGGGAGTTAATCAAAGCAGAGAACGCGAAAGATATTCAAAATGCACATACCAACGGAATGACGGCGGCGTTAATCGACCGACTCACCCTCACAGATGCACGAATCGACGGCATGGCAGAGGGGGTTAGGCAGGTTCGTGCGTTGGCTGACCCTGTCGGGGAGGTCATAGGCGGGGGAGAAATTCAAAACGGATTGAAATTAGTTAAAAGAAGGGTTCCTCTCGGAGTAATAGGTATTATCTTTGAGTCCCGCCCGAATGTCACGGTCGATGCAGCTTCGCTCTGCTTAAAATCGGGGAATGTGTGTATTCTTCGCGGGGGAAGCGATGCCATCAATTCCAATAAAGCGTTGGTTACGCTCATGCGTTCGGCATTGCGGGACTGCGGTGTAGACGAGAATGCGATTCAGTTGGTGGAAGA
Source organism: Oscillospiraceae bacterium (assembly GCA_009777835.1). GTDB lineage: Bacteria > Bacillota > Clostridia > Oscillospirales > Ruminococcaceae > Ruminiclostridium_E. Next base: position 14,954 of record WRKZ01000009.1, on the reverse strand, counting down.
TACGAGCCGTGAAGTCGCATCCGAGATGATGAGACTTCGGCAGTATATCGATGTGCTTATTCCGAGGGGCGGCGGCGGACTTATAAGCGCGGTGGTTAATAATTCGACCATTCCGGTAATTGAAACCGGGGAGGGTAATTGTCACGTTTTCGTTGATGAATCGGCGGATTTGGGCATGGCACTCGATATAGTCGATAATGCGAAAACGCAAAGACCTTCGGTTTGTAACGCGATTGAAACGGTGATTGTTCATGCGAAAATCGCCGATGAGTTTTATACAGCACTCGAAAAACGTTGGGAAGTCGGTCAGCCGGGTCAAAAAGCGCGGATTATTCCCGATGGGGTTGCCACCGATGAAGATTACGCGACCGAGTTTCTTGATTATGTCATTGCCGCTAAAACAGTCAACAATTTGGATGAGGCGATTGCGCATATTAATCGGTTTGGTACTAAACACAGTGAGGCGATTGTCACCCGCGATTATGCGAATGCCGTTAAGTTTCAAGATGAGGTTGATGCGGCGGCGGTTTACGTCAACGCTTCGACGAGGTTTACCGACGGATTTGTGTTTGGGTTGGGTGCGGAAATCGGCATTACGACCCAGAAACTTCATGCGCGCGGCCCGATGGGTCTGCAGGAGCTCACGACTTATAAGTATCTGATTAATGGTGACGGACAGGTTAGAGGTTAGGAGGCGAAGGTTTTGAAAAAAGATAAGAACAAGGATTCGGTCATAGAATCGTTGGAGAAAGCCCTTGAGGGAGATGTCGAGAAGCTTGAGGAGTTCGAGGAGACGGAAGAAGACTCGTCAACCGTTGCCGAACCCCTCGCCCCGCTTTCCGATAAGCCGATTGTTAAGCGGTTTTTCGTGGGGATTGCCGCGTTTATGATTGTTTTTTCGGTCATAGGCGTGATTAATACGTTCGGGTTTGTTTCGGGGAAGGTTGAGGATATTCGTGAACGTAAAGCGTTAAAGGATGAGTTCGCGCTGTTTGTTGCGCCGGTGGTAATCAATGACCCGCCGGACTACGCTTCGGTCAATGACCTGCAGGCTTCGACCATTATAGCTTCGGCAATCTGGAAAATCATTCTTACCGAAGATGTCAGCAAATATTCGTCGGACATCGGGGTTGTTTATATTCCGGAGGTGGATGTTGAGTCGGCGGCACGTTCGATTTTCGGAATAGGGAATGTTGAGCATAAGAGCGTGTTTAACGCAGGGGTGGAATTCCGATACAACATTGACAACAAGAATTACGCAATCCCGGAAAAGCCCGCGCTTCATTCGTATTCCCCGGTGATTACTTCGGTTACGAATGTGGGCGAATTGTATACCGTAACTGTTGATTATATGGAACCGAGTCCGTTGGCAATCGCAGGAATCGAGCATAGGAACGAGCCGATTAAGACGAAAATCTTTATGATTTCCAGGAGCGAGGGAAAGAAGACCATTAATTCAATCCAGACTAAGACCGCGCCAATGTTTTGAATTCTGAAAATTTGAAATGACAAACTTTGTAATAACAAAGCAATATAGAAAGAGAGAACAAGTTTATATGTCAAAAAAGTCCGGAATTTCCGTAACATCGATTTTTTTCTTTGTGGCGGCAATTGCCTGTACGGTAGTCCGCTATTTGCAGTATTCTTCCGTGATTAAAACGGAAGACGGGTTCTTCGCTTATGATGGGGGATTTTTGAACGAAGCCTACTACTTTTTCGTGGCGGGGGCGGCGGTTTTGTTCTTGTTTACGGCTTTGCTCGACGCGAAATTAGGGCGGGGAATCCGCTCACAATACAAACCTGCACCGAAAAAGCCGAAAAACAAACAGAAAAAGGCTTCTAAAACAAGCGAAACGCTGTTCTTGCCGGAAGAGACTCGCCCCGGTGTAGTGATTCGTGTTTTTTCGGCGGTTGCGATTATAGGTGCGATTGTTTTCGCCGCCGCGGGATTTTTCTCGGGACTGGCGGTTGCCGCAGTATTTGAAGACGTTTTTTCGGGCGGTTTACCTGTTTTTAATTTGATTCTTCCGATAGTCGCGGCGTTGTCGTATACTTTTGTTGCGTACACCGTACTTGTCAGACGGAAACTCCCACCGGTTACTGCGATTGCCATGCTGCTCATTGCGGCGAGTTGTGCGGGGGTCGCCGCCACTGAATTCATGGAGAGGACGTATATCTTGAACCTTTCGGCGAGATTGGTCTTTTTGGTGACTTTCCTGTTCCTTGCCGTGTTTTTCTTGAGTTGCGGCAGAATCATCGTTAAGAGTGAATCGCGCGGGACTGCGGTTTTCGCTACAGTTAGCGGATTTATGTCGGCATTGCTGATTATTTCCGACGGGGTGGCGCGATTAATCCATTATTATTCTATTAACGGTGAAATTCAACACGATTTGATGCGCCACAACAACGGCTTTGAATTGCCTACTCTGCAATTTTTTCTTCAGGGGGGGGGAGTGTTATGGCTCTTATTCGCATTATCTTCACGCGCGGCATATTCTGAAGTGGAGGTTGCTAAAGAACTCAACGATACAGGCGATGTTCACGTGATTTCACAGAAGGAACAAGAGGAGCAGATGTATGAGGGTTCGGAGTAAAGCAAAACAAGAGCAGCGGTGCGACCGGCTCTGCCGGGCGGCAGGCTGCTTGACGAAAGTAAAAGCAAAACAAGAGCAGCGGTGCGACCGGCTCTGCCGGGCGGCAGGCTGCTTTACAGGGACAGGTATAATGCGAGTGCGGCTTGTCACGATTCTGTTATCGCTTGTTTTGATTCTTACCGGGTGTTATTGGAACGTTCCGGTTATTGACTTGATTTCGCCACCGAAACTCACCGGGGAACAGACCGAGATTTACAATGCTTTGACTAACTCTATGGGGTCTGCGTTGACGCTCAAATATCCGAAAACCGGGGAGTATCTTTCGGCGTTTGTGTATGTGCCGACTTCTTCCGGTTCGGTGGGTTTTTCGAATATGGCGAATTTATCGTCGGAACGGGTTATGGTGTTTTATTCTCAGTCGGGGACTTCCGCGCCGTCGGAACCGACGGTTTTCATCACTTTTCTCGAAAAACGCGGAGAGAAGTGGGAGCCGACTAATACCGAGTCTTTTTTCGCAACCGATATAGAAAAGATTGAGTTTTCGGATTTGGGAGATTCGCCCCAATTGAATATCATTATAAGCTATTCGATTTTGAATCAGAATGATAAGAGCCTTTGCGTTATTTCTTTCGATGGTGAAGGCAAGCCTGATGTAGTCTATCACAGGGACTTTTGTATGTACTATGAAGTCGGTGACTTCAACGATTCGGGCAGTCGTATGCTGATTAGCATTAACAGGAGCGGCGGGGAAACAAATCAATCGGCGGCATATTTCGCAGGGTGGAAGGACGGCGATTTCATGACGGTGGATTCGGTTGATGCTAACCCAAACGCTTTCGAATACGTTAAATCGACCAAAAGCAGACTTTTTTCGGTCCCCGAAAATGTCGCGGACGGGAAACCGGTGGTATTTCTTGAGTATTCTCAGTCGGACAGTTTCTTCAATACCGGAATAATAGTGTACAATCCCGACGGTACGAATCCGCGTAACATTGTCTTCACCGAAGATGAGGTGGTTCGCGAGGAACGTCTCGAACTCCTCGTAAAAAGACCGAATCAATATACCGCCCACGCATATTCGCGGGATATAGACGATGACGGCAGGGTCGAGGTTGCGGGAAATCGGTTATTCCCGGGGTATGAATCCGATTTAATTGTTGCGACAGACAAGGCGAGGGCAACGATTTGGTATTCCATTACCGAAGAGGAGGGATTCGTCAAGCGGCATTACACCTATTTGTCGGTTAATAATGATTACGTGCTTTTCTTCCCGATTAAGTGGCAGGAAAAAGTGACGGTAACAATCAATAACGATAATCCTGCCGGGAAAGAGGTTGTTTTCTGGGAATACGATGCCGAGAAACACGAGAGTTATTTCGATGCCGTCGGCGAAGACGGGGTTCAACTGTTGAAAATAGTCACTGTTCCCAAAGGCGAACCGCGGCCTGATGGGTATGGATTGTATAACGATTCGAAAAATGAGCGGTTTGATTATTATGTAAAAGTAGTTGAATACGCACTGCAACCGTGGGAATTGATTCTTGCTTTGAAAATTTTGTAGGAAAAGGAGTCGCTTGATGTGAAACGGATTCTTGTATGCGAAGACGAAGTCCCGATTCGGGAGTTCGTGGTAATTAATCTCAAGCGTGCCGGGTACGATGTGGTGGATGTTTGTACCGGAGATGAGGCACTCGAGGTTTTTGCGGCGGCAGAGAAGGCTAATGAGCCTTTCGATATTGCCCTGCTCGACATTATGATGCCCGGTGAGAACGATGGAGCGTCGGTCTGTAAGATTCTGCGGGAGAAGAACCGAACGCTCGGCATTATTATGCTTTCGGCTAAAGTCCAGGAGATGGATAAAGTCAATTGTCTTATGAACGGGGCGGACGATTACGTGACTAAGCCTTTTTCTTTGTCGGAGTTGATTGCGCGGGTTGATGCGGTTCATCGCAGGGTGGAAATCGCCAAACCGGATTCGTCTGCCGCCGTCTCTGCCGGCAACGAGAAACCTTTGCAGGAAATCGATTCCGGGCCGTTTAGAATCAATCTCGAAAAGCGAACGTTTTCTAAAAACGGTACGGCTATTGATATGACTCAAGTGGAATATCATATTCTTGAGTTTTTTATGCGGAATCCCGGAATCGCACTGGACAGGAAGAGTATATTGACCTCTATCTGGGGGGAAACTTTTTACGGTGATGAAAAGGTGATTGATGTGAATATTCATCGATTGCGGACGAAAATCGAGGATGACCCCTCTAAACCGACTTACATAAGGACGGTGTGGGGGTATGGATATAAATGGGGCGAAAATGAAATCGACAGTCAATAAGCGGAGGAGTATTGCAACGCGATGGTTCGTCAACAGTTTTGCGGCGGTTGCGGTGATTCTGGCGTTGATGTCAATCGGATTGTTCTTGATGTTGCGGCAGTATTATTACAGTGCGGTGGAACAGTTGTTGCAATCCGAAGCGGCGATTATTTCCGGGGTTCTGTCGCGTTACCACGGGAGTTTCGGCGTGATTGAGTCTAACGAAATCCGCCGTTCTATAGAGGAATTCGACAAGAAAAGCCAGATGGAGTTGATGGCAATCGATTCTAACGGCGAAATCGTGTTGACTTCCAGTGGTTTTTCCCCCGAAAGCTACGAAATCCCTGATTTTGACAGGGCGAAGCAGAGTTCTGCCGGAACGGGACTTTATGTGGGCTATTTCAGAAGTTCGGTCAACTCGCGAAACTCGTCCGAGAAGTATATGGCGGTCACGGTTATGCTCCCCGCTTCTACCGGGGGGAATGACGGTCAGAGTACCTATACCGCGATTAGACTGGTTGCTTCTTTAGAAGCGGTGGATGAGCAGATTTATACCTTCACGGTGTTTGTTGCGGTTTTGAGCATTGCGACGTTGTTCCTACTGTTGTTGTTGGGATTGTATTTCGTCCGCTCGATTGTTTCGCCGTTGCGGCAAATCGGAAATACCGCGAAAAGGTTGGCGGGCGGGGATTTCTCGGTGAGGATTACCCAGACTAAAAATGAAGATGAAATCGGGGATTTGTGTAAGGTAATCAACGAAATGGCAGACGAACTCGAACTTTCAGAATCGCTTAAGAATGACTTCATTTCGTCGGTCTCGCACGAATTGCGAACTCCTTTGACGGCAATCAAGGGGTGGAGTGAGACGGTTCTCGAACTTCGTGATGATTCCACGACAGAGAAGGGTATGAACGTTATAATTTCCGAGACCGACCGCTTGACTTCAATGGTGGAAGAGTTGTTGGATTTTTCGCGGATTCAAAGCGGCGGTTTTACTCTGCAACAGGCGAATATGGCTATAATCGAGGAGTTGTCGGAGGCGATTACCGTTTATACCGAACGCGCAAACCGTGAGGGAATCCGATTGGTGTTTGATTGTGAGGTTCACGATTATATCGTGTACGGCGACAAGAACAGGATTCGGCAGGTTTTCCTCAACATAATCGATAACGCAATCAAGTATTCCGAAAAGGGTTCGGAGGTGCGCATCGAAGTCATAAGTGATGAAATGCAGATTTCGATTTATGTAATTGACCGCGGTCACGGAATCAAGCGGGTGGATTTACCGAAGGTTAAGCATAAATTTTTCAAGGCGAACAATAATCGCAGGGGTTCGGGAATCGGGCTTGCGGTTGCCGACGAAATCGTCACGCTTCACGGCGGAAATCTTTCTGTAAAAAGTGAATTCGGTAAGGGAACAACCGTCAGAATCTCGTTTCCGTTGGTGAAGATTTAAAGCGAATCCCCCATTATAAAAAAATTCAAGAGGTGTGTGTTGAGCAATAACGAAAAAAAAGATACTCATAAGTCGAAAATAGGCGGTCAGGCATTGTTCGAAGGCGTGATGATGCGCGGTATCGGGAAAGAAGCAATGGCAGTCCGCAAGAAAGACGGCAGTATTCATATCGAAGTCAAGGAAGTCCCCGCTAACAAGTGGTACCAGAAGACGTTGTTCGTTCGGGGGGTGTTCAACTTCGTCCTGCAGATGAAAAACGGTTACAATTATCTGATGCGCTCGATGGAGGTGTCGGGCTTTTTAGATGAGGAAGAAGACGACAAGAAAAAAGAGAAAAAAATCGAAACAACTGAAACGGCTGAAACGACTGAAACAGTCGAAACGACAATACCGGATGAATCGGAAGCGGTTGAAGAAGCCGCAAAAGATAAGAAGGCACTCGATACGTTTATCGGTATAATCGGGATGGTTTTAGGGGTCGGATTGTCGGTATTGTTGTTCATGTTTGTTCCGAACTGGGTGGCTTCAACGCTCAACGGCTTGGTTGAAGCCGATTTGGAACGCTTCCATTCGTTGATTGCGGGGGTTATTCGGATTCTTTTGTTCGTGGGGTATATGTGGGTGGTTTCGTTTATGAAGGAAATCCGTATGACTTACGAATATCATGGGGCGGAGCATAAGACAATCGCTGCGTATGAGGCGGGGGAAGAGCTTAATCCCGATGATGTAGAGAATGTTAAAAAGTACCCGCGGTTTCATCCGCGGTGCGGGACGAGTTTTATATTCATTGTGTTGGCGATTAGTATACTGGTGTATTCAATCCTGCCGATTCGTCCCTCTAACATAGTCGGGTATGTTGACAGCCTGTTCGGGGTGGAGGTATCGTTGGGGTTGGCGAACGTGATTCGTACGTTCTTGCAAATCCTGTTTTTGCCGGTGTTGGTGTCGATTTCTTATGAAATCATCAAGCTTGCCGGGAGATACGACCGTAATATCATTATGCGGATTGTTTCCGCACCGGGATTGGCTTTGCAGAGACTCACCACCTTCGAACCCAACGAAAGGCAGTTGCAGGTTGCGGTTTCGGCGATGTTGCCGGTTATTCCTCAAAATAAAGAAGAGGATAAGTGGTAAGCTGTAGTCAAGCAGGGTGACTTGACGAGATTTGTGAGCTTTTTACGGCTCGGAAAGGCAAGGGCATTAAAAAGATGTCAAAAAAAATAATTTTTTCGGGGATTCAGCCGACTAACACTCCGCATTTGGGGAATTACCTCGGCGCACTCAAAAACTGGGTTAATATGCAGGACGAATACGACTGTATCTACAGTGTGGTAGACCTCCATGCTATTACACTGCGGCAAGAACCTGCGAAACTCCGTGCGCAGACGAAGGAAACCTACGCTATTCTTATGGCGTTGGGGATTGATGTCGAAAAGACATTGCTTTTCGTGCAGAGTCATAATCAGCATCATGCCGAATTGGCGTGGACACTGTCTTGTTATACGCAATTCGGTGAGTTGAGCCGTATGACACAGTTCAAGGACAAGAGCGCGAAAAACGAGGAAAACATAAATGCGGGGCTGTTCACTTATCCGATTTTACAGGCGGCGGATATTCTTCTGTATCAAGCAGACTTAGTTCCGGTCGGGGCAGACCAGAAACAACATCTCGAATTATCGCGGGATATTGCGGTACGGTTCAATAATGCTTATTCAGAGACGTTTACCCTGCCTGAACCGTATATTCCGACCTCGGCAGCTAAAGTGAAGTCGCTTACCGAGCCGACTAAAAAGATGTCGAAATCGGACGAGAATCCCGGGGCAAGTGTCGGTTTACTCGACAGCCGTGATGAGGTTATACGAAAATTCAAGCGGGCGGTCACAGATTCGGATGCGGAAATTGTTTTCGATGAGGGGAATGTCGAAAAGTCCGGTATAAACAATCTGCTCTCAATTTATTCGGCGGTAAGCGGTAAAAGTATATCCGATTGTGAGGGTGAGTTCGCCGGGAAGGGTTACGGTGATTTTAAAATCGCAGTCGGGGAAGCGGTTGCCGATGCTTTTGCACCGATTCAAACTGAGTATGAACGGTTAATCGCCGATAAAGCGTATCTTGAGGGATGTATGAAGTCGGCGGCGGAAAAGTCGCTCCGTATTTCGGGGAAAACGCTCCGCAAAGTGTACAAGAAAATCGGGTTTGTCCAGTATCAGTAGGAAGTAAAAATTCATAAACAGGGAGAAAAGTTATGTTTGAGCTTGTTCCGGTGAAATTAAGGGTGTTGCCCAAAGGTCTGTATTTGGATACCGCGGTCTATCAAAAGAAGCTTATCCGAACGGAAGAATTGGACGTTCAAGGTGAATATTCTATGTTGTGCGAGAATGTCACGGTTACTCCCGAATTAATCGCACGATTACAACGGGTGCTTTTCCCGTCGGGGACGGTGTATCTTCCGTGGAAGTACATGGTGGAAGAACTTTTCGACAAAGATATTTTTCTGGAGTTCAGTCTTAGTGAAGTCCGGGCGATTCGTAACGGGGAAAAGTTCTGGGATAAAAGTGCTACCAACACAATCCCTATTTCTGAACTTGTGAAGTCACAGAAAGCGGGAGACCCCGCAAAAGAAGAACCGTATGCGAAAAAGCTGCGCGAAGTCATAGAACAATACAATGGGTTCCGTAATGAAACCGAAAAAGTAATCGAACAGGCGGCAGTGACAGGAAAAGTCAATAAGGATCAGTGCGAATCCCTCTCGAAAGAAATGAGGGAGCAGGTTAATCTGTCTGACCCTGCTATGATTATCCAGACAATCAGCCGAATCCGTGACGAAGACGAGTACTTACTGACACATAGTCTTAACGTGGCATTCCTGAACGGGCTGATGGGTAAATGGATGCGGTTGGATTCTGCCGCCCAAGCCGAACTGGTCGAAATCGGGCTTCTGCACGACATCGGTAAACTGAAGGTAGACCGTGATATTCTTAACAAACCATCCCGACTGACCGAAGAAGAATTCGCCGAAATCAAGAAACACCCGGTGCTTTCGCTGGAAACGCTGATTAAATCGGGAATCAAAAACAAGACTATCCTTGACGGGGTGATTCAACATCACGAAAAAGTCAACGGAACGGGTTATCCGCTGAAGCTGGATGCTGTTCAGATTAGTGAGTTTGCGCGGGTAACTGCAATTTCCGATATATACGATGCAATGGTAACGAAACGCGTGTATAAAGACCCACATTCGCCTTTTGTGATTTTGAATGAGTTCGCACAGGAAGGATATTCCGAATTAGACATCAAATACGTGAATATATTCATTAACTGTATGATTGAAGAGCTCAAGGGTAAAGAAATCATCATGAATGACGGGAAAGAAGCCCAAGTCCTCCTTGTGAATCCGCGCAACCTGCTTTATCCGATTGTAAACGTTTCGGGCAAGGTGGTTGAGACCGGCGAGAAGTTCCATTGTGTGCGTATGAAGCATATTTGAAGAAGCACGTCACCCTCCTGTTCATCCGAACAGGAGGGTGTTTTTCTAGATTTTTCGCTTAATCTTGTTCAACGCACCTTTTTCAAGCCGAGAAACCTGTGCCTGTGAAATCCCGATTTCTTGTGCGACTTCTACTTGAGTTTTCCCCTGGAAAAATCTCAGACTGAGGATTTTTTTCTCGCGTTGTCCCAGATGATTGATTGCCTCTTTCAGCGCGATTTCGTCCAACCAGTTATTATCGTCATTATTATCGCCGAGTTGGTCCATTACATATATAGTATCCCCCGATTCCGAGAAAACAGGTTCGTACAGGGACACCGGCTCGCTGATTGCTTCAAGGGCAAGTACGATGTCTTCACGTTTGGCATCGATTTCCTTCGCGATTTCATCCACGCTGGGTTCGGCTTGCTTCTCGTTGATTAGTTTCTCTTTCGCTTGCATGGCGCGATAGGCTAAATCCCGCAACGAACGCGATACCCTGATTTGATTGTTGTCGCGCAGATAGCGTTTAACTTCACCCAGTATCATCGGGACTGCGTAGGTGCTGAACTTTACGTTCAAGCTTACATCGAAATTGTCTATTGCTTTAATCAATCCGATACAACCGACCTGGAACAAATCGTCGGGGTTTTCGCCCCTCCCCGCGAAACGCTGAATAACGCTCAACACAAGGCGAAGATTCCCGTTAATCAGCTCTTCCCGCGCTTGCATATCGCCGTTTTCTTTTATTAATTTTAGAAGCCGTATTTTCTCGGCTTCTTTCAAAACTTTTAGATTCGCTGTATTTACACCGCTGATTTCTACCTTGTTAAAGTACATAATCTATGACCATGCGCACCCTTCCCGCATAAATCCCGACTTGATTATGCGGGGTGATTCGCCCTTTCTTTTCAGACTCTCGCCACTTTCAAAAGTATTGTCTGCAGGGGCTCTTTTATACAAATTCTGCATAGTAAATAATTCCCAAACGCTGTGGAATTTAAAAATAACGCTTGAAATTCATGGCAATTTATGATATACTGAAAATAATGAAATTATATAATATTAGGGGGATTATTATGAAAAGTTTGAAAAAATCGGTTTTGTCTCTGTGCGCCGGATTGATTGCGCTGTCCCTGGGCATAAATGCGATTGCCGTGCCTTATTCTCATGGTAAAGCAATCGGAGACTATGACGAAGAAGGGTACATTACCGGTTATTATTCTTTGTTGACGGTCTTCGGCAGCGACGAAAACGGTGAGCGGCTCGCAATCGGGCTGTCTGCGAACTATTCACCGTTTTACAGCACTACGGATTATGTCAATGATATTTATGAAATCACGTCCTATCGTTGCGGAAACGCTGACGATACCGCGCTTTTCGACCCGGCTATTCCGATAGGGGTTTTTAAGAGCAACAATTGCGCTATTTATCGAGTGTTTGGAAGCGAATTGCAACTCCCCGAAAGGGCGACCGAATTTTCGGTGGGGGATTCTGTCAAAATCTACTCCTATACATTCGGCGGAATCATCGGTTACGAATACAGCGCGAAAATCACCGCCGTTGACGGTGGATATCTGTACTATACTTCTTCCGATTTGCAGTTTAGCGAGGCGGGGTACTCCAACTCGGACTACCTCGCGCCGGTTTACACCCAAGATAACGAGTTAATCGGGGTTATAATCAGCGAAAGCAGAATCATGACCATTGCGCAAATCGAGGAGTTGATGGACAGCGGGGATTACGTTCCGCTTTCTTATGAAAAGTACGAGAAGAGCGGGACTTCCGGAAGAATCGACGACGATTATAGCGAGTTTTCAATCCCACGCTCCGGATTTAGCCTAACGTTCATGTTCCTGATGTTCTCCCGTGTAGTCCTTTTTGAAGCGTTTAAGGCATGGTTTTTCCGGGCATAGTCACGGAACTTGCTTCCATGACTACAAGACTTTTAACAGAACCGCGGTAACTGCCGCCCCGAATCCTGCCGCCCCCGCAAAAGTAATCCCAAAAGGAACGCCTTTTTTGTGATGGTTTTTCCCGGTGCCGAAGCGAGCCTGTTTAAGCAGGAGCGCGTCGGCACTTTTGTTTAGTTCTTTCGGCGGAGTGTCTTTTTTCTGCGGCTTAACGAAGAAAATCGCCCTTTCGAAAAATTCTGATTCAGGGTTTGAGACTTCTACGATGAGCTTGTTTACACCTTTAATCATGTTGGTTTCCCTCCTTTTGGAAAATAGCCAAAAAATAGTCGAAAATAGTATACCGTGCGTATTATCGGAAAAATTTCCGCTTATATTCAAGCTTTGGCAGGGTAACGTTTTTACAATCTGTAATTTTTATGCGAGACTCGGTCTTTTTTGTGGAAAACTGTTGAAACTGTTGAAAACTTGTTCTTAAAAGAGAGAGTTTTCAACAAATTTGCTTGTTTGCTCGGCGGTTCTGTGGAAAACTTCGTTGAAAACGTTATAAACCGCTTGTTAATCGCCCCCGCTTTATCATGAGAAAACATATGTATTGTTGAAAAGCAAAATCATGGAAATATTGCCCAATGTAAGGTAACATCGCAGGGCAAGCCCTGCACCCCTCGCCCTACGGGCGAGAGAGCCGCCTCAAGGGGATATTACACCCTTACTTTCAATAACAGCCGTGAAAAAAATTTTTTCCTCATGTCGGAATAAATAGCATTTCCGACAATATAAATGTTTCAAGAGGGCTTGCCCTTTGGGTAACCGCTACAGCCGGCAAATTAAGTAAGTCGCACAAATGTCAAGACATTTGTTGCTCCTTAATATTTACTGCAAATCGAGAAATTGGAGAAATTGTAATGAGAAAAATCCGAAACAGCCTTACTCTTTGTGTGATGGTGCTGTGCCTACTGTTGAACGCTTGTTCCGCCGACGGAAAAATCGACCCGCAAAAGCTGAAAATCGACAAATCGTATAAATTTACGGCTGATATACAATACGGTGAATTCAATGCAACGGCATTATTCGTGCGTACCAACACCGAACAATGGGAAATCACCCTCTTTGAGCCGTATGCCCTGGAAGGTATGTCGCTCACCTATGATAACGGAAAGACAACCGCGACCTTCGAGGGGTTGGAGTTTTCGTTCAACGAGAACGCTTCGGAGACTACGGGGGTGTATGAAGCTTTTATAGAGGCTTTCGAGAGTGCAATCAGTTTCGAGGGAAGGGAAGCGATTTCCGCAGGTGAAATCATCACAATCACCGCAAAGTCGGGGTTGTACGAATTAACCTTTGATAAGAAGAGTCTTGAACCAATCGCGCTTAAAATCCCGGGTTCGTCTATTGAAGCTGTTTTTTCCGACGTTGTTGTTTCCCCGCTCGTCACAGCGGGCAATCAGCCCGCGGAAATGCCCGGTATATTGATTCCGCTTGATTGAAATTAAGGGTGTATAACGGAGTGCCAAAGGGCGGGCTTTGTTCGCCCTGCGGAGAAAATTCCGTAGGAATTTTCGGAGTTAAAGAGTATATGACCATGACCTCGTCGCAAGTTGCGGCGAGGTTGACTTTTTTGAGTTTGGAGTATTTTGAAGTAATTTGAAATATTTTGAAACATTTTCTCGAAAAAGGGTTGACAAGAATTTACATGCGTGATATAATACCATAATTACTAATATAAAACTTAAAGGGGGACTAACAATGAACACAATGGAACCGATTAGATTAACGGAGATAACTAAAGGGCAAATCATGGCTATGTGGGTGACTTGCAGAACATCGACTAAAGGCGAAATCACTATAAAGGATGATAGTGATAACATCTATGCAAAGTTTGAGAAAAAATACGGTAACACAATCCCCAACGCATCGAACGAGCAAAAAGGAACACACGGAATATGTGATTTAGGGGAATGTTTCTTGGGGTTCGAGTTCGCAACATACAAAGGCGGGGAAAATCTCAGAGTAGAGTTTTTGGTTGAAAATACAGGAGAACCTTTGAGACTTTGCCCCGATTCACCTAAAGTGCGACCGATAAATTTCCCTAACGGAGCAGGGGGAGTCGTTTACAAAATTGAAGTTGAGGACTGGACAGACGAAGACTATAACGACTATGTTGTAACAATCGTAGCTGTTGACCCCGAGTTATTTTCAACGGGTACGCCTTGCATCGGAACGCCTTGCGTCGAAACGTGCAAAAACAGTTGTTGTTTGTATCCGCACGAACCTCACATCAAGGGCATGATTGACGACAAGCTGAAACTAAACAATGCCGGCTTAGATGCCGAAATAGGTAACTGGTTAAATAGGAACGTTCCGACTTTGGAAACTCTTATGGATAACTGGTGGAATAAACGCGACACCGATGATGATAAACCGGACTTAGATGAGGCGATAGGTAGCTGGTTAAATAGGAACATTCCGACTTTGGAAACTTTTATGGACAACTGGTGGAATAAACGTAAGCCGGAAATTTGTCCTCCGAAAGAAGAACCGGACTTCAACGCTATGGCAGACGAGTGGTTCGAGTCAAGAATGACCGGCTATTTGGCAGGTGTACAAGAAACAACGTTCAGGGCATTGATAGAGAGAGCAATCGATAATGCGGTTCAAACACAGGTTAGAGAATTTGTTGATGGTTGGTTTAGAGGTAAAGTGAATGGTTGGTTAAGATATTATACCCCTGAAAAATATCCCGAAAAGAAAGTTTATCCGGAAGCAGCAAAGGAATGGGCAATAAGAAGCGGTGTTATGACTAAACAAAACGGACCAAGCACATCAAACACGCCGGAGAAAGAAGAATGTAAAGCATGTAAGGGTGGAGGAGATATTTGGCTTGAGCACATTGTTCGTCAAGATGTTGCACAAGCGGTTCTCAACCTTGTTAGAAATGTTTTGGGAGAGGAATAATCGCGCTGCCTGTTAATTGTCTCTTGACTTTTTACAAAACGAAAAAGCTACCGTCTCGGTGAAAGCCGAGGCGGTAGCTTGATTTTAATAAAAATCCTTGTCTAAATCGCTTTGCGAATCAATTCGCCCATTTCGCAGGTGCCGACCGGGTTTACCGTGCTGTCACCCCGAATGTCGAGGGTTCTTGCACCGCTTTTCAGTACCGTGTTGACCGCCGATTCAATCGCCGCCGACTCTTCCTGCAAGCAGAACGAGAACT
>WRKZ01000008.1 GCA_009777835.1 Oscillospiraceae bacterium | reverse complement strand
TCCATATTAATCCCCGCTTTAGTCGAACCGATGTTGACCGATGAACAGACCTTCGTCGTCTCGGACAATGCCTGCGGCAGGGATTCAATCAGTTCTCGGTCTCCTTTGGCGAATCCCTTATGAACCAACGCCGAATAGCCCCCGATGTAATTCACCCCGACAGTGTCGGCGGCTTTCTGCAAAGTTCGGGCATATTTCACAGGCTCCCCGCTTGAAGCGGCGAGTAACGCAATCGGAGTTACCGAAATGCGTTTGTTGATAATAGGAATTCCGTAGCGTTTTTCGATTTCTTCACCGGTTTGAACGTGTTTCTCCGCGAGCCGTGTGATTTTATCGTAGACTTTGGCGCACGCCTTGTCAACGTCGGCATCGGCACATTCAAGCAGGGAAATCCCCATCGTAATGGTGCGAATGTCGAGATTCTCCCGACGAATCATCTGTATAGTTTCAAGAATATCATTGTTGTTGAGCATTATAAATCGCCTTTTTCTTTAGTTTCTTTTTCCATTAAATTCTGTGCATGGAATTAAAAATATCCTCGTGCATTACGTGGATTTCCATTGCCATTTTTCTGCCACATTCCGCCAGTTTATCCGAAAGCTCGGTGAATTCCGTATTACACTGCGAAATATCTGCAAGCATAGTCATCACGAATAAATCCTGCATGATGGTCTGCGACATATCAAGAATGTTTACGTTCGCTTCGGCGCACGCCGCCGTGACTTTCGCTAAAATTCCTACCGCATCTTTTCCGGTGACTGTAATCACTGCACGCATAATCAAGTTATCCCTTTCCTGTTTGAGATTGTTTTGTGACCCTTGATTACATTCTACCATAGATATATATATAAAGTCAATCATAAATTTCAATAATCTGTCATAGACTTGAGACAGAATGAAAATTCAAACGAGGTGAGTAGTTTGAAAACAAATCAAGAAAGGGCGCGTGTGATATGAAGATGAATAGCGGTAACATGGAAAAAATGCTGGAAACGGTCAGTGCGAAAATCGGGATGCCGGTCGAAGAGTTGAAAAATGCTCTGAATAAAGGCGACTTCGATTCGATTATGGCAAAGATGGACCCGAAAGGGGCGAAGAAGTTCAAAGATGCAGTGTCTAATCCCGATGTTGCGGACGTGCTGAAAAACTCCCCCGAAATGGCAAACTTCATGAAGAACATGAATGAAAAGAAAAAGTAGGTTCGCCTTATGGATATGGAAAGCAAAAGAAGAGCTCGCGGGTCGGCGGCTTCGCCGTCGAGCAGGGGAGCTTGACATAATTAAACACTGATAAAGAGTAGGTTCGCCTTATGGATATGGAAAGCATGGCAATGCTCATGCAGATGATGATGAGCGGTAACAATCAAAGTCCGGGCGATTCCGGTGAATCGTCTGAGAATAACGCCGAAGCCGGCGATTCGGGTGAAAATTCCGACAACGGATTCAATGCCGGCTTCGACAACATCAATTTCGATATGCTTTCAAAAATGGGGGAATTATTTTCACATATGAACAAACCGGACATGAATGCCGAGCTGTTGTTCGCCTTGCGCCCCCACCTCAAGAACGAGAACCGCCATAAAATCGATACTGCGGTCAAACTGTCAAAAATGATTTCGCTGTTTCCCTTTATCAAAGACAGCGGAATCTTGAATGATTTATTCTGAAAGAATAACTATATAAGCCAAAAAGGAGGGTTTTCTTATGAAACCAACCAACAACAGCAAATCAATCACCGATTACATGAACGAAGCCTTGAACATGGCGAAACGTTCGGGTTACGAGGGGGGATTGTCAATCCCCGAACCGGAGCCTGTTCCCGTTTACGAAAATAAGCAGGAGAAATCGCTTCCCATGATTCCGAACGAAGAAGAATTCTCGTTTGAAGGTTTTGAAGACATGATGTACGATGAGTTCAGCAATGAATCGGGGGAAGGTCAGGGGGAAGTATTGCCGGAGAAAGCGTCGGAGGAATCAAACGAACCCGAAACGAAACCCGACATGGATTTTCTCGACACGGAGTTTCTCGACACGGAATTTCTCGATACAGAGTTCACGGAAGAACCGGAAGAGACCCCGGAAGAGAAGCCGGAGAAAGGCGAGAATCAAGCGGCGAACAAATCCGAGAAGCCGGAGAAAGACGGGAAAGGCGAAGGTTCACAAACGGCCGCTACGCCGCCGAGCTTCGACGATTACATAAGCAGGCGCAATCGCAGTTGGGAACAGGGGGCATCCCACCACAAACGCTCAACCAATCAGGGTCAGGGGGGCAAGCGGGCGTGAACGGTCTGCGTTTGAATTTGCCTGAATCGGTTGCGGGATTGATGAAGGATTCCGACAACGTCTTAATTATGGTTTTAATCCTTATGCTTATGAAAGAAAAGTCCAATCGGGCATTAATCATCTCCCTGATGTCTATCCTTATGCAGGCATGAAGTTCTGCCGTGAGGGTTGAGGCTTTTGTTGCGGAGCAATATTGCAAGAAGGGCTTACGGGTCGGCGGCTTCGCCGACCTTCTTCGGTTTTCAACTTAACCACCCTCGATTCATGTGAATTGAGGGTGTTTCGGATATTTCAAAAAAATCCAAAAAATCGTTGACAAGGTTAATATAATATGATATAATGACTATGTGTTACGTATCTGTAAATCTAAATGACTATACTTGAAAGAAATGAGGTAAACGATTATGAAAATCAACAAAAAAATTGCAACGGCTTCATTCGTTGCAATCGGCATGGCTCTCGGAATAGGGGCGGTTGCATTTGCTGACACGAAAATAAAGCCTCTGTTTAATGACTCAAATCATGAAAAAGTTGCCGAATTCGTTAAACCGGACTATGAAGTCAACGAAAATGGCGAAACTTACGGAAGTGCAATGGGTGTATGCCCGGAAGATTCCCCTGTTTTAACAGCCGTAGTTGGTGATAACGGTAATCGCGGCTATGCACGAACAGAAGATTTGATGGGAGAAATGCCCTCTTCACCCGAAGAAGCACTCAGAATCCAAGAAGAACGCATAAAGAGCGGTGATACCAAACGCGTCGTGAACGTATATGAAAAAGACGGCATTACAATCATAGATACTTTTACCATGGAATTATCCGGCTATTCGGTTGATAAGGAATAAAAAACACACCCTCGATTCATGTGAATCGAGGGTGTGTTTCGTTTAAGCTGAGTAAAAAGCCTTGAATCCCTTATAAGTCATATACAAATCTGATTTTGCGGTCAATTCCATAGGTGCGTGCATCGAAAGGACGGGAACGCCGACATCGATGGTGTCTACATTAAGTTTTGATATGAACATCGCTACTGTTCCGCCGCCGCCCGCATCGACCTTGCCGAGCTCACCCGTTTGCCATACAACCCCCGCCGAGTCGAAAATTCTGCGGATTTCTCCCACGAATTCGGCAGAAGCATCATTCGTCCCGGATTTCCCGCGGGAGCCTACATATTTGACTATAACCGTTCCGTGATTCATAAACGGAGTGTTGTTTTTCTCGAACACGTCCGGAAATGTCGGGTCGAATGCGGCGCAAACATCAGCCGAAAGGCACTTTGAATTTGCCAGACACCGTCTCATCTCGTATGAATCTCCCACTAAATCTGCTATGAAGTATTCGAGGAACCGTGAAGCTAATCCGGTGTTTCCTTGGCTGCCGACTTCTTCCTTATCGGCTAAAACGCACAGTGCGGTGCGTTTTGGGGGGGTGGCTAATTCAAGAATCGCCGCGAGGGAGGTGTAAGCGCAGGAACGGTCATCTTGTCCGTATCCGCCTACAATTGAACGGTCGAACCCGATATCCCTCGCCTTGAACGCAGGGACAGCCTCCAATTCAGCCGTGGCGAAATCCCGCTCGACTATACCGTATTTATTATTGAGCAGCTTCATAATCGCTAACTTGACCGAGTCTGACTCTTCTCCCGACACGAATGGCCGCGAACCGATTAACAGGTTCAGTTCTTCCCCGCGAATCAGCTCATTAGCGGGTCGTTTGTACTGCGCGTCGGAAAGGTGAGGGAGTAAATCCGTCACGGTGAAGACCGGGTCGTTATCGTCCTCACCGATTTCCACATCCACCGACGTACCATCTTCTTTAATCACCACCCCATGCAAAGCCAGAGGTAGCGACGGCCATTGATATTTTTTGATTCCTCCGTAGTAATGTGTCTTGAAGTACGCGAGTTCGCCTTCCTCAAACAATGGATTCTGTTTCAAATCAATTCTCGGTGAATCAATGTGGGAGGCGATTATATTCATGCCGTTTTGGAACGGTTCACTCCCGATTACCGCGAAAATCACCGCCCGGGAACGGTTGACAAAATACACCTTCGCCCCGGGAGAATATTTTTCCCCCGGCTTATACTCGATGAATCCCGCTTCACGTGCCATTTCCACCGCCGATTTGCAGGCAGCCCTCTCGGTCTTTCCGTTATCGAGGAATCGCTTATAACCAACGCAGAACTTTTCGGCTTGCTCGACCTGTTCCGGTTGGTTAGTTGCGGGATTTTTGCCGATGTTTTTTCTCTCCGTCAGCAGTTTCGATTTCAGTTTCTTGATTTCCGATTTCTCGCTTGAATTTTTGTTTGCATTTTCCTTTGCCATAATGATTCCTCCTAATTTGCCGATATTAAGTAGTATACAACTCAAGGTACTTTTCATACGCGCGGGTGACTTTTCGTACATAATGCGCCGTTTCGGGAATAGGGATTTTGTTCAGCGTCTTCCCATCGGAAGAAAAGGATTCATCTTTGAGCCATTTATCCACGTTAGCGTCTCCTGCATGATACGCCGCTAACGAATTTTCCATGTTTTCGTAATAATGAAGGTGATACGCGATTAGCCGAACCCCGTATCGGATATTGTGGTCGGGAACGAACATATCATCGAAATCAAGCCCGTTTTCGTCTTCCATATCCTCGGGAAACCACTTCCAGCGAATCCACTCAAACGTGTCGGGCATGATTTGCATGAGCCCCCTCGCACCGACGTTTGAGACTGCCTGTGAGTTGAATCCGCTCTCGGTTTTGATTATAGCGAAAATCAAGAATGGGTCAACATCGTATTCTTCGGCGTACTTGTAAACCGACTCATTATACCGTTGCGGATAGCTGTCAATCATAATGTAGCGGATAGCAATCCTCACCAGAAGGAACGTAACCGCGATTATAATCAGTGCCGTCAAGATTCGAATAGCTACGGTTAATTTGTCGGGCTTTTGCTTGTGTTTACGGAGCATATGATTTATTACTCTCTTTTGAAAAATTTCTCCAACTTTGCCTTGAACTCTTCCAAACTTCCGTTGTTTTGGATTATCACATCGGAATTTTCGGCAAAGAATTCAATGCTCGGCTGATTGTTCAATCTCATCCATCCTTCTTCCGCGCTGATTTGGTCTCTTTTCGTAATCCGTTGTATGCAGAGGTTTTTTTCCGCAACCACCGCGATTATACTCCCGCAGAAGTCGTCGGCACCGCTTTGGAACAACGTCGATGCGTCAAGCAGAATGTCGTTACAGCCCGACTCAGCAGCTTTTTGCATGAGCCTCATTATTGAATAAACCACGTATGGAAACACGATTTTCTGGTAAAGTTCGAGTTTTTCCGGTGCGGAAAACAGGTGTTTTCTCGCCTTCGCCCGATTGAATGAGCTGATTTCGCAATTATCGAAAATCTCGGGAAAGTTGCGTTTTACCTCGTCAACGCAAGGCGAACGCGCGATACATTCCCGCGCGACGGTATCACAATCTATAACGAAGAATCCGTTCTGTCGAAAAAAATCCGCTGCGGTACTTTTCCCTGCCCCGGAAATCCCGGTTAATCCTATGATATTCATCTTGTTACTTCCTGTCCAATGCTTTTACAATATTGAACTCCGCCGCCCGAATGATTCTGTTATATAATGCCAGACCTACCCCTTCCGGTTGAGGAAGCCTCACGAAAATCCGTTTAACGCCGACACGGTCACATTCACGGAACTTTGCGAACAACGTCTGCATTTCGGGGTTTTCGATTATGCTGTAGGTGTCATTGCCGTATATTCCGAACGAACGGTTTACATAATCCCAAAACGTATCTCGCGATTCGGCGATTACCGCAACTACTTCCGCTTTCGGGGAATAGTGTTTGTGAATCGTACCGGGGCTTCTTGCGGATTCTATACCTGCGGCTTTTTCAAGGACAATGTTATCCACTTCCACCGCCGCAAACTTTGACAGCATTTCCGGTGTGACTGCCCCGGGTCGCAGAATCAAGATTACTTCAGGTCCATGGAGTACAGTTTCACAGTCAATCACTGTGCTTTCGAGTCCTACCGAACACGCCCCGCCATCGAGAATTAACGGGATTCGCCCCTGCAAATCATCGAAAACGTGTTGCGCTGTCGTGGGGCTGGGGCTTCCCGACAGATTCGCCGACGGTGCGGCAAGCGGAAAACCGCAACGCTTGATTATTTCGAGCATAATCGGGCTGTCGGGGACACGTACCGCGACCGTTTTAAGTCCGCAACTGATTTCCGGCGGAATGATTTCCCGGGTTTTAATGCAGATAGCGGTCAGCGGCCCGGGCCAGAAATTCGGAACAAACGTTTCGAACAATCCGCCGAGACAAAGCCCGAACTCGCGCAGCATATTCTCATCGGCAACATGAACGATTAACGGATTATCTTGCGGGCGATTCTTCGCCGCGAAGACTTTGGTAATCGCCGTAGAGTCGAGTGTGTTACAGGCAAGACCATAGACTGTTTCGGTGGGCAATGCCACGATTTCCCCCGATTTGAGGAGGTGTACAGCTTCCTCGATTGCGGATTCATCTGCCCTTTTTATGACTGTTTTCATACTTCGCTATTGGTCAGCTTTGCCGACTTATCGGCAATTGCCAACGCTTCGAAAACCTCGTCACAGTCGCCGTTCATCACGTATTCGAGTTTGTACAGCGTCAACCCGATTCTATGGTCGGTTACTCTCCCTTGCGGGAAGTTGTAGGTGCGAATCCGCTCCGAACGGTCGCCCGTACCAACCTGAATCCGCCGTTCCGCCGCGATTTGTGCGGTCTGTTCGTTGAGTTTGGCTTCGTACAGTTTACTGTAGAGCATTTTCAAGGCTTTATCCTTGTTTTTGTGTTGCGAACGTTCTTCCTGGCACTCGACAATCACCCCGCTGGGTTTGTGGATTATTCGAATCGCCGACTCGGTCTTGTTAATATGTTGTCCTCCCGCTCCCGATGCCCTGAAGGTTTGAAACTCCAGGTCGGCGGGATTGATTTCCACGTCTACGTCTTCGACTTCAGGTAGCACCGCCACCGTCACGGTGGAGGTGTGGATTCTTCCCTGAGCCTCGGTCTCGGGAACGCGTTGAACGCGATGAACCCCGCTTTCATATTTGAGTTTGGCGTAGGCGCCCTCTCCCTCCACCGAGAAAGCGATTTCTTTGTACCCCCCCAACTCGGTTGGGTTAGAGTTATTAACCTCAATTTTCCAGTTCTTTAACGCCGCATACATACAGTACATTCGATAAAGAGAATTGACGAACAACGCCGACTCATCCCCGCCCGCACCGCCGCGAATCTCGATGATTACGTTTCGGTCATCGTCGGGGTCACGCGGGAGAAGCAGGATTTTCAGTTCCTCTTCGGCTTTTTGAATAACCTCACGATTTTCGTCAAACTGCATTTGTGCCATTTCACGGAAATCCTGTTCCAACCCCGACTCGCCCAGGAGTTCCTTGGCTTCGTCCACGGCATTTTGCGCCGCCGAGTATTCCCTGTATTTCTCAATTAGGGGGGTCAGGGATTTATATTCCCTCATTAAATCACGAAACCGTTTTTGGTCGCCGGTGATTTCCGGGTCGGAGAGCAACCCTTCAATTTCAATATATCGCGCCTCGGCGAGTTTTAACTTGTCGAACATCGTATACTCCATAAACCACCCCCGACCGGTGAAATCGAGGGTGAAATTTTATTTGCTCTTGTTTTGATTCGTGCCGCCCTGCTCGTGGCAGAGCCGGCCGCACTGCTGCTCTTGTTTTGCTTTGCCACTCGTCAAGCCGCCCTGCTCGTGGCAGAGCCACGACCCGGCGGGCTCTTGTTTTGCTTTATTTCAGAATCTTTATAATTTCGCCGAAACGAATACGAATCTTTTGAATCCGTCCTACCAACAGTTTATCGAAGATTACGATGTCACTGCATTTGAGGGTTTTAGTCTCACCGTCAAGTTCAACCGTGATTTTGCTGTAGCGAATCCGTCCCTTTTCGCGACGTGCTTTTCTGGACAGTGTTGCCCCGCCGCGATTGTTGGTCTTATCGCGAAGGACTTTCGGCTCTTTCTTCTTGACGATTTTCACGTGGACATCCTTGCCTTTGTATAAGAGCGAGACAATTCCCAAAATTACGAAGAACAGCATGACCGCCCCTGCCAGAACCCCAATCCCGATTATAACCCCGTTATAACCTCGTCCGACATCGTTCGGCGTAAACTGACAGCCGGTTAAAATCGCCCCTAAAGTGAGCAGTGGCAGAAATTTCAAGATTTTTAGTTTGCTTTTCATGTAGAATCTCCTTTATAATTCTTTTTTGATTTTTTCTGTGTTATCCCACAACGAAAGTAAGTCATACCGCTATGTATTCACCGTTGGTTTGAACGTTCGCCACGTTCAAGGTGTAGTCTCTCCCCTGTGTGAGTCCTGCGCGTGCCAACCTTTCGACCGTGTTTGTGTACGCGATTTTGGGGGTGTTGTTCTGCTTGGAGAGATGCGCCAAAACCACCCGTGTCGCCCCTTTCTCGACAAGTTCCAGTACGTAATCCGCAGAATCGCTGTTTGAAAGATGTCCGCAGGACGATTTAATCCGTTCCTTGGTGAATTCCGGGTAAATCGTGTTATTTCTCAACATAATCGAATCGTAGTTGGATTCAATTACCGCGAAATCGCATCCCAACGTCGAACTTCGGACTTCCGGTGTGATTTCGCCTAAATCGGTCATGTAGGCGATTTTATACCCGTTATTGCAGGTGAAGGAGAATCCCACGCTTTCTGCTGAATCATGCGGTGTGCTGAACGCACGAATCCGAAAATCCACTTCCACCGTGTCAAGTTCATCCTCGTTTAATCCGAACAGCCGTTCGGGATTATGAACCAGACCTTTCTCTAACAGTACTCGCCGTGTACCCTCGGAAGCGTAGACCGGGATATCGCAGTTTTTGGTAAGAACACGAAGTCCGCTGATATGGTCGCTGTGTTCATGCGTGACCAGTACAGCACGAATCGCCTCGATTCCTAAATCACACTTGGCGAGATACCCTCGGAGTGCCTTATAACTGCAACCCGCATCAATCAAGACCCCACCGTTGTTTCGGCTGCCTATAAAAGTCGAATTAGCGGTACTGGAACTGCAAAGCGGCGCGATTATCACTGCATTTATACCTCTCGCTTTATTACTATATTGCCGTTATATTGCCGTAGCAATTGATTCAATCGCATCCGGCAGTTTACGCTTGACTATATCGGCACCCAACGCACGGAGTTTCAAGTCCATGTTTTCGTACCCCCGCTCGATATGCTGGATTTCCTCAATCTCGGTGATTCCGTCGGCGCAGAGCCCCGCAATAATCAACGACGCACCCGCACGTAAATCGGCGACCTTCACCGGCGCACCGGTAAGCCGTTCAACCCCTTCGATAACGGCAACTTTCCCGTCCACGGAAATGTCCGCACCCATTCGCCGAAGCTCATCAACATATCTGAATCTGTTATCGAAGATTCCTTCTGTAAGGATACTCGTTCCTTTCGCCAGGGTCAGCAACGCCGCGAACTGCGGCTGCATATCGGTAGGGAATCCCGGATGCGGCATGGTTTTGAGGTTTGTGCGCTCGTACGAGTCAACCCCCATAATTCGCATACTGTCATCGAATTCTTCTATAACCGCCCCGATTTTGCGAAGCTTCGAGGTGATGGGTTCAAGATGTTTCGGGATTACGTTGTTGATGGTCACATCGCCTTTCGTGGCGGCGGCGGCAACCATGTAAGTCCCCGCCTCGATTTGGTCGGGAATAATCGAGTAATCCGCACCCTTGAAGGTTTTCACCCCGCGGACTTTGATTACGTCTGTTCCTGCCCCCATTATGTCGGCACCTATAGTATTAAGGAAATTCGCCAAATCGACTATATGCGGCTCTTTCGCGGCATTTTCGATGATTGTCAGTCCTTCGGCTTTGACCGACGCGAGCATGGCGTTAATGGTTGCCCCTACGGTGACTTTATCGAAATAAATCTGTGTGCCGGTCAGCTTGTCCGCGGCGATTTCCACCATTCCGTGTTCGATTGTGTAATCCGCACCCAGTGCCTTGAAACATTTCGTGTGTTGGTCAATCGGTCGGTCGCCTAAATCGCACCCGCCCGGCATAGAGACCTTCGCATGGTTGAATTTGGAAAGCATCGTACCCAAAAAATAATAAGATGCCCGCATATGACGTGCCATTTCGTAAGGAATGGCGGTATCTCTTATATGTTTAGTATCGATTCTTATAGTAGATTTGTCTAACAGCCTGATATCCGCGCCTATGTGACGTAGGATTTGCAGGTCAATCGTGACGTCGTTGATTTGGGGGACGTTTTCAATAACGCATACCCCCCCTGCGAGAATCGCCGCAGGAATTATAGCAACGGCTGCATTCTTCGCGCCGCTGATATTCACATTTCCGCGGAGTTTCCTACCGCCGTTGATTATAAATTTGTCCAATTTTTCGGCTCCCTCAAGAAAATTAATTAATAAATTATACCATAACTCCGCCCAAAAGAAAAGGGATTTTTACAAAATCGTCATTTTCACTATATTATTATAGGAATCAGAGAGATTTTTATGCGTTTCGCACTAATTGTATAATCTGGAGATTTGTTTAATTAGATTTTGCGAACGGCGGACGCTCGTTTTGTTTTACCGTCTCGATTGTCGGGTGGATTCAGCTTCATAGCGGATGATTTCGACTTTCTCGATGTAGATTTCTTCTGCCGGACGTGAGAACTGTCCGTCTCCGTTGCCGAGTGCGGTGTTGTAATCGTCGAGCTTGTTACCCGCGATAACTTCAACTTTAGAAATCTCTTCAAGTAATTCCTGTCCGGTAATCAACTGTCCGAAAACCGTGACATTCCCGTCGAGTGAGGGTATTCCTCCGATTTGTGAGTAGCGTTCTTTCGCCGCCTTGGACATACCGGAGAGGGCTTTTCGGCGTTGTTCGTATTCTCGTCTTTCGTTTTGAGGGAGAATTTCCGATGCCGGATTTTCAAGAAACTCATCTATTTTCGCGACTTCTTCATCTATATCAATTGATTTAGAAGCAGTCACAATGTAGAACTGTTTATAATTCATGCCGGATTTTTCATGGGTTGCATAGCAAAGCGCACCGTTGAAATTCCGTGCATTCTTGTGGGTTTCGATTTCAAACAACTCCTTTTCGGGGATGGTTGCAGGGTCGCTTCCGTCTATGTTGAGTGCGCCGCCTTGAACCAACGCATCCTTTAAGACGCGGTGAAATGTTTTCCCGTCATAGTATCCGTTTTCTGCGGATTCAATGAACTCTTTCACACCGACCGGGGCAATGTCTTCAAACAAAACAAAGGTCAGCTTTCCGTCGAAGTCACGGAACGTGATTTCGGCGTAAACATCACCGGTTTGCGGCGGGCGGATTTCTTCCATGTTTCCGGTTGCGGAATCCTTGCCCTTGCAACCTGCCAGAATCACGCAAATCAGAAACAGCGGGAGGATTTTTTTTATTCGCTTCATGATTCATCCTCTATTTCTTGAATTTCTTCCATCTTTACGGAAATAATTTTAATATCTTCGACCGGGCGGGTACGCTCATTCACTTCGATGTCGCAGATTGCTTCAATCACGTCGAACCCTTCAATCGTCTGCCCGAATATCGTGTAAAATCCCGAAAGTGTGAACACGCCGCCGTATTCGTCGAAAGCCTCGACCAACTCTTCCGGTAGTAACGCCGAACCGTCTTCCGCCACTACTCCCCGCATTTTTGCGAGCCTTTCTTCGCCTAACGGTTGTTGATTCACTATAAAGAACCGTGAATCGCTAACTCCGTGCTTATCTCCGCTGTACGCACCGATTGCGCCTTTCAGAGACCACATATTCACCGAATATTCGTTCGGGGTTTCGATAATCGTACCGTCTGAAGCGGTTCTCACCATGAATCCGTCATCTATCTTTGCCATTCCCGCCTGGAAGAACGCACCGATTGCATCGGTGGTGTCGTCTTCGTCATGTTTAATCGCCAGGACTTCGGTGTCGTCATAGAATCCCTCTTCGACTGCGGCAATGAATTCCGCTACGGTGTCGGGTGCGTATTCCGGGAAGAGTACAAGTCTAATCTCACCCAGCGACGTGGTAATCACGACAACGGGGCGGTTTTCGGCGAGGGCTTTCGCCGATTCGGGTGTGAACGCATCGAGTTGGATTAACTGCATTTCAGAATAATCATAATCGACTATCGCACTTTTCTGCCGGGCGAAGCTGCACCCGGTAGTCAGGATAGTCAAAACTAAAGCTAAAATGGCTGATAATGCAGTATACTGTTTTATTTTTTTCATATCTAACCTATTATATACAATAAATCCCGTAAAGTCAAGATTAAATTCGGAATAATTCTATAAAAAGTTTTAAAATTTACCTTGCAATTTATGGTGATTCGTGTTATACTGCTTTTAAGCGGTAAAATTTCAAGCAAAAAGCAAGCAGTGAAAGGCGGTTGTATTATGAAAATTTTATATGCGGCGAGTGAGGCACAACCATTTGTAGCATCGGGCGGACTTGCGGAGGTAGCCGGCGCGCTTCCTAAAGCGTTAGTGGAAGAAGGTGTGGACTGTTCGGTTATAATGCCTTTTTACAAGAATCAAATTCCTGCCGATTTAGTGAAAAACGCCGAATTCGTGACCGAGTTCTATATTCCGGTGGGATGGCGTTCGCAGTATTGCGGAGTTTATAAGGTGCAGGTCTCGGGTCTCACCTATTATCTGATTGATAATGAGCATTATTTCAAGCGTGACTTCGGAATCTATGGGTATTACGATGAAGCCGAGCGGTTTGCGTTCTTTTCGCGGGCGGTACTCGAAACCGTTAAAAACACGGGAGACATTCCCGACGTTATCAACTCCAACGATTGGCAGTGCGCGTTAATCCCGATTTATTTCAACATATATTATCGTTATCACCATGATATGCGGCGGATTCGCAACGTCTTTACAATCCACAACATCGCATATCAAGGAAGATACGGGTTCGATTTACTGGAAGATGTTTTGAGTGTTCCGTGGCATCTTTCCACCCTTGTAGAATACGACGGTGACGTAAACCTCATGAAAGGTGCGTTTGAAATCGCGGATAAAATCACCACCGTTTCGCCGACCTATTCGCAGGAGATTTTTGAGCCGTGGTTCGCTAACGGACTTGACCGCGCCCTCAAAGGCAAAGAGTACAAGACCTGCGGATTCCTTAATGGGATTGACGTTGACGTGTATAATCCCGCAACCGACAGTACCATCGCGGAAAAGTTTTCGTTAAAGAAGAAGTCGGGCAAGAACACCTGTAAAACCGCCCTTCTCGACAAAGTCGGTCTGCCTTCCGGTGATGATTCCCCGGTAATCTCAATTGTTACGCGCTTGGTGGAACACAAAGGTCTCGACTTAGTGCGTGCGGTCTTCGATGAAATTATTAACCTTGGATATAAAGTAATCATTCTCGGTTCGGGGGAAGAGACCTACCAGGGATTCTTCTACGGAATGAAAGAAAAGCACCCCGACAGGGTCAGCTTTACCTGCGGATTCGTTCCGGAACTGGCGCGCATGATTTACGCCGGTTCGGATATGTTCCTCATGCCGAGTAAGAGCGAACCCTGCGGACTCGCCCAGATGATTTCTCTGCGCTACGGGACTATTCCGGTGGTTCGCGCTACGGGAGGACTCAAGGATTCTATAATCGATTGCGGTGATGAGGGGAACGGGTTCACGTTCCAGAGTTACAATGCGGAAGATATGCTTGAAGCGGTTCGTCGCGCGCGCCACCATTACAACGACAAGAAATCGTGGGGCGCACTCGTGACCCGCGCATTGAAAGCAGATTTCAGTTGGAAACGCTCGGCACAGTTATATATCGGCTTATATAAAGAATTGTGCAGTTGGGATTAAGCGTGAAGTACCAAAAAAAGCAAATACAAAAACAGGAAGCGAATACGCTTCCTGTTTTATATTACTGAACGTCTTTCATATTCTTGCAAGCGGCGAATAAGTACAGTGCCGGGAACACCAGACTCAAGATTCCGATTAACGCGCCGTCAACGCTTCCGTCTAACGACATTAACAAGCCGAATATTCCGAACGGCAGGAGGATTAGCCCTAACATTATACACTTTTTCGTGCCGGCGGCGTTTTGATAACCGGTCATTCCCATTATGCCCGAATACAAGCGGAATCCCGTTGCGGCGAATCCCAGAGCCGACAGCGCGATAAACAGATGTATAAGCCGTTCCCCTAACATTGATTCGAGAACCCCCACAAGCATAGTCCCCGTGAGAAAGTCACGAATCTGCGAAAGTAAATCCAGGGCGGCGAAGATAGCCATCCACCCGGAGACTCGTTTGAGCAGATTTTTCCTGTCCTTGACCGCTAACTTTCCCAATCGCTCGATTGAATCCAAATGCCCGTCTTGATTCGCTTCCGGCGGGAGACCGAAAGAATAGTCGGAATCCCGGTCGAGCGCAGAGGGCGGCGGAACCGAGTCCCGGTCAATCGTTGCCCCCCATGAGCTAACCCTCGATTCTGGTTCGGGAATTGCATTTTTAGAACCGTTCGTAGAATCGTTCGAAAATTCTCCCAATTCGCCCGAATTTATATCAACGTTAGAAACGTCCGACATCTTCCGGCATTGTCTGCAATAGAAACTGCCTTCCAGCTTTGCGCCGCAATGACTGCAATTCATGTTTAATCTTCCCCCCATTTCTTCCAAACTTCCGGACAATAACCCACCGTAGCAAGTCTTCCGTTACGAACAATCGGTGTATTCAGCAACCCCGGACATTCGAGGAGTTTGTCGGGTTTTGCTTCATCGGTTAAATAGCCGAACAGATGATAATCCTGCGATTTCTCGTTTGCAAGCGCGTTCAGCCCTACCGCTTTAATGACCGAAGCCAACTCACCCTTGCTGAACCCCTTCTGCATCAAATCTACCGACTGAAACTTTACCCCACGCTCCTTAAAATATCGTTCGGCTTTCTTCGTATCGAAACATTTAAGCTTCCCGAATATTTGTATATTCATGACTACCCCTTTCTGTTCCCCGCAAACTTTGGATTAAATCGAAATGGGTTGGCTTCCCGAATATCTGTATATTCATGATTGATTCCAATTACCCCTCTAATTCCTAAAATAGGTTTCACTCAGCGATTTCAGCCATTTCACGGTGGATTTGTTAAATGCGTTCGGTTTCATTCGCCAAATCCAGTTGGAAGTCCTGATTGTACCCGGCAGATTCATTCTCGCCGAATCACCCAGCCCTAACAAGTCCTGCATAGGGACGATTACCATTCCCGCATTGGAAGCGTAGAGACTCCTCACACAGGCACGGTGAAGAGGTTCAAACAGGCTCGGTTTGACATAGTTTTTCGCCATTTTGAGGGTGGGTTTGTCTTTCTTGACGGCATGGTCGAGGAATCCGCCAATGGTGGAATTATCATGCGTTCCGGTGTAGACCACCATGTTGTTTTCGTAATTATGCGGAAGATGTTCGTTGTCATGGTTTGCCCCGTTGAAGCCGAATTGCAGGATTTTCATCCCCGGGAATCCTGTTTGTGTGAGCAGAACCTTTACACTGTCGAAGAGTTCGCCCAGGTCTTCGGCTATGATTGGATAGTCGGCTAACGTCTTTTCTTTTTTAATTGCGTTGAACAAGTCCATGCCCGGCCCGGTGAGCCATTTGCCGTTAATCGCCGTCTTCTCACCGTAGGGAATAGCGTAATAGGTGTCGAATGCACGGAAATGGTCGATTCTGATTGTATCGTATAACTCCGCGGATTTTTTCACCCGCTCGCGCCACCAGAGATAGCCGTCTTTTTTCATCTCCGCCCAGTCGTAAAGGGGATTCCCCCATAACTGACCGGTTTTCGAGAAATAATCCGGCGGAACCCCTGCGACTTTCACGGGTTTGCGGGAAGAATCCAATACGAACAGCTCGGGATTCGTCCATACATCGGCAGAGTCGGGGCTGGCATAAATAGGAATATCGCCTATGATTTTCACGCCGTTTTTGTTAGCGTAACGGCGAAGCTGCGACCATTGCCGCCTGAAGAAGTACTGCGTAAACTTCCAGAATTTTACCCGTTTGATTATTTCGGGGTTCTCCAGCTCTTTATTCACCGCCGCTTCGTTCTTATAACGGATTGGTGCGTCCCAATTGGTGAAGGCGGTGTTTCCGTTAGCCTCTTTCAATGCCATGAACAGTGCGTAATCGTCCAACCATGCCTCTTCTTCCTTGATGAATGCCAGGTACGCTACATCTTCACTGAATGCGGTGAACGCTTCATTAAGCAGTCGCATTTTTACCCGGACTACCTTTTCAAAATCGACGAAGGTCGGGTCTGCACCGAAATCGGCATCTTCGCATTTGCTTTTGGAAAGCAGTCCGTTGGCTACTAAATCATCGAGGTCGATTAACAACGGCTCACCCGCAAACGCCGAGAAACTTTGATAGGGGGAATTTCCGTAGCCGACCGGATTCAGCGGGAGTACTTGCCAGTACTTTTGTGCGGAATCTCGCAGGGTATTTACGAACTCTTCGGCTGATTTGCCGAGAGTTCCTATTCCGTAAGGTGAAGGCAGTGACGTTATGTGAAGCAGTACACCGCTTCCGCGTTTTAAGTTAGGCATTGACTTTCTCTCCAAAAAAACTTATAATAGGTCATATGAATGAAACCTTAATAAAAGAACAAATCTGCGACATTTGCATGAAAATGTGGCAACTCGGTTGGGTTGCGTCTAACGACGGCAACGTCTCGGTCAAATTGAATGACCGATATATCCTCGTGACTCCGTCGGGGATAAGCAAAGCCTTCATCACCCCGGAAAAACTCGTCAAAATCGACCTGAACGGCAAAATTATTGAAGCTAATCCCGGTTGCAAGCCCTCCGGTGAGACCCGAATGCATCTGCGTTGTTACGAAAATCGTGACGATGTCGGGGCGGTTGTTCATGCCCACCCCCCTGCCGCGACCGCTTATGCCGTCGCGAACAAA
Organism: Oscillospiraceae bacterium; assembly: GCA_009777835.1. Lineage (GTDB taxonomy): Bacteria > Bacillota > Clostridia > Oscillospirales > Ruminococcaceae > Ruminiclostridium_E. The sequence continues at coordinate 25,952 of WRKZ01000008.1, read as the reverse complement.
CCTCTCGACGAGTATACGGTAATCGAGGCTGTGATGTCAATCGGTTCGGTTCCGGTAGTACCATACGCGAACCCTTCTACCGACGAAGTCCCGGAAGTGATTACGCCGTATCTTCAAGAACATGATGCAATGCTCTTGAAGAATCACGGCGCACTCACCGTCGGAACGGATTTGCTCACGGCGTTTCACCGAATGGAAACCCTTGAACAGTTTGCCAAAATCAGCTTGAACGTACATTTACTCGGGGGTGCAAAGGAAATCCCGCGTGAAAACATCGAAAAGCTAATCGAGTTACGGAAACAGTACCGACTTACCGGAAGACATCCGGGTTATAAGAAGTATTCTTGAGGTGTAGTTTCTAATTACAGACTCTTGATTCCGCCTTCAAACAACGGCAGGAACTTATTCCCCGGCAGGTTCTTCGCAGTGAATTCACGATACCGCTCAAAGTGAGCGATTTTCCCCAACACCCTGCCGTCAGGGCTTGTGATTGCTTCAATCTCGTTTGAATCTGCATATCTGAACGCAATCTGCGCCTGCGGAATGTCGGAAGTCGGGACAAGCAATTTTTCCGACGCAGAAACAGGCTGAACGTATATTTCACCGACTTCACAACATGACAGCCACGGTGAAGCGTTCGAATCCACGCGGACGGGTACATATCGGTGGAGGTGTTTACCGCCACTGTCGGAGGTGAATGTCGCCGATAAATCCGCCCCGAATAATCCCAACCGTAACAAAGCCTTGAATCCCTCGTTAATTCCGAGGATTAGACCGTTGCGACGTAAAAGTTCCTGTAAGGATTCTAAAAGTTCGGGATTTTGGAAAAGTGCGACTATTCCGCCGAAATCACCGCCGGGGAAAACTAACATCTGCGAATCCGAAATGGATTTTTGCAGTGCCGCAAGCGATTCATTCAGCATAGTCGGCGTGAGGTTGCGGATTAGAACCGTTTCGGCTACGCCGCCCGCTTGTTCGAGGGCAAAGGAAACATCGTATTCGCCGTTAGTGCCGGGAAAAACCGGAATGACGGCTTTCGCCTTTTTGTTGCCGACGATTACAGGCTTATTCGTTGTTGTAGCGTTGGAAGCAGAACAAGAGTCGCAGTGCGACCGGCTCTGCCGGTCGGCAGGCGACTTGACGATAGGGAAAACGCTTTCCAGTGGCGATTCCCATTCGCGGATAATCTCATCTATAGAATCTCCGTTGATTTCCGGGGCTTCCTGCGTGTTTCCGATTAGTGTATAGCCATCGAGTTGTTCGCTAGCTTCGAATATAATCGAGCCTACAGGATAGCTAGTCTCTTCCCCGATAAAACCGATTTTGTTTCCGACTGCCATGTTTCTTATGGTGATGAAGGTGTTGTGTTCACACACGCACGCCGACAGAACTTTTCCGCTTTGAACCAATTCGCCGTATTTTGTCCAGTTTGTCTTTATTGAGGAATAGTCAGGCAATGAATCGCAGTCCGGCTCAAGCGGAAGCACATAGACCGGGCTTCCCGCTTTCTTGAATTCGGGACTGAGCAGGGTTTTGGCATCGCCGACCCCCACTGCAAATGAAATCAAAGTGGGCGGAACATCTAAATCGCCGAATGAACCCGACATGGAATCTTTTCCGCCGATTGCCGCGATTTTCAGTCCGACCTGTGCCGAAAACGCCCCCAACATCGCCGCGAAAGGCAGTCCCCACTTTTCGGGAGAGTCACACCGCGGGAAGAATTCCTGCAGTGATAGATGAACCGTGTCCAAATCAACACCGACCGCGACTAATTTCGCTACCGAAGTCACAATTGCACTCACCGCACCGCCGAACGGGTCGGATTCAAGCGCGTACGGGTCGAAGCCGTATGACATAATGCTCGCGGCAGATTTCGTCCCCGGGATGATTGCCGCCATAACTTGAATTTCCGATAATGCGTATTTGCCGCCGAGGGGGGCGAACACGTTCAGACCGCCGACCGAGCTGTCGAATATCTCGGTCAAGCCTTTTTGAGAGCATACCGACAAGTCGGGAACAGTTTTTTTGTGTTCGGAGGGGGGAACAGTCGGAACACGCACGGAGGTATACCGTTTCGCGCCGGAAGAATCCAGGAACGAGCGGGCAATGTCAACGATTTTCTTTCCCCGCCAATACATGACGAGACGGGGCTGTTCGGTGACTTGTGCTATGACCGTCGCTTCGACGTTTTCGGCATCACAGAGCTTCAGCATTGCCGACAAATCTGATTCGGCTATGACTACTGCCATACGCTCCTGCGATTCCGATATTGCGATTTCGGTGCCGTTTAATCCTTCGTATTTCAGCGGGACTTTGTCTAGATTGATTTCGAGACCGTCGGCTAATTCGCCCACTGCAACCGAAACCCCGCCCGCCCCGAAGTCGTTACACTTCTTTATAAGAAGGGTTGCTTCGGGTTTCCTGAACAGTCTGCCCAGTTTTCTGCCCGCCTGCGGATTCCCTTTTTGAACTTCACACGCGGCAACCGTTACGGTATTGACATCATGTGATACCGATGAGCCGGTTGCCCCGCCGACTCCGTCTCGTCCGGTTCTGTCGCCGAGGAGCAGGACTAAATCTCCCGGGAGCGGCTTTTCGCGGCGAACGTTCTTCATATCCGCCGACGCAACGAGTCCCCCCGCTTCCATACGTTTAGCGACGTATCCCGGGTGATAGATTTCTTTCGAGAAGCCCGACGATAACCCAACTTGATTTGAGTAAGAACTGAAGCCTTCCGCTGCTGTGCGGGTGAGTCTGCGCTGCGGGAGTTTTCCCGATAAAGTCTCTTCAACCGGCTGACGTGGGTCGCCCGCACCGGTGATTCTCATTCCTTGATACACCTGCGCTCTACCCGAAAGAGGGTCACGGATTCCCCCGCCGATACAGGTGGAAGCACCGCCGAACGGTTCGATTTCGGTGGGATGATTATGCGTTTCGTTCTTGAAGAAGAGATATTTTCCCGCGGCTTCGCCTTTTTCGAGTTTAATCGTGCAGGCATTGACCTCGTCCGATTCATCCAACATGGGTAATTCTCCGCTGTTCTTGAAGTGACGCATAGCGGCGGTAGCGATATTCATGAGGGTGGTCGGACGTTTACCCTTTTGTGAGTTGAGCGATTTAAACAGCTCATATGCCGATTTGACCCGTTGGTCTTCGATTTTGAGCGAGTCATCATTTATAATAGTATTGAAGGTGGTGTGTCTGCAATGGTCGGACCAGTAGGTGTCTAACGCGAGGATTTCGGTAAGGGTGGGTTTTCTCCCCTCCGACTCGAAGTACTCCTTCACGACCGTTATATCATCTTCCGACATGGCTAATCCCATTTGAGAAAGTTCCGCGAAATCCACTTCCGGAATGTCGGCGATGTCTGTTTGTTGATTTTGAGATGGCGTGTCGGGATTCTGATTTAATTCGGTGAATCGATATTCCAGCGGATTAACGAGATAGGCTTTCGCCCGTGTGAAATCGCTGTCGTTCAATCCGTCGATTGCGTAGAACATTCCTGTCTTGACGGTGGGTCTTTCCCCTAAAGTGAGCATTTGGATATTCTGCTCGAGTGAGTCTGCGATTGCATCGAATTGACCCGTAACGGGTTCAATCCCGAACAGATGAAACGTGTCGGGCAAATCCGGTAACTTGTCGGAATAAAGAATGTCGGTTGTAGGATTATGCAGTACGGTTTGTTCGAGTTGCGAACGCTTTTCGTCAGTTAAATCGTCGGCGAACGTCAAATCATAGCAGTCGAACAGCCTTACGCTGAGATTCGACAAGCCTAACGCCTTTGTCAATTCGGATTCTACGGCTTTTGCGGAGAAATCGAACCCGGTCTTCTTTTCCGCATAATAACGAAATGGTTTCGTCATAAATGTAACACTTCCTTTCGTGCGCGCTTTTTTCAATTTATTACGGTTTATTATACCATAAAACAAGACCGTTCGTCAATGATTTTTTTGCGGCTGAATAAATCACGTTTTAAGTAAAAGGGAGGTAAAAAAGTTTTTTTCAAAACCCCTTGCAAATTTTTCCCGTTTCGTATATAATAGTATCAGCAAATTATTTTTAGGGAGAATCCCCCCCATTTATAAGGAATTTGGGGGAGAATCCCCCCATTTATAAAAAAACGAGGTGAAAATCATGGCTGTGAAAATCAATACCGCTTTTTTAAAAGGCTTTATACAAGAGAATGAGCTTCCTCTCATTGCACCGTTTTGTGAATTAGCGCACAACGCGCTTCACTCGGGCGATGGAGCGGGGAGCGATTTTTTGGGCTGGCTCAATCTTCCCGAATATTACGGAATGAATCCGGAAGGTAAAGCCGAACTCACACGAATCAAAGATGCCGCTGCAAGAATCCGGGCTAACAGTGAAGTTGTGATAGTCCTCGGAATCGGCGGTTCGTATCTGGGCGCACGTGCAGTAATTGAGGCGATTAAAGGCAGCCTGTACAACAGTCGTCCGCAACAGGGGACACCGGAACTGTATTTCGCAGGGAACAGCCTGTCTCCCGCGTATATGAACGAAATCCTGTCTTTAATCACCGACAGGGACTATTCGGTTGTGGTGGTCTCTAAATCCGGGACAACTACCGAAACGGCGTTGGCGTTTAGGATTTTCAAGGAATTAATCGAGAAGAAATACGGTCAAGACGGTGCGAAGGAACGTATAATCGCCATTACCGATAAAGCCCGCGGAACCCTCAAGGAACTCGCTGATAAGAAAGGCTACGAGACCTTCGTGATTCCCGATGATGTCGGCGGCAGATTCTCGGTGTTGACTGCGGTAGGGCTTCTTCCGATTGCCATTGCAGGATGCGATGTAGATGCACTCATGGCAGGCTCTGAAGCGGGAATGTGGGCGGCGGCAAATCCCGACCTGTTCGAGAATGATTGTTACAAGTATGCGGCAATCCGCAATTTGCTTTTGCGAAAAGGCTATAAAATCGAAATGTTGGTAAGTTACGAAAACTCGTTTGCCATGATGAATGAATGGTTTAAGCAGTTGTTCGGTGAGAGCGAAGGCAAAGACGGTAAAGGGCTTTTCCCTGCGTCGGCTACCTTCTCGACTGATTTACACTCATTGGGTCAGTATATTCAAGACGGGGCGAGAATGTTGTTCGAGACGGTTTTGTGGTTTAAAGAAACTGATTCCGACTTGTTCTTGAAAGACGAACCCGAAAATCTTGACGGGTTGAACTTCCTTTCGGGGCAGAATATGTCGGCGGTCTGCGAAAAGGCATTCCAGGGGACGCTGTTAGCGCATACCGAAGGTCGTACGCCGAATATAATCCTCGAACTTCCTAAATTGGATGAGTTTGAGTTGGGGCATTTAATCTACTTTTTCGAGAAATCGTGTGCTATCTCCGGCTATCTGTTAGGTGTGAACCCATTCGACCAGCCCGGCGTGGAATCCTACAAGAAGAATATGTTCGCGCTGCTCGGCAAACCCGGTTTCGAAGCGGAAAAAGCGGAATTGTTAGCGAAATTGGGATAGTATTGCTACTCATGAGAATGTAAGGTAACACCGCAGGGCAAGCCCTGCACCCCTCGCCCTGCGGGCGAGTGAGCCGCCCCAAGGGGCGGGGTATTACACCCTTACTTTCAATAAAACTATAAAAAACAGGAGGTTGTAAAAATGGTTAAATTAATTCCGGGAACAAGGGGTTCGGGTAAAACGAAATTGTTAATCGAGGCGATTAAACAGGCGAAAAACGAGAGCAAAGGAAACGTCGTGACAGTGCAGATAGGTCGTTCGCTTAATTCCCACGTTAAGCATGATGTCAGACTGGTCAATGTTGAGGATTATGCGGTCTGCGGCTGTGAAGCGTTCAGCGGCTTTGCCGGCGGAATCATGGCATCCGACTATGACTGTACCCACATTTTCGTGGACGGAGTTCTGCGGATTGTCGGTGAGAGTGACCGTCAAGATATGGATAAGGTCGCGGCAATGTTGGATAAAATCCACAAGATTTCCGGAGACGATGTCGTGGTCACGCTTACTTTTTCGGCAGATGTGGGTGAACTTAGCGAAAAAATTAAAAAATATTTGTAAAAAGCTATTGACAACATGAAAAATCTGTGTTATAATGCTAGTCGTGTTGTCAAATACAAATTCAATTACCTATAATTAAGGGGGTGCAAATAATGGCGGTTCCAAAGAGGAAGGTCTCGCGTGCGAGAAGGGATAAAAGACGTTCAGAGGTAGATAAGTTGTCTGCACCTGCTTTTTCCACCTGCGAAAGCTGCGGTGAACTGAAAGTCCCGCACAGAATCTGCAAGGCTTGTGGGTTCTACAAAGGCAGAGAAATCATTGCAGTGAAAGAAGCTTAAGGGAAAGCTTAAAACAACATTTCGAAAGATTCTATTTTTCATAGTGACCCGGCGTTACCTCGTTGTGTACGAGCGAGGTAACGCCACTCCTTTTTATGCTCGTTGATTCCGAGATTCCGAAAATTATGCTATACCTGCTTGACTGCAATCGCCGAAAGCTCAACAATCAAATCGTAATTATCATCGCCCGCCGCGATGTTTTTTTTGATTTCGCCGCATTTCTCGCACTTGTGTACGATTTGCAGTGCCTTCTTGCCTTTACCCGTCTCGATTCCGACCGGGCGCAGGATTCCGCCGCAATCGCTCGCCCTGTCACCGGGATTGTTGTCGAGATGGAGCGAAGACAAGCAGTGATTACAATGGTTTCGGCAACCGGAACCCAACGGGGTGATTATTCTGCCGCAGATACGGCAGGTGAACCCCTCGTCTATAACAGTGAATTTTCTCATAATGCCTTCGATTATATCCGATTGCAAGGAATTTGTCAATACCGGTAGACAATCGTCCGAAAATGTGCTATAATTTTAAGCGTTGTAAAAAAGTAAAAAATTTTCTGCCGCCACGGAGGGCTCGCCATGAACAATCACACCGAACTTGAGAATCTGCTTGAAGAAAAACATTTTAATCTTTTACGTAAGGGTATTTCAGAAATAGAACCTGCCGACATAGCCGCTTTGATTGAAAAGCTGTCAATCGAGAAAGCGGTATTGCTTTTTCGTATACTGCCGAAAGATTCCGAGGCGGAGGTGTTTGCAAATCTCGAAGCCGATACGCAGGAAACGCTGATTCGTCGGCTTTCCGACAAGGAAATCTCCCATGTTATAGAAGAGTTGTTTCTTGATGACGCGGTTGACTTCATTGAGGAAATGCCTGCATCGGTTGCACAAAAAGTCCTTTCCCACGCAACCCGGGAAACCCGGGAACAGATTAATCGACTGCTGAAATATCCGGAAGACTCGGCAGGTTCAATTATGACGGTGGAGTATGTTCATCTGAAACGGAGTATGAGCGTTCAGGACGCATTTACTAAAATCAGGAAAATCGGGCCGGACAAAGAGACCATTTACACCTGCTACGTCACCGACCCGGAACGTCGAATCGAGGGTGTTATTTCGGTCAAGACGTTGCTTCTGTCAGAGCCTGAACAAGCACTAGGCGATATAATGGACACCAACCTCATACTGGTTCACACCGACACCGATAGGGAAGAAGTCGCACGGCTTTTCGAGAAGTATGACTTTTTGAGTTTGCCGGTGGTGGATTCTGAGCGGCGGATTGTCGGGATTATCACGATTGACGATATCGTTGACGTTGTTCAAGAAGAGGCGACGGAAGACTTTGAAATCATGGCGGCGATGACCCCATCGGAAAAACCGTACCTCAAGACGAGTGTGTTCAAACTGTTCAAAAACAGAATAGGCTGGCTTGTTCTGCTGATGATTACCGGGATGGGTACAGGATTTATTCTGCAGGGATATGAAGAAGCGTTTCTGGCGGTTCCTCTGTTGGTGACTTTTATTCCCATGTTGACCGATACGGGGGGGAATGCCGGCAGTCAAAGTGCTACGTTGATTATACGCGGTATGGCGGTATCGGAGATTTCCCCGAAAGATTTCCTGAAAATCGCATGGAAAGAAGCAAGAATCAGTGCGCTTGCAGGGGTTGTGCTTTCGATAGTTGCATTCTTGCGGGTTTATCTGCTCAACTACGGCGAACCTGATTTGCTCGCGAAATCGCTCGTAATCAGTTTAAGTTTGATTTTCACCGTTTTTATGGCGAAGTTAGCGGGTTCAATGTTGCCGATTCTCGCGAAAAGGCTCAAAATCGACCCTGCCGTAATGGCGGCACCGCTTATTACGACAATCGTGGATACAAGCTCACTCATTGTCTTTTTCTCAATCGCGAAAATACTTCTGGGGCATCTTATGTAATGGGGCTTCGCTTAAATCGTCAAGCTCGCCCGATAGCCGCAGAACCCTTGTTTGGCTCCCCAACCCCCTCACCTGTGGCGGGAAACCCGCCTTGGTTCGTTAAAGAAGTGGGACTTCGCTTAAATCGTCAAGCTTGGCCCGCTAGCCGCAGAACCCTTGTTTAGCTTTAAATCAATCCGCCTAATTCCGAGTTGAAATCGTCGAGAATCAAGCGCAAAGCGGTAAAGGCAATCGGGTAATAGATATCTTTAGGCATTTTTTCGAGTTTCAGCGGGATTTCCAGCGGTTGGATTTTACGCCCGGAAAAAGCCGTGATTTCACGGTTGAGTGAAGTCACGATACAATCTGCCCCCGAACTGGAGTAACTCAGCGTGTCTTTATCGTTGACACCACATGTGATTACGTTGAGATTAGTGTTCTTGAGACGAATCAACTGGTCGGTGTTGTCGGAGTTTACGATGATTATACTCTTCTCCGGCAGTGGAATAGCAGGGACTACCCCATCATTCTTCATGATTATGATACATTCGGGCAGGTACAGTGATTTCAGCTCGGTGAAGTCGCTTACGATAATTTCGTAACCTTTCCCCGCTTGAACAAGGCTCTTATTCTTGATATAAGTAACCCTGTAGGTTTTCGATAACCGGGAGAGTATAATCTCTTCCAACACCCTATCGGTAGATTTACCGATTATGCAAACAATTCCCATATTTCCACGCCGCCCTTACTTTTTGATTTTTTCGGTTTTATTTATTATTCGTTGTTTGCTGCTTATTATTCGTTTTAAGACTCATTTAAAGGATTGATTCTATATGTTTTTATTTCGTTGGCTTTGGAAAAACCTTCAAGGGTATAGGGGAAGGTACATAACTGCGTTCGTGCTGACCTTTATTGCACAGATTATGATTGTGCTCAACCCGTTCATTATGCGGATTGTGGTGGAGACGTTTATTTCCGGCGAGAACGCCGCCGAAAACATAGTCACCCGTCAAGGCTATCTGTTTTGGCTGATTGGGTTGACTATCGTTTTCGGGTTCGCCAGGACAGGAATTTCTTACCTTGTTCATATGCTGTGCGAGGTCTGTTCGCAGGGGGCGGTTTTTCGAATCCGCTCACATTTGTTCCGCAATATGCAGACACAGGATGCCGATTTCTACGATTTATATCGTACCGGCGACATAATGACGCGGCTTTCCGGTGACGTGGAAATGCTCCGTCATACTACGGCGTGGTCGTTCAGGACATTGTTCGAAAGCATAATCTGCTTTTTCGTGGTGAGTATCTTTTACTTCACCATAAACCCGTACATGGCACTTTGTATGATTGGGCTGACCCCGGTGATTCTCGCGGTCTCGATTCGGTTTAACAAGAAAGTCGGCCCGATGTTCGGGGATTTGCGGGAGAGACTTTCCGGGCTGAACACGGCGGCGGAAGAAAACGTTTCCGGTAACAGGGTGGTGAAGGCGTTCGCTGCGGAAGATTATGAGATTGAACGCTTCCGCAAATCTAATCTGGATTATGCCGAACAAGGCAAAAAAACCTCAATCACGTGGTGGAAATTCTTCTTGCCGATGGAAGTGGTCTCACAGGCGGTTTTCACCGTGCATTTGATTTCCGGGGGGCTGTTCGCGATTAACGGTGTGATTTCCATGTCGGATTACATGGCATTTTCGATGCTTGCATGGGCAGTTTCTCAGCCGATGAGTACGCTGGGATATGTAATCAGTGATTTGAAGCGATTTACGGCTTCGGCTAATAAGATTATTGAGGTTTATTACAGCCGACCGAAAATCATTGAAAGGGAAGATGCGTTCGAGATTGAGCGAATTAACGGCGATATTGAATTTAAGAATGTGTGTTTCAAATATTCCGGCAAATCAAGTGATTCGTCATCAAATTCAAAGACAGAGACCTTGAGTGATATTTCATTTCAAATCAAAGCCGGTGAAACGGTGGCGTTAATGGGGGAAACAGGTTCAGGCAAGACTACGTTGGTGAATCTAATCCCGCGAATCCACGACGTGACAAGCGGTGAAATCCTGATTGACGGCATTAACATTCGTATGTTGAAATTGCGGCAACTGCGTTCCTCGGTGGGAATGGCAACCCAGGAAGTCTTGCTTTATTCCGATACGATTGACGGGAACATTGCGTTCGGTAATTCGAAGTTGGATTTTGAGAGCGTTCAGACCTATGCAAAGATGGCGGATGCGCATGAATTTATCGAAAAGACTTCCGACGGGTATGAGACAATCGTCGGAGAACGCGGGGTGGGGCTTTCGGGCGGTCAAAAACAGCGGATTGCGTTAGCGCGGGCGTTAGCTGTTCGTCCGTCGATTCTTATTCTCGACGATACGACTTCAGCCGTAGACTCTGAAACCGAGAAGCATATTCAAGACAGTCTGCGGAATTTGGATTTCCCCTGCACGAAAATTATAATAGCGGCACGGATTTCTTCGGCTAAAGATGCCGACAAGATTATCGTGCTTAAAGACGGAAAAATCGCCGAAACGGGTACACATGACAGTCTTATTCAGGCGAACGGGTATTATCGGGAAGTGTATGAACTTCAGAGTTAGTGCAATACAAATTCTGTCAGAAAGGACATGGCATAATGGCAAGAAATAAATTCGATATAGACGAAGAATTAGATTCCCCCTTTGACATACGTCACTTGAAGCGCGCACTCATCTATGCGGGGAAGCACAAGAAAAGAATAGCGTTGGGGCTTTTTTTGAGTCTGGTCTCGATTTTGTGTGGAGTGGCAGGCCCGCTGTTCGCACAGGCATCGATTGACCGTGCGATTCCCGCCGGGGACTCGCGATTGGTGATTCTTTTAGGCGGGGGAATGTTGTTCACGACCTTTTTGAGCATTTTCTTTGCGCAGAGACGTTCGATGGTCATGACCAAAGTCGGTCAGGATATAATCTACGACATTCGCGAAGACTTGTTTGCGCATTTGCAGAAACTCTCGTTCGAATATTACGACAGCCGCCCCCACGGAAAAATCATTGTTCGGCTAATCAACTACATCAATAACATTTCCGAGCTTATGACTAACGGGATTATCAACTTCGTAATGGAATGTCTTAACCTGCTTTTCATAGCGGTAGTGATGTTCTTTGTCTCGTGGAAGTTGGCGTTGGTGGTTCTTGCAGGTTTGCCGATTTTCGTGGTTTTTCTTGTTTTTATCAAGAATAAACAGCGTAAGGCATGGCAGGCAGTTTCCAACAAGACCGCCAACATGAACGCATACCTGCATGAGAGCATAGTCGGGGTGAAAGTCACCCAGACCTTCACGCGGGAAGAGCAGAACGCCGAAATTTTCGACAGGCTTTCGGGCTCATACCGTAAAGATTGGATGAAGGCGGTGAAGTATTCTCTCCTTGTTTGGCCGACGGTTGACAATATCGCAAATATAGTCCGCGGCGCGATTTTCATAGTCGGACTGGTGGTCTTCACGGGGGCGGCAGGGGTAGGCGCGGCAACATTGGGGACAGTCTCGGCTATGTCAATGTATTCGTGGCGATTCTGGCAACCGCTGATTAACCTTTCCAACTTAATGAACACGTTTATCACGGCGGTGGCTTATCTCGAGCGGATTTTCGAGACGTTGGATGAACCGGTTACGGTCAAAGACAGTCCCGGTGCGGTTGCGTTGCCGACCTTGCAGGGCGAAGTCACCTTCGAGAACGTGACGTTCGCATACGAGAAAAGTACAAACATTCTCGAAAACCTTTCGTTTAAGGTGAAGCCGGGTGAAAACATCGCACTTGTCGGGCCGACCGGGGCAGGGAAGACCACGATTGTGAATCTGATTTCGCGGTTCTACGATTTAAATGGCGGAAGAATCTTGATTGACGGTAATGACATCTCCGGGGTGACGTTGAGTTCGCTGAGAAGTCAAATGGGAATCATGTTGCAGGACAGCTTCATTTTTTCAGGGACGATGATGTTCAACATCAAGTATGGGAATCGGGATGCAACCGATGAAGAAGCGTTTGCAGCGTGCAAAATCGTCGGGATTGATGAGTTCATACGTTCCCTCAAAGACGGGTACAACACCGAAATCAAGGAGCGCGGCGCAGGACTCTCCACCGGGCAGAAACAGCTTATCGCTTTTGCACGTACTATACTGGCTAATCCGCGGATTCTGGTTTTGGATGAAGCTACCAGCTCAATCGATGCCAAAACAGAACGGAATATGCAGAAAAGTCTCGATTATCTGCTGAAAGGCAGAACCTCGTTCATTATCGCCCACCGGCTTTCGACTGTTCGCGGCTGTGACCGAATCATGTACGTCAACGCTCAAGGTATTACCGAATCCGGTTCGCACGACGAACTCATGGCGAAAAAGGGTGACTATTACACCCTTTACACAACCCAGAATCTTTGAGAAAATATGATTTGAGAAAATACGCAAAAAAGCAACGGCTTTCGAAATGCCGTTGCTTTTTAAATTTCGTTGTTAACCCACTATACCCGAACGTTCAACCCCTTCAACGAAGTGTTTCTGGAGGAAGATGTACATAATCAAGATTGGGGCAATCGCCATGAGACAGCCTGCTTGAAGGTACACGAGGTAATCGGTAGAGCCGCCCACACCTTCGGTCGTGCGGTGGAAGTAGAACGCAACCGTTCGCCATAGGTTCTCTCCTTGAATAGCCGTCGAAATTGTCGCTGATTCCTGTCCCAACAACATTCCCGTGATGTAGCTGTCGTTCCAGTACCAAACCACCGAGAATATGAACACGGTCAAGAAGGACACTAACGCATTCGGTACCATGACCTTCACAAACGTCTTAAGCGGGCCGCAACCATCGAGGTATGCCGCGTCTTCGAGTTCTTTAGGCAGTCCCCTGAAGAACTGTCTAAACAGCAGAATAAACAATCCCGCACGTATTCCGTTGGTGAAAAACGCCATTATAAACATAGTCAGCGGGTTGCCGATTAGGTTTATATCCATCCCGAAAATGCGGAGGAGTCCGAAGAAGTCAAAGTATCTGAACTGCATATACAGCGGAATCATGACCACTTGAATCGGGACTATCATTTGCAGAATAACGATTCCGAACAGGAGGTTGCGCCCCTTGAACTTGAATCGTGCGAATCCGTAACCGACAATCGCACAGGTCGCTACTTGAACGATGGAGCAGCCTACGTTTACGAGTAGGGTGCTGAAAATCACGTTCGGGTATTGAATCCTGATTGCGTTGAAGGTATCCGCAAAGTTTTCGAACCGTAATGATTTGGGTATCCACATGGTTGACGGGTCGGACGTTTCGATTTGCGGACGAATCGCGTTAGTTGCCATAAAGAGAATCGGGTACATGATTACGAACGCCAGTCCGATTAAAATCACGTAATGGAAGAACGGCCACACCGTTGACGCAACCCGCTTCCCGACCAGGTAACGATAACGCTCCTTCTCGGAATCGCTGTATTTTCGGAAATTCTTCAAAATCGCCCAGGTTGAAACGTGATACTGCTTACGAATTTCCTTGTTCTTCTTATCGATTTCTTTGATTTGTTTTTTAGTCAGATTCTGGGTCCCGACAACCGGCTTGAAAATCGTTGTCCTAAACGACTCCGGCACGTAATACTCTTCATCGTCTTGATAATCTTCGTATTCGCCGTATGCTTCTTCGTTTCTGCTGTATGCTTCTTGAGTTGCTTCTTGGAAAGAAGCTTCGCGGTTCTCTGCTTGAGTTTCTTCTTGAACCGGTTCACTCGGTTGGGCGAACGCCCGATGAATCTCTTCGAGTTCTTCCGGGTTCACCCCGAAATCCTTGTTGTTATCCATTTAATCGACTCCCCCTTTCTTCTCTTGATTAGTCTACTTGGTAGAACACGAATCGCGACACTATTCCCACTACGACCGCCAGTGACAACGCAATTATTCCGAAGTAAATCCATGCAATTGCTGAGGCATACCCATAGTCGGGCAGACGTACCTGAGTCAATACGTGACCCATGACCACGTTTTGCGAATCGCTGAAGTTGTCTATTATGGTGTAAATCAGATTCGCCAGTATCATCGGGCTGATTGTCGGGAAGGTGATTTTCCAGAAGAATTCCCATGCGGTTGCCCCTTCCATTGACGCAGCTTCTTTTGCCGAGGTCGGTATCTGTTGTAATGCCGACAGGAAAATCAAGATTTGTATTCCCGACTTCCATAGCAGGTTGAATATATCGCTGGTAAGAGTCCCTATGAAGTTTGCGAAGTCGTGGCTTACATTGTAAAGCCCCAAAAACTGCAGAAACTCATCCACCAAATCGGCTTGGAACATATTCGAGAACTGTGCAGCATCACCCGTTGCCCCCGATGCCATAATCTCACCGTTTATAATTGCGATTACCGGCCCGGTTGAAATTAAAACCGGGAAGAAGAAAATCGCACGCATAAGCGTTCGCCCCTTGAACTTTTGGTTAAGTAACACTGCTACGAACAAGCTGAACACCAAAATCATCAAGACCTGCGGAACTAACTCACCCAGTGAAGTGACCAGGTCGACCGTGAATTCCCCGTCTAATCGGAATGCCCGGTAATAGTGATGGAAACTGTTCCATTCCAGGTAGATTCCCGCACGGCTCATCCCGAACTCTTCGATTCTGTTTCCGTCTACCAGTGTGGTTTTATTCAGCGAATACGACATAGATGTGATTAGCGGCCCGAGGAATATGAGGAATACGCCGATAACCCAAATTGCGATGAATCCGTAACCGTAGAGCGACTTTCTGCGTTCATACGAAATGCGTGAACCCGACGCAGTTTCGATTATGCGTTTCTCTTGCACGAATCTCGCTTCGGCTTCACGGCGGTTTTTTTCCGCCGCTAATTCGATTTCACGGATTTTCGTGTCATCTTTCGTCTTAGACTTCTCTTTTGCTTCCGCTTTGTCCAGGTCGGAGAAGAATTTGTTCTTGCGCACTTCGAACTGTTTTAGTTTCGCTGTACGAATCCTGTCGCGCCGTTTTGCGAATTTTTCCTGTTGACGGCGTTCCTTCTCGCTCATTTGAACCGGCGGCTTTGACACCCTTTCCGGTTCAACCGGTTTAGGTTCGACCGATTTAGGCGGCGTTATTTCAGGAATTTTCTCTTCAGAAGAAGCCTCTTCAAACTCAAAGCCAAAATCATTGTTATTGTCTTCGTTTAACTTCATCCTGATTTACCTCCCTATTCCGGTATTGTACTTTTCTAAATCCACCGTCACCCCATTGATTGCAAGCTCACTCGTTCGGAGATTGATATAAATCGTCTTCCCGCTTTCGAATACCGTTTCGAACTCATCATCTTCCAGGCGGGTATGTTTCACGATTCTCTCGTGTAAGACATCTCCGATTAGCTCATCGAACATCTTGTAAGTGTTGACGGCATCGTTTTCCCAACCATCGAAGGTCGCGAAATACAGATTGTCGTATTCCGAATCGTTGAATTCGCCCGCATCCTCGTACATGAACTGGTAATGTACCGGGGTCGCCGTGGAAATCGCGAGCAGGGTCAACGCATTCAGATTCGAACTCGCGTTGAACGGCGTGGTCGAATAAGGAATAAGACCGTGAATAACAATCTGATAGAACGGAATGTCATAGTCGAAGATATCATAGTTAGACGACGATAACGGAACGTTGCTTATATGCGAGACATAGGGCAACGCATAGGAATTCGCCGACTGGGCAAGTATCGAAATCCCCGCACTGTTGAGTTTTGCGTACCCCTCGGTCAGAATCTGAACGGTGTCTCTTCTGTTGAAGTAGATGTTCCCGAACGGATTCTTCCGTGAAAAGTCACTGTACAGCAGTGAAGTCGCGTTGTCGAGCGATATCGTGTTTATGCCGTTTGATGTGAATGACTTAATAATGCTGTCAAACGCATCGGGGAAGTAATACGGTGAAAGAATCGTGGTTGAGCTTTGTAACGGGTCGGGGGTTCCGAACGCCAACTCATACTTCTGTTGCCGCGCGACTGAACGAGTGATTTCCTTCGATGAGTGCAACAGGAAGTTGTATCCGTTTCCGGATTTGCGGAACTCCATGAATCCCAGGCTGGGATAGAGGGAGTAACCATACTTCCCGACGGTTGAGGACAGACTGTTATACCCGCTTTTTCCGCCGAGTATAGACGAATACTGTACCGAAGCGGATATTTCGCCCTTGATTTTCGCCGTATTGAATTCGTTAAAAGTAATTACCAGGTCTTCAATACCGTTGCTGTTGAGGGACTCAACCATTTCAGCCGCCTGTGAATATGTGGTTGCGGCGGTCTGCAGATTGAACGGAAGCCCCATAATCGAATGTCTCTTCTGGGTTCCGCCGTTAAGCGTCATGTAAAACGGTGTAGCGTTGGAATCCATTCTGCCTTCCTGCAGACTGTCGTGCTTTTCAATAAGGTAGTCGCGATAGGTGTTCGCAATATCGACGTAGGATAACTCATCGTTTACCGAATCTGAAACCGACAACGGGTAGTACCGGACCGAAATGTCACCGGTTTTGATGTATTCCGACTCATAAATGGAGAGTTCTACGTTTTTTGTACCGATTCTGAAGGTGTCGGTGGTACGCATAGCGAAGTCAAACCATGCGAGGTTATAACTCGTGGTATTTGCGAGTGCGTTTCCGCTCGCACGTGAACCCTGGCGTGAAACCGCCGCACGAACCGTTGCGTTTTCTGCGCCGTTTTCGGCAATTGCGACCAGTGCGTTTTCGCCTTTGTTACGTACAATCCCGAAAACCGGGAGATAGACCTGCTGAGTAACCGGAGGGGCTAATCTTTGCGAAACGGCATAATCCCTGCCGTAAACCTGCCCCGAATACTGCGCCGAGTTGACTTTATTGTTATCGAATTCGATAACCGCGCCCGAACCGTCCGGCACTACGATGTAGCCGCCTTCGCGTTCCGGTGCCGCACCAAAGCTGTTCAAGAGAGAAAGGGTGAGCATAACGCTTCCGGATTCACCCGAGATTTCTTCCTCTATCAATCTTTCTTGCGGAATGTTTACAAGCACGCTTTTCCCTTCGAGGGTGATTTCCATGGAGATTTTCGTGGTTCTCTGCGGGAAATTATAGTTGAACCGTGCCCCGTTGGTGATTTTTTCAATCCCGGTACAGGCATTCACGAAGCGTTGTGAGCCGGTGCTTCGGTCATTTTCGATTGTGTTCGAAAAAAGGTTAGCCGCCGTCCCGGAATCGTGATTCCCCGCCCTAAACATAATCGGCGAGTTGAGTTTGTTCACCTGCAATCCGTTCGCATAGGGGTCTAATGTAGAGTTAATCGGGTTCGACCACCAGATGAATCCGTTGGCGGTTCCGTTATTTACCGCCCTGACCGCGAAAGTTCCTTCACGTTTTTCTTTGCCGGAGACTTCTTCGTAAACGTCACCCTTGTAGGTTAATCGAGTGATGCTCTCGTCTTCTTTATCGGGGACTTGACCGAGACGGCTGACCACCCGCGTATCGACGAGGGTACCGTTTTCGTCATGGATTTCGACCATGTTATCGCTCGCTTCGAACATACCTTCGACGTAGTCAATGGGTTCACCTTTTGAATCATGGACGATTAAATCGCCGATAGTCTTGACCATTCCGATGTATTCGTCCTTTTCAAGCACACGAAGCTCAAGATGTTCGTTTTTAGCAACCGATTCCATCTTGTTCCACAACTCTTCTTCGTCCCTGCGCGGAACGTCATAATCGACTTTAGGTTCTGCCGCCGCAATATCGGTTTCGTCGATAACGCCGTCACCGTCGCTGTCTTCGGGTTCGTCGGACCACGACGGACTCCCCAACGTGACGATGATTGACAGCAAAATCAGCCATGACAATAACTTATTGTGCTTTCGGATTTTATTGAACATTACCTATTCCTCCTACGGAGTAAGATTTGAAATTTCGCTCTTGTTTTGCCCGCGTTTTGCTCAACTGAATCGATAGACCAACTCGGTGTATATCGTGTAAAAGAAGATGTAGACCTGTTGGAATAAAGCCACCAACAAAACGAGAATAAACAGGATAATAACCATCGCGACAAGGGTGAAGACCAACGATACAAGCGTTTTCGGTACCGAATACTGGTGAACCGCTTTCATCCCGGAAATCATCATTATGACTGACCATGCAATCCCCAAAAGTGAGATGAAAGTCAAGAATCCCGCTTCTCTGCGGAGTAAAACGTTACTGGCGGCGGTGGTGATAATCATCGAAACCAGGTACGGGATTAACGCATACGCGCTCGTACTGCAGATGTTGCGCATCGTGCCTTCACCATTGAAGAGGGTGCATAGCGACCAGTTGGCTATTACCCAGGTGAAGAACAGCAGAATCGTTGATGAAAAGTACGGGACAATGTTAAAGATTTTCGTAATCGAATTATTGAATAGGAATCCTGTCATTTGTGCTTGGATAACCGTCAAAACGAAAAACGCCAACACAATCACCATAGAGACTTTCGTGTTATAGCCCTTTTTCCAGCGCAAATCTTCGAACCCTTCAAAAGGATGCCGCACCAGATAGAAAGGCCATTTCCAAGCAGGCAGTTTTAAATCATATACCATATCTAACTCCTTTTCTTCCCCCGGTTAATTGTAGAGCGCGTAAAGCTCTTTCGCTTTTTTCTTCTTGCGGAGAACGTCAATTCCGGTAGCCCCGGCAATCGCAACACCGATTGCAATCAACGCTATCGCCAACATTCTGTCGAAGTTGTTACGTATAAAGTCAATCCTGAAGTCTTTGAACGCACGACCGTATCCCCCGCGGGAGTGCATGTAAAAGTACTTGAGAGACTCCTCAAACTCACCTACACTCAACTTAGCGTTGCCCATTCCGACGTATGCCATGTAGTAGTTAGCGTCTCTGCGGAGGACTTCCTCCCATGGTTGTAACGA
Organism: Oscillospiraceae bacterium; assembly: GCA_009777835.1. GTDB lineage: Bacteria > Bacillota > Clostridia > Oscillospirales > Ruminococcaceae > Ruminiclostridium_E. The sequence goes on along the minus strand of WRKZ01000008.1, from coordinate 6,815 downwards.
CTCGGTATACAGTCCACGGTTGAACATCGCCATCGCATCCGTGACGAGACCGCCGAATTCGGTAAGTTTGAACACCGTAACGGAATTCTTGGTCGCATCAAGTGCATAGACCCTTCCGTTAAGAGTTTCGAGTGCTTTCGGGTCAACGAAAAGCCCTTTTTGTTCACCCTTTCCGCCAAAAATGAACATCAAATGACCTTCTTGGTCGTATTGGAAGATTTTCCCCGATTCCCTGTCGAAAATGTAGATGTCCCCATTATGGTCAATCGAAATATCGATAATCAGTGAGGTGTAAACCTTGTTTCCCACCCGCGGAGAGTTGTAGTCCCCCCAGATGAAGCTGTCGTCAATCCCTTGATTTGCGAAGATGTTCCGTCCTGCCGGACTGATTTTCTTGACTATGTCAATGGTTGTGCCTTTTTCGGTGACGGTGTAAATGAACTGGTCGTTATCAATCGTAAAGTTAGAGAATTCCACCGGAGTAGGGCGGGTTCTGTCGAGCATCTGTTCTTTGGTCAAAACAAACCGTAAAAAGTAGTTGAGAATCGCATCGCTCGTCCTTGTAACCCGGTTCGCCCCGAAGAATCCCAGGAAGTTACCCGTCGCGCTGAACTTTACAGAGCCGCTGGTGATATTCTTCACACAAACGTAGACGTTTCCGCCGTTATCGACCAAAACCTTGCTTGGACTGAACGACTCCGCCGCGTAGGTCGTGGTTTCGGGTTTCGTGTACTCCATCAAAATTCCGCCGCTTAAATCGGTCATGATTACACGTTCGTTACCTTGGTCGGCTATGAACAATCTGATTCCGTCATCGGATTTGTTCACGAAAATCCCTGTCGGGTTTTTTAAGTTAGAAACTTTACCGATTTTTGCAAATTCTTCCCGAACTCTCGCCTCATACTCGGGGGTGTCTTCTAAAAGGAAGTTCTGCGCTTGATAATCAGCAGAATAGTAAAACTCGTCTCTTATACGGACACTGTCGAAGTTTTCGTCTGTGATAATCAGTCGATTGTTACCGGTATCAACGATAATCACGATGATTTCACCCGATTCCTCATCTTCATAAACGAACAGGTCTTCCGGTTTGTTCATCGGAATCGCCAGGTTCATTTCGTTAGAGGTAATCACACGGTCAACGATATACGCACTCTGACTCGGGTGGGTATCGAAAAACCAGTCATACCCATAAGAAATATACGGTTCCTGTGCGATTACCGCAGGAAGCATACCGAAAACAATCGCAATTACAACGAGTGTCGCTATGATTTTAGTTGATTTCTTTTGAAAAAACATATCGCTTCTCCTCAATTATTCGTTATCCGGTTTCTGTTAAACTGCTCATGCTCTGTACCGTCAAGCAGCCTGCCGTCCGGCGAAGCCGGCCGCACCGTTGCTCTTGTTTTGCTCTTGCTTACTCTTTCAATCCCGAATGTGCCATGGTTTCGAGTACGTTACTTTGACAGAACACGAAAATCACCATCGGCGGGGTCATGATAAATACCGATGCTGCCGCACCGACCCCCATTCTCGCTATACCGGACATACGAATCTGGTCGAGAACAGTCGGTAACGGTTTAAGTGCTTCGGTGAAAATGTACGACCAACCGGTAATCTGCCATGCCGCAGTAAACGCAAAGATAATCAGCGTAATCCATGCCGGTTTACAGTTCGGCATGACGATTTGCCAGCAAGTCCTGAAGTGACCTGCGCCGTCAATCTGCGCTGCTTCTATCATAGAATCGGGAATCTGTCCCATAAACTGTCTCATAAAGAACAACGACAGCGGAGTCGCTATAAACGGGAGAGTAATCGCGAAATAGGTATCAATCATGTTGAGTTGAGCCATGACCATGTAAACCATTATGTAGGTAACGGTAGACTGGAACAACAGCGCGATTTCAACCATTTTGTTCAGGAATTTTACCCCCGGCGTATTGACCTTCGAAAGGACGTACGCCGCCGACGACGCAAACAGTACCTGTGAAACCGTTACCGTCAGCGTGACAAAAATCGAGTTGAAGAGGTATCTCGTAAACGGAACCCACATATTCCCCGCCGCCTCAAAAAGCTCAACAAAGTTCTGGAACGTGGGATTAATCGCATACAACCGGGGCGGGAACAAGAAGAACTCCTCAATCGGTTTGATTGACTGGATTACAGACAAATAAATCGGAAAAAGCATGAAACAGCCGAGAATCGCCAACATGACGAAAATCGCTATATCACCGCCAACGGAACCCGAATACTTTTTCCGCTTTTTTATAACTAACTTCATAGTTTCACTCCATGATTAACTTTATAATTTGCCGATGTTTTCGCAGGTTTGCGAGTTTTCTCCGGTCTAATCCAAGTACTTGCCGAGGACTTTCTTAATCCCCCAGTTGGCGAGTAACATCGAGAAGAACAATATGAAACATATTGCCGAGGCGTACCCCATCTCAAACCTGACCGACCCATAGTCGAAGGCGTGGTTCATAATTGAGTGGGCTCGATAGTCGGTGGTCGGGAATGCAGTCAAGAATCTTGAAACGTCCCCCGCTGCAAATGAAGCGGTAATTTGCATAATCGCCGCGAAGAGCAACTGCGGCCCCATTGCGGGAATCGTGATGTACAACAGTTCCTGCGCACGATTCTTAATCCCTTCAATCGCGCCGGCTTCGTATCGGTCTGCGGGAATCCCCTGGAATCCCGCACGAATCGCCAGGAATCCCGCACCAAGCGAAATCCACAACTGCACGATTATGACTACCCCCATGATTAGATTACCGTCGGTAAGCCACTCATAATTTCGATTGATAATCCCCAACTCCATCAAATAAGAGTTAGCCAGTCCGTGGGTGTCACCCGAGAAGATGAGCTGCCAGGTGGTGTAGATGTTACCCGAGAGGGTCGGTGCGTAGAAGATGAAGGTGAAAATCGTCTTCAGTTGCCCGGGAAGCTGGTTAATGAACCATGCTAACAAGAAGCACAGTGCGTAACTCAACGGCCCCGTGACCGCCGCGAAAACAAGCGTGTTCTGGATTGAAATCAAGAATACCTCGTCTTCCATGAACAGCGTCTCGAAGTTCGAGAACCCCACCCAGTCCGGGAAGTTTACCATGTTGAAGTTGGTGAATCCCATAGGCAAAGCCATTATAACGGGAATCGCCGTCATCATAAAGAATAGTGCGAAATACGGAACAAGCATGATGTAGGCGTGTCTGTTACGTTTCATCAACCCCAGGTTGTATGAAAGCCTGCTTTCACCCGGGCGTAATTTCCGTCGTGTCTGAACAGGAGTGACTTTTTCCAAAACAATAACCTCCTAATAACGGCTTTTTCTTAAGATTTTTCAAGAGTTTTCACGGTCCCGCTGATGACTCGCCAATTCTCTGTTTTTACGTGTGATTTCGGCATTAATATCGCGATTATAACTGTTCAACGAAAAGCGCGGGAACTGATTTTCGTTTACCACCGCCCTGAATGCGTTCTTGATGTGGCGGGTCGCCGAATAGTTAGCGGGAATCATCGGAATTTCTACCAGTGCGTCCCTTTGCTCGGTAAGTCTGCGAACTTCACGTGCAGACCATGCCAGGTCTTCAAGTGCGTTGATGTTCGCTGTGTCGTAACGACCGAGCGGCCCCAACATCGATTCCATAATTCCGCCGAAACGCACCTGCACGTCATCGGAAGTCAACCATTTCAAGAAATCCCATGCTGCATCTTTATCGGCGGTTTTGTTGAAGATAATCCCGCCGGTCGCGCCGGAAGATGCTGCTATGTTGAGATAATCTTCACCGTTTTCGTCGGTGTGCCATGTGCCGGGAACGTGACGGAAATCCCATAATCCGCGGATTTCCGGTGCTGCCGCACTCACCTGGTTATAGAAAGTGTACGGCATAATCACAATCGGCATTTCGCCGGTTCTGAATCGTGTGAAAGGGTCGAACGACTGATTGAACTGATAAACGGTATAGAACCGTGTCCATTTGGTGAAGGCTTCCACGCTTGCCTCGGTGTCGAAGGTCGTTCGTGATTTGTCTTCAACATAGAAATTTTGTCCGGTTTGAAGTTGCAACATCGTGAAGGTTTCACCCGGTTCAAAAATAGTACTCGACAGGTTGGAGGTCGGCGGGAGAAGCCCTATTTCAAGGTATTGACGGTTGAGAATAGCAATTGCATCAATGAACTCATCCCAGCTTTCGGGCGGCTCAAGCTCTAAATCCTCAAGAATGTCGGTACGATAGAACATCATCGGGAAGTTTTGGGTCAACGGCAATCCGTATACCCCGCCCATATAGGAGAAGAAGGTCGGCAGATTTTCCGTGAACCGTGACGAAACAATATCGTTATAGTCCGGGAACTGCGATAAATCCACCGTTAGGTTTCGGGCGGCAAGCTGAACGGGAAAGTCCCCCCCTATAAACAATGCCACTTCCGGCCCTTTCCCGGCTAACGTCGCTTCCAGAATCGAGCCTTGGACAAGGTTGATTGTCACCGGCTTATTTTCGGGTTTACTGTTATACTCAGAGTCTACGAGCTGTTTGAGTGCCAATGCCTGGTCGCGACCGAGTCCGACCCAGACGTTCAGACCTTCTCTGTCATCGAGTCTTGTGTAATCTTCAAAGAAAGAACCGATGAATCCGTTCCACAGGAAGAGCAGTTGCAGGAAGAAGTTTACCTTCGCACTTCCGAAATTCTCATGAACAGTAGCGATTTCGATATAATCAAGTTCAAGCGGTTGGCGACTTGCTTCGCGAATCCACGCCGACAACGAACCGATGTTATCCTTCAGTGACTGCTGCATAAGCGGGATTCTGTCGGGATTTTTTACGCAACGCTCCAAAATTACCGCCATCGTCTCAAGGGTAGCCGCTTCCGAGCCGGATGACTGCGTTTCGATAAGGGCTTTTTCACGGCGGAGGTTTTCGGCAATCCGGGTGAACTCGCCCAGTAATTCGGGGATTTGGTCGTCGAGGTGATAAGGGTTGTACGGGTCGGGATTCGGCCCGGTCACCATAAGAATTCTGCGGTTGAAGTAGTTAAGGGTAAACAGGTCGGCTTCAAGCCGTTGCATGATTGCGCCGATATCGCCGGGAACAGCCTCAAGCGTGATGTAGTTGAGACCTTCTTCCAGATAAATGTAAATGTCATCGCCCGAAGCGTCGGTGAAACTCTGCTGATACCAACGGGTACTGTAAGGGAACTGCACCGTGTTGAATTCTTCCACCGGGACTTCGCCGTTGACCAGAACCCGCCGATTCGCATTGAATCCGCGAAGAGTGTTCTGCTTGACCTTCGCCGAGAATCGGTAATACCCCGCAGCCGGCGTTTTAAATTCCCAGGTGAGTGACTGCCCCGCTTTAGACCATGCACCGCTGTTTCCGACGGTATTGTAGCGCATTTTTACCGGATGGCTCGGACTGACCTGGTAGGTGCTCCTGTCGTATGTAGGCACAAGCTCCGACGAGGAACGCCAGTACGGATTTTCCCCTTGAAGAAGGATAGAATTTGAGCCGATTTCGTTCTTGTTCGTCATAGCGCGGGTGTCGTTGAGTTGTTGCTCTGTCGGCTTTATATCGGAATAAGGTTTTAATTCGGGATAATTACGGAACGTCATGGACGAAAATGCAACCCCGTTGATTTTAATCCCTTCAACCGTGATGATGTGTTCGCCTTTCTCCAGATAGAAGAAGTACGGTTCGTTAAACAAACCTTCTTTATCCTTCACGCTGTAGGTAATCCACTGCTTATGCAAGACCTGCATGGGCAACAGTTGATTATCCCGCGCATCTTGCTCGATTTCGCCGTCGTTAGTCCAATACTTATCAAGCTCTATATTACGGGTAGCGGAAAACGGATGCTCTCCGTCGATTTTAACCGAAAGCTCGACTGCGTTATTGTTCCCGCCCCGCGGGTAATACAGAAACTCAAGATTATAAATCCCGCTCTCGGCAACCTCGAACACGTAGTCGAATCTGCCCAGGTCGTTTTCCCAGATGAGACTGTTGCTTTCCCCTTGATAGTCTTCGATTTTATAGTCGGGCTCTTCGTGCAACTCTTCATCGGCGGAAACCTCTGAAAATTCGCTCATGGGTATGACGATTTCACGGTCGGGCTTGTTTTTGCCGCCGTGTTCCTCAAAATAATACATGTACAGGTCGGTTCTGACCGAACCGCCCATTATGCCGGTAGATTTCGATTCACGCGCTTGCTCCAGGACATCTTCTATCGTCCTTTCGGTGGCGTTTGCTTCCGATTCGGTGGTATAGCCCGCCCCTAACGAGACCGTGACCGCTAAAATCGCGGCAAGTCCTCTCTTGAATCGCCTTTTGAAACTCATCCTGCTAAACAGATTTTTCATTTCTTATAAATCTCCTACCACAGTAAATTGAATACAAGTATATCATACGTCCGTAGGTTTGTCAATACCTACAGAAAATAATATTAAAGTTGCCCTTAAATTAGTACTTTTGCATAACCCGTTATGTCTAACCCCAACCAAAACCGCGATTCCCTGAATCGTGAAGGTATGCTGGAATCATTCTTTTCGGCGATACAGGTGACTATATTTTTGATATAAATCCCCTCAAACCCCGAAAAGTCTTCAGGAAATCCCTCAATTGATTGAATTTCCCGCATAATCGCCTCCGGAAAAGCCCCCAGCATATTTTTTTCGTGGAAGAACCAGTATCCTCCGTCCGGGCTTTTCTCGACGGTGAGTTCATCGCCTTCTTTCAGTTTCTCCGCAATGTATAACTGCAACCGAATAGCATCGCCGGTCTGTTCGGTCAGGAAGCTTTTTCCGTCATCATCCCCCCACAGTCCTAACC
>WRKZ01000007.1 GCA_009777835.1 Oscillospiraceae bacterium | reverse complement strand
TGTGTTCGGCTAAAGTGACGGTAGAGTCATTCGCAGACGAAATGACCACCGACTTGACTAAATCCGAGACCGACATAGTCTCACCGGGTTCAAGCCAGATTACAGAACCCTCCATTGACGAAGCGTGTGCCGAAGTTTTGACCTGTTCGTCAAACGAGAGCCGACCTGCATTGACTTCTTCGGCGATAAGCAGTAACAGCATGATTTTCGTGAGGGAAGCAGGGGCGAGTCGTTCGTCGGCATTGTATTCCGATAAGACCGTTCCGGTAGAGTTCTCTGTCACGATATATGCTTTAGAATCCGGTAACGACGATTCGGCTTCTTCCCCTTTTACGATTATCGTGAGATTCGTCCAACAAAATACCATCAACAGGAAAATTGCTAATTTTTTCATTTAATCACCTCTTGTACATTTTATGAAGACAAGCAGTTAGAATATGACTATGATTGATAAGAAAAAAAACAATTCCCCGCTGCTGTCTCTATTGGTTTTGTTTGTGCTGGGTGGGATTATATATGCGGGAATCGAGGTTTTGGTAAGGGAATTCACTCATATCTCAATGTTTATAGTCGGCGGACTTTGCTTTCTGCTAATCGGTTCCATCAAGTATTGGAAAAATCCGCCTATTCCCGTAACCGTTCAGATGCTGATTTCCTGTGCAATCATAACGGTTCTTGAGTTAATAAGCGGATTGATTGTGAACGTATGGTTAGGTCTCAACGTCTGGGATTACAGCGACCAACGGTATAATTTGTTCGGGCAGATTTGCCTTCATGCTTCATCGATTTGGGTGTTCTTGTCGTTTTTTGCAATCTATGCCCATGACTTCGCAAGCAGAAGAATGTTCGGTATGAGAAGGATTTATATGAGAATCCTCCCGTGATTTGAAAGCAATTTTACGATTTTACTATGCTTTTCATTGGGCAGGAAGAAGCGCAAATTCCGCAGTTATCGCATAGTTCGGCATTGATTTCAGCGAGATTGTCCCGCATTTGAATCGCCGATTGCGGACACTTCTTGATGCAGATTTTGCATCCGATACAGCCGGTTACGCACACGGATTTGACCTTCGCACCGAAGTCTTTCGATGAACATGCTACGTTGACCCGCTGTCCCGTACTTTGAACGCGTATAATGTTCTTCGGGCAGGCTTTAATGCAGAGTCCGCAGGCGGTACACCGCCGACTGTCAACCACAGCAATCGAATTAACCAGCGAAATCGCATTTTCGGGGCAGATTGCAACGCAATCACCCAGACCGGTACAGCCGAATCGGCAACTGTTCTTCCCGTTGTAATAGAGTTCGCAGGCGCGACAACTCTGTCCGCCGTTGTATCTGTATTTTTCATCGATTGCGCTTGAATCGGGAGAATTCGGCGGTTTACCGTTACAGAAAACAAATGCAGTTTCGGGTTCTGCCGCATTGACCGACTTCCCCAAAACTTCCCCGATTTTCTCCGCTACTGCCACCCCGCCGGGTTTGCATTGATTCGGTGCGACTTTCTCTGCCGCTATTGCTTCGGCATATTTCGAGCAGTTAGCGAATCCGCATGCACCGCAGTTAGTGCCGGGGAGTTGTTCGGTCAGCTTTTTTACAATGACATTGCCTTCAACCGCGAAAAGCTTCGCTGCGACTGTGAGAATAACCCCTGCTGCAACACCGATTCCGGCAAAAAAAAGTATAGGTGTTAAATAATCCATATCATCCTCCAAGTCCGCCGAACCCGATTAACGCCAACGACATGATTGCGGCGGAAATCAAGGTAATAGGCGCGCCTTTCAACGGTTCGGGAATACTTTGGTTTTGTTCAACTCTTTCCCGTATAGTCGAGAAAACAAGCATAACGATTAGGAATCCCAACCCGGCACACAAGGAATTAAACAAAGCGTATCCGAAATTGTATCCCCTGTTTACGTTCAGGACAGTCACCCCCAGAATTGCGCAGTTGGTGATAATCAGCGGGAGATACATCCCCAACGCTTCGTACAGAGGGGGCAGGAATTTCTTGAGCAGCATTTCCAACAACTGAACAAACAAGGCGATTACCAAAATGAACGCAATCGTGGTCATGTAGCTTATTTCGAGGGGGACGAGTACGAAAACGTAAATCGGGAAGGTCAACGCTGTCGCCATCAGCATGGTTAAAGTCACCGCAAGACCCATTCCGACCGCACCCTGCATAGTTTTCGATACACCCAGGAACGGGCAAATTCCCAGGAACTTCGACAGAATGAAGTTCTCGGTCAAGACCCCTGCGATTAAAATCACGAACAAAGTCCCTATTATACTTGATTTCGCTGTCTCTTCGGCTTGCAAATCACCGGTTTTCATTCCCGAATACACTGTTATTGCTACGTTCACCGCTTCGGCAACCCCTTTTGATGAGTAGGTCGCGCCTGTGATTCCCTCAACTTCGTCATTGTTTTGCGGGTTTCCTTTAACAATGGTGACTTTACCGTCTTTGTCGGCGAATCGGTCTAAAAACGCACCATCGCTCACCTTCGTGCCTATTCCCGGGTCATCTTTTATGTTTACCGTCTTGACCCCGCGAACGCTTCCGTCCGGATTCATGGCAACCAAAGCGGTAATTCCGTCGGGCGGCTTGAATCCGCCGGTGATAATCTCGAGTGCGATGTCACCGTTTTCGTTTACGATGAGTTTGCTGACATTATCCGGCTTAGAAATCAGTGAGAGTCCGCTTTCTACCCAATCTTCGACTATAGTGAATTCTTCCCCGTCCATGAGGGTTGCGCAAGCCTCGCGCAGTTTTGGAGTGATTTCGTTTCCGTTGTCCGGAAGGAAGTTGGTGGTTAGGATTAAAAGCGCGCTCATCACAGCGGTAATCAAGCCGAGAACGATTGCCGGCTTGAAGTATTGAGATTTAGAACTATTTTTGGGATTCATTGTCCGACTATTTCCTTACATTTATTATATATTACTCCGAAACGAAAGTCTTGACATTTGTTTCGGTTTAATATTTGTCTTTCAAACGACTTTAGCAGTAATAAGGAAGTTAAGAAGAGTCCGCTCCAAACGGTTTTGTTTTGGTGACTCTATCGATTAATGGGGTTAAGACGTTCATGGTTAGAATAGAGAACGCTACGCCTTCAGGCATTCCGCCGAATTGTCGGATAATAACCGTAATCAGTCCGCAACCGAAAGCGAAAATCGCTTTACCGTGCGGTGTCATGGGATTAGTCGTATAATCGGTTGCCATGAAAATCGCACCGAGCAGGACTCCCCCCGTTAAAACGGCGAACAATGGGTCACCGCCGAAAACCAGCGTTCCTACAGCGACCGTTCCCACGAAAACCACCGGAGTAATCCAGCGAATGATTTTCATGCAGAGCAGATAAGCAAATCCCAGCAGAAGGGCTAATGCACTGGTTTCTCCCAGTGTGCCGCCGTGATTGCCGAGGAATAAATCCAGATAAGAAGGGAGGATTTCCCCGGCTTCGACCGCAAGCGGGGTCGCACTTGAAACAACATCAACCGATGAATCGGCATGATTGTAGAAGAAGGGTTCAACGTAGTTTGACATATACGACGGAAATGACAGCATAAGTACGATTCGCCCTACGATAGCGGGGTTCGCAAAGTTTTGACCGATTCCGCCGAACATTTCTTTGACAATCACGATTGAAACGAACGAGCCTATTACCGCCATATAGAGCGGAAAAGTTACCGGGAGACAGAACGCTAACAGAATCCCGGTAATTACTGCCGAAAAGTTAGCGATTGTATGCGGTTTTTTGAAAATCAAACGGAACGCGAATTCGAAAAAAATGCAGGCAGATACGCAGGTCGCGATTAAAATCAGGGATTTCAATCCGAAAAACACTGTCGAAGCTATAATCGACGGAATGGCGGCTATTATAACCCCCACCATGATTTGTGAGGTCGTGTTCGAACTGCGTATATGCGGATTGGGTTCAATAATGAGTTTATTCATGCGGTTAGTCCTTTTTTATACATAATAATGGCAATCATTTTTTTAAGACAAGTTGTTTCGCCAGTTGGCCTTTTTCGCTGATATGACGTTTTGCAGGGCATATGAAAGAACACGACGCACAACTCATACACATATCGGCACAAAGTTTTTTGAGCATTTCGACGTTTTTCGCATCGTAAGCGCGATTGATTTCATACGGATTCAAATTAATTGAGCAGACGTGAATACATTTTCCACAACGAATACAGGGCGATTCACGCGTGAAATCGGGTTCTCCCAGGAAAAGCACCGAACCCGTAGTCTTGACAACCGGGGTGTTCATGTCGTAAACGCAGGAACCCATCATAGGCCCGCCGATGATGATTCTTGCGGGTTCGCGTTTCAGACCGGCGATTTTACGCAGATGTTCGAGCGTTGTTCCCACCGGAACGAAAACGTTCTTGGCGTTTTCTTTATCGATTAACTCTTCATCACCGTCGATTGTCACGCGGCGGGTGATTAAAGGAATCCCGGTTCTCATATATTCGGCAAGGAACGAAATAGTCGATACGTTCATGACTATACAGCCCGAATCAAGCGGGAGTTTGCCCTTCTTGACCAGTTTGCCCGTCATTTGGTATACGATGACTTTCTCCGCGCCTTGCGGGTATTTCGCAGGGAGTTGTTTTACCGTTATTTCGGGGAAGTTTGCACTGACTTCCCGCATTTTCTCGATTGCATCGGGTTTGTCACCTTCAATTCCTATAAGAGCTTTCGGAATCCCGATGTATTTCATAACCAATCTGATACCTTCGATTACGTCGTGGGGGAGTTCCATGATTTCACGGTAATCGCTCGTAATAAACGGCTCACACTCTGCCGCGTTGATGATTAACGTATCGGCGGTTGCTCGTTTTCTGTCGTAGTCCAACTTGAGATGAGTAGGGAATCCTGCCCCGCCTAAACCCACGCTCCCCGAATCGCGTACCGCTTTCAAAAAAGATTCTCTGTCTGTGACGGTCGGCGGTTTTATATCGGGATGCAGTTCTTGAATCGAATCGGTTTCAATTACGATTGCGCGGCTGAGTTTCCCCGAAATGTTGAGGATTTCGGTTTCTCCGCTCACCTTCCCGCTGACACTTGCATGAACCGGTGCAGATACGTTCCCCGATGAATCGCCGATTAGCTGTCCTTTTAATACACGGTCGCCGGGTTTTACCAGCGGTTCGCAGGGTGCGCCGATGCTTTGCGCCATACTGATAATGACTTTTTCGGGCAGTTCCGGGGTGACTGTAGCTTTCTCTGCCGAATTGTTGTGGACGGGGAGCGTGACTGTATTTATTATCATCGCGGTGATTCACCCTCTCGTTATACTCTATTCTTGACACATTTATTCAAATATGATAACATATATATTTAAGTAAGTCAAGGGGTATTTCAAGTAAGTTTGAGGTAAGTCTTGACTTTCAAATCGTTAGATGGTATACTACTAATCTATGTGCGAAAATCTGAAAGGGAACTCAACATGAAAATTACATTAATTAACGGCAGCCCGCACGAAAACGGAACAACCGCTTTCGCTTTGGGGGTAATCGCAGAATCGCTTGAAAAAGAAGGAGTAGAATCTGAAATCATTCAAGTCGGTAAGATGAATCTGCGCGGATGTGTCGCTTGCGGCGGTTGTTATTCGGCGAAGAAATGTGTTTCGGGCGATAAAGACAGCTTGAACGAAATCGCCGAAAAAATTCACGCTTCCGATGGGTTGATTGTCGGTTCGCCGGTTTATTATGCGGGAATCAACGGAACACTCAAGAGTTTTCTTGACCGGCTGTTTTATTCGAACCCCGGGAAGTTTCGGTTCAAGCCAGCTGCCGGAATAGTCGCTATGAGAAGGGCAGGGGGGACGGCGGCACTGCATACCCTTAATCAGTATTTCGAATTGGCGGAAATGCTCATCGTGCCGACGGTGTATTGGAGCGGGATTCACGGATTAAACGGCGAACAGGCGGCGCAGGACATCGAAGGCGTTCAGATGATGGAAGTTATCGGGCGAAATGCGGCGTATCTCCTCAAAATGAAAGAAAAAGCGAATTTGCCCCCTCCCGAAGCAGTGACCAGGGTTAAGACTAACTTTATAAAGTAATAGAATCGAAAAGAAACCGAAAAGAGAAGTAAAATGAAAAAAATCGTTATAATGCTGATGTCGGCGGCTTTGCTGCTGACATCACTGACATCATGTGCACCGGACAAGCCCGAAAGCAATCCGCGCTCGCCGGAAGAGATTTACGAGAAGCTGGTTGAATCCGGCTTTTTCGATGTTGCCGATTCCCCGCTTATGAAGGATATTTCCCCTGGTCGAATAGCCGATTATAAAGTCGAGCCGGATTTAGCGGTAAGCTATGTCGCAAAAGAAGCGGCGATTTCGTCATTTTTTGTGCAGTTGCTGATAATTGAGGCGAAAGAAGGCGAATCCGGTGCGGTTTATAACGCAATGCTGGAGCATCAATCGGATTTGCTTGACGAGACCTTCTACCCTCAAGGCAGAATAGCGGCGGCTGCTTCAATAGTGGGCAGGAACGGGAATATAGTCTATTTGATTTGCGATGAGCGAGCGGCTGAAATCGAAACGCAGATGTTCGAATAGCGGAACTGCTATATGACAGCGGCGAGCGTTTGCGTTTGGCTTTGCCTAAATTCAAACAAGTTTGCTATATACCGCATAAACGACCAAAAATTACATCTTGATTTTGAAATCAAAATATAGTATACTCTCACTTGTACGAATACAAGATAACGGAGGTTAAAGAGAACAATTATGAAAAGAATCGGTCTTGACGTGGGTTCAACCACGGTGAAAATCGCTGTTTTGGGTGAGGATAACAAGATTATTTATCAGAAATATCAAAGGCATTATTCCGATATAAAGAAAACGCTTGCTGAAGTCCTGGGTGAATGTGTAGATTCCCTCAAAGGGGATTCGGCGCGGATTGCTGTGACGGGTTCGGGGGGGATAAATGCGGCTAAGTGGCTTGACATTCCCTTTGTGCAGGAGGTTAGCGCAGGTGCGCGTGCGGTCGAAGTGTTAATCCCGGATACCGACGTTGCGATTGAATTAGGCGGCGAGGATGCGAAGATTACATACTTCACAGGCGGACTCGAACAGCGAATGAACGGCAGTTGTGCCGGCGGAACGGGTGCGTTCATTGACCAGATGGCGGCACTCTTGAACACCGACGTTACCGGACTCAACGAAATGGCAAAGAATTACGAGACTATTTACCCGATTGCTTCTCGTTGCGGGGTTTTCGCTAAAAGCGATATTCAGCCACTGATGAATGACGGGGCGAAAAAGTCTGACATTGCCGCATCGATTTACCAGTCGGTGGTGAATCAGACGATTAGCGGACTTGCTTGCGGTAAGCCGATTCGCGGGAAAATTGCGTTCTTGGGCGGTCCGTTGCATTATTTATCGGAACTTCGCAATCGTTTTATTGAAACGCTGGAATTGACGGACGAAAACATTATATTTCCTGAAGATGCGAATTTGTTCGTGGCTATGGGGGCGGCATTATCGGAAGGTGTCGGCGAAAGTACCGAAGAAGTTACTCTTCAGCATTTAAAGGAAAAGATTTCAGCCTTGGATTCGGTGGTGGTGCATGAAGTCGAGCGGCTTCAACCGTTGTTTAAAGATGAATCGGACAAGCGTGAGTTTACAGAGCGGCATAAGTCGGACGTAATCCCCGAAGGTGACTTGGCGAAACATTCCGGCGGGTGCTACCTCGGCGTTGATATGGGCAGTACGACTACAAAAGCTGTTCTGATTAACGAAAAAGCGGAAATTCTTTATACCCATTACGATAACAATATGGGAGACCCGCTGAAGTCGGTCATTGGGATTTTGAAAGACATTTACGGAAAACTCCCCGAAAAAGCATACATAGCAAAAGCGACAGCTACGGGTTACGGGGAACATCTTGTGAAGGCAGCACTGGGAATTGATTTCGGTGAAATTGAGACGATGGCGCATTATAAAGCGGCAGAGAAAATCCTGCCGGGGGTGGAGTTTATTCTCGACATCGGTGGGCAAGACATGAAATGTATGCGGGTCAGAAACGGTGAAATTGAATCTATTTTGCTTAACGAAGCCTGTTCGTCGGGGTGCGGTTCTTTTATTGAGAACTTTGCTAACGCTTTGAGTATGAAAGCTGCCGAATTCGCTGAAGTTGGTCTTTCAGCCGAGAATCCGGTAGATTTGGGTTCTCGCTGTACCGTATTTATGAACAGCCGGGTCAAACAGGCGCAGAAAGAGGGGGCTTCGGTTGCGGATATTTCTGCGGGATTGAGCTATTCGGTAGTGAAGAATGCGTTGTTTAAGGTAATCAAAGTCCGTGAACCGGAATCAATGGGGGAAAAAATCATTGTGCAGGGGGGGACGTTCCTGAACAACTCGGTGCTTCGTGCGTTTGAGCTTACTTGCGGTCGAAACGTAGTTCGTCCTGCTCAAGCCGGGCTTATGGGTGCATATGGGAGTGCGTTAATCGCATTTGAGCGGGATGATAAAAAAGGTTCAACCATTGCCGATTTACAGCGGCTCGAAACTTTTACTATTAAGAAGTCTACCGCAAGGTGTGCGAAATGTGCCAATAATTGCTTGCTGACAATCAGCAAGTTTGATGACGATTCGAAATTTATTACGAATAATCGCTGTGAAATCGGTGTGGGAATAAATTCGAAAAAGTTCGAGTTGCCGAATCTGTACGAGTATAAGTATAACCGCGTGTTTGATTATAAGTCTCTGCCGGAGTCTGCGGCGAAGCGTGGTGTAATTGGCATTCCGCGGGTGTTGGGATTTTACGAGAATTATCCGTTCTGGCATACGTTCTTCACCGAACTCGGCTACAGTGTGAAGCTGTCGCCGAAATCGTCGCGGGAAATCTACGATTACGGAATTGAAACTATGCCGTCGGAGTCGGTTTGCTACCCTGCGAAATTGGCGCACGGTCATGTAATGTCGCTGATTGACGATGGTGTTAAGTTGATTTTCTTCCCTTGTTTGACTTATGAGATGGACGAAGGTCACGGCGGAGATAATCATTATAACTGTCCCGTAGTGGCAACCTACAGTGAAGTACTCAAGAATTCCATTCCCGAATTGCGTGAACATTCGGTTGAGTTGATGAATCCGTTTCTGCCGATTTACGAACATGAAAGAATGTCCGAAAGGCTCGTAGAAGAATTTCTTCCGTTGGGAATCAGCGGCGGCGAAATCGGGCGGGCATTGGCTAAAGCGTATGAAGCAGACCGTAGATTTAAGGGGGATATTCGTCGAAAAGGTGAAGAAACCCTCGCCCTTCTTAAAAAGAACGGCGGCAAGGGAATTGTTCTTGCAGGGCGGCCGTATCACATTGACCCGGAAATCAACCACGGAATCCCCGAAATGGTAAACGGATTCGGTTATGCAGTGCTTACCGAAGATTCGGTGGCGCATTTAGCCGAGGTTCTGCGACCGCTTCGCAGTGTTGACCAGTGGATGTATCATACCCGACTGTATGCTTCGGCTACTCTTGTAACCGAAAAGCAGGAATTGGAGTTGGTTCAGCTTAATTCTTTCGGGTGCGGACTTGATGCGGTTACGACCGACCAGGTTCAAGAAATGCTCGAACAGTGCGGAAGGCTTTACACCGTCTTGAAAATCGATGAGGTGAACAATCTAGGTGCGGCGCGGATTCGTTTGCGTTCGCTGTTCTCGGTGGTTGAAGAGCGTGAGCGTAAAGGTTACGTCGCTAAAGGTGAGATTAAAGCGTTTGAACGGCATCCGCTGTTCACCAAAGCGATGCGTAAGACCCATACCGTTCTCGCTCCGCAGTTGTCGCCGATTCACTTTAATTTAATGGAACACGCATTCCGTGCTTCCGGGGTTAATCTTGTGATTTTGAAGGATTATTCTCAACAGGTTATCGATGAGGGGCTGAAATACGTCAATAATGACGCTTGTTATCCCGCTATTTTGACAATCGGGCAGCTTATGCACGCTGTTCAAAGCGGGAAATATGACCTTGAAACCACTTCGGTTATGATTACTCAGACAGGAGGGGCTTGCCGTGCGACCAACTACATCGGAATGTTGAAAAAGGCTATGGAGGAAGCGGGGTACAAGGATATTCCTTTGATTTCGCTTAACATAGTCGGCATGGAAAAGAACCCGGGGTTCAGTCTTACGCCGATTCTGTTGGCAAGGGCGGCGATTTCATTGATTTACGGTGACCTGCTCAGTCGGTGTTTATATCGGGTTCGTCCTTACGAAATGGAGAAGGGCAGTGCGAACAAACTTTATGAAAAATGGAATGAGTTCCTCAAGGGGGAAGTAAAATCGCTTAATCGTAAGCGATTCACAGTGAATGTGCGAAACATTGTTCGGGAGTTTAATGAGTTGCCGGTGTTTGAAATTGAGAAACCGCGGGTCGGAATTGTCGGCGAAGTCCTGGTGAAATACCACCCGATGGCGAATAATTTTGTGGTTGACGTAGTGGAGTCAGAGGGGGCGGAAGCGGTTGTTCCGGGATTCATCAGTTTCCTGGGGTTTATGTGCGACCACGCGAATTCGCGACATGAATTCTTGACCGTATCATGGAAGCGGTGGTTCATCTCAAACAAGGTAATCGATATGTTTGAGTGGTTGCAAAAACCCGTCGCCGAAGCAATCAAAGGGACTAAGTTCGGAGAGCATATGCCGTTTAGAGAAGTTCGCAAATTGGTAGATGGAATTGTTTCGACCGGGAACATCGCAGGGGAAGGTTGGATGCTGACCGCTGAAATGATGGAGTTAATGCGTGACGGAGTCGATAATATAATCTGTATGCAGCCGTTCGCCTGTCTGCCGAACCACATAGTCGGAAAAGGGATTATCGGTGAGCTTAAGCGGAGAAATCCCCAGTCGAACATTGTTGCGGTGGATTATGACCCCGGTGCGAGTGAGGTTAATCAGTTGAATCGGATTCGTTTGATGTTGTCGCAAGCGCGAAAGAATATGGATTTCGTGGGGGCGGACAAATCCGGTTTGGAGGAAAGCGCAATCATGATGACGAACAAGTACGAGAAGGTAATCGGCAAGCCCTGAAAAAAATATTGAAAAATTTTTGAAAAACGCTTGACAAAATGAAAATCATGGTGTATACTGTTACGGTATTCAAGTAAACGAAAGCGGAAAATCCTGCGCCTGACTTGCCTAAATGCTTGCAGGCTGTTTACGAAAAGAAATTGGTTTGATTTTCACAGGGAAATCGGTACAGTCTTTTTGTAAGCACGGGAAATTCCCGTGCTTTTGTTTTGAATAAGTTTTAAGCAGTGTGTGTTTATTGAAAGTAAGGGTGTAATATCTCGCCCCTTGGGGCGAGGGGTGCAGGGCTTCCCCTGCGGTTTTACCTTACATGTGGGAATGGAGGGCATTCTTATCAGCAAGAATTTATCGATTAATAACGAAATTCGCGAACCCCAGGTGAGACTGGTCGGCGTGGATGGTGAAGCACTCGGAATTATGTCCGGGAAAGATGCTCAAGAACTTGCCGACAAAGCAAATCTTGACCTTGTGATGATTGCGCCGCAGGGAAGTCCGCCGGTCTGTCGAATCATGGACTACGGGAAGCATCGCTTCGAACAGTCCAAAAGGGAGAAAGACCAACGTAAGAATCATCAGCAGACCCTTTTGAAAGAAGTACGGTTGTCGCTCAACATAGACGACCATGACATGAACACCAAAGCTAACCATGCGAAGAAATTCTTGAAGGCGGGTGACAAGGTCAAGGTGACAATCCGGTTTAAAGGAAGGGAAGTCACTCATCTTGATTTAGGCCGTAAGTTGATGGAACGGTTCAAAGAGGCATGTGCGGAATTCGGGGTCGGTGACGAAAAGCCATCTAAGTTGGAGGGGCGTTTCTTCACTACGATTATTTATCCGAAAACCGATAAGCCCGGTAAAATGCCTAAAAATAACGCACAGAAACCAAAACAAGTTAATCAAACGAATCAAATAAAGGAGGAAACAAATGAAAAACAAGATTAAGACTCACAGCGGGGCTAAAAAACGCTTCAAATTAACTAAAAACGGCAGGGTTAAGTACAGCCAGGTGAATCGTCGCCACAGACTTACCCAGAAAGACACGAAACGTAAACGAATCAACCGCAACGGTGCGTATATCGATAAGAGTAACGAAGCACAAATAAAGGCATTGTTGCCGTATAAGTGAGAATGAGCGGGTGACTATTTGATGACCGACCCGCAGACGAGTAAAAAAGCAAATACAAAGGAGGATGAAATATTATGGCAAGGATAAAAGGTGCCGTTACGACACGCAAAAGGAGAAACGCTGTTCTTAAACTCGCTAAAGGATACTGGGGTGGGAAGAGCAGACTCTTTAAGACCGTAAAAGAGGCGGTATATAAATCCGGGCAGTATGCCTACATTAGCAGAAGGCTCAAGAAGAGAGACTTCAGGCGGTTGTGGATTACAAGGATTTCAGCAGCTTGTAAGTCTAACGGGATGAACTACTCGACTTTTATTAACGGACTTAAAAAGGCTAATATAGGGCTGAATCGTAAAATGCTTTCTGAGATTGCAATCAACGATGCGAAGGGTTTCAAAACACTTTGCGAGCAAGCGAAAGCGGCAGTATAGCCGAAAAGCAAAAATCGAAAAGCAGTATAGTAATTACTATACTGCTTTTTTGAGAGAAAGTTTGCAAAACAAGAGCCGCGGTGCGGCGGGCTTCGCCCGACGGCAGGCGGCTTGACGAAAGCAAAACAAGAGCCGCGGTGCGGCGGGCTTCGCCGTCAAGCAGATGAGCTTGACAGGTTTAATTCATGCCACGTTTGTGGCAGAACGGCATGGTCATAATCTCATGATAACTTCGAAACAAAACCATTTAATCCGTGCTTTTCGTGCTTCCGATGATTTGTTCCTTGTTGAGGGGGCAAAACTCGTCAAGGAAGCGTTGGAAGCGGGTTTTCTACCTAAACTTGCGGCATTCGGCGAATCTGCACGGAATGAACATCCGGAATTATTCGCACGTTTATCGGGTATAATTGAAACGTCGCTCATAACCCCTTACTTAGCTGAGTATATAGCCGACACCAAGAATCCGCAGGGGATTTTTGCTAAGTTTGAGAGGAAACGGAATTTCGTTGATTTCGGCGAGGCGAGACGAGTGATTATCCTTGACCGGGTTCAAGACCCCGGTAATGCGGGGGCGATTATTCGCTCGTGTGAGGCGTTTGGTTTCGATTTCATAATTCGTTCAAACGATTCTGTTGACTTTTATAATCCGAAGGTTATACGCGCTTCCGCGGGGAGTGTCTTTAGGCTTACCGAATTGCAGGGAGAGCTTCATGAACTTATCGGGAAATTGAAGCGGTCGGGTTTTCTCGTATTGGCTTCGGTGTTGGATGATGATGCTGTTCCTCTCAAAAAAGCCGCGGAGGAGGTTTCGGCGGTTTGCGACGGGAAAGTGGCGGTCATAATCGGGAATGAGGGTAAAGGAATTTCTGCGGAAATGTTGGCGTTTTGCGACCGTAAGCTGTATATTCCCATAAAAGGTGCGGAGTCACTTAATGCAGGGGTTGCCGCGGGAATTATATGTTATGAGTTGGGAGTTAAGGGTTAGAATATGAATAATCTTGTTATAGTAGAGTCGCCGGCGAAGGCGAAAACAATCGGGAAATATCTCGGTAAAGATTTCAGTGTAATTGCATCGGTGGGGCATATTCGTGATTTGCCGAAGTCTAAGTTAGGGGTGGATATCGAAAACGATTTCGCCCCGATGTACGAGAACATGAAGGACAAATCAGGAGTTATAAAAGAACTCAAGAGTAAAGCAAGGAAGTCTGATATGATTTTCCTTGCTACCGACCCTGATAGAGAAGGGGAGGCGATTTCTTGGCATTTGGCTAACATTCTCGAACTGGATGAAACTGCGCCGATTCGTGTTACGTTCAGTGAAATTACCAAGAACGGAATCAGAAGCGGAATGGATAATACGCGCAGTCTTGATATGGGATTAGTCAATGCGCAACAGGCACGCAGAATATTAGACAGGATTATCGGTTATCAGTTGTCACCGTTCTTGTGGAAGAAAGTCCGTAAGGGATTATCGGCGGGGCGGGTACAATCGGTAGCGGTGAGAATCGTTGTTCAGCGCGAGAAAGAAATAGCGGCATTTGTCCCGCGTGAATACTGGAGTATTGATGTTAAGCTTCTTTCTAAAAGTTCAAAAAAACCATTCGATGCTAAGTTGGTGGAAGTGAGCGGAAAGAAAATCAATCTCGAAAACAAGGAACAAACCGATACGATTCTTGTTGCACTCGAAGGTGCGGAGTTCACGGTTGCCGGGGTGAAGAAATCCAAACGGAACAAGCAACCGTCACCGCCGTTTACGACTTCTACTATGCAGCAAGAAGCGTCGGGAAAATTGTCGTTTGGTTCAAAACGGACTATGCGGGCGGCACAAGAGTTGTATGAAGGGGTCAACGTCCCGGGTTACGGTGCAGTGGGTTTGATTACCTATATGCGAACCGACAGTCTGCGTATTTCGGACGAAGCGCGTACCGCCGCTTCTGAGTTGATTATGCAGTTTTACGGTAAAGAATATCTTCCCCCTAAACCCCGTGTGTATAAAGGGAAAAGTAATTCTCAAGATGCGCATGAGGCGATTAGACCGACCCATGTGGAAATCACACCGGATTCGGTGAAAAGCGTACTCACCCCCGACCAGTATAAGCTGTATAAGCTGATTTGGGAACGATTCATGGCGAGTCAGATGGCGAATGCTGTTTTCAATACGGTTTCGGTGGATGTAGCTGCGAACGATTGTATGTTTAGGGCGAACGGATATACTGTGGCGTTTGACGGATTTACGAAGCTGTATGAGATGAACGAAAGTCAAAGGGAAGAAGGCGGATTCTTGCCCGAATTAGTCACCGGTGAGAAACTCAGCGTTAAAGAGAAGGCAGGGAATCAGCATTTCACGCAGCCGCCACCTCGTTATACCGAAGCATCGTTAATCAAAGCAATGGAGGAATTCGGCATAGGGAGACCTTCTACCTATGCGCCGACCATTTCGACGATTCTTGACCGTCAGTATGTAGAAAAACAGCAAAAACAACTCAAACCCACCGTTCTGGGGGACGTGACTACCGAATTGTTTGAGGCGCATTTCGGGAATATAGTTGATACGAAATTCACCGCGCAAATGGAAAGCAATCTCGACAGTATTGAAGACGGGAATCAAGTTTGGGTGAATGTCTTGAAGGATTTTTACGGTGATTTCGCTTCTACTTTGGAAAAAGCCGAAGTCGAAATGGAAGGCAAGCGGATTAAAATCCCGGATGAACCTACCGATGTCATTTGCGAGGAATGTGGCAAGCATATGGTAATTAAACTCGGCAGATTCGGGAAGTTTATGGGGTGTTCGGGTTTTCCTGAGTGTAAAGTCACTCGTCAAATAGTTCAGACAACCGGAGGGAACTGTCCGTCATGCGGGAAAAAGATGCTAACCAGGAAGTCCAAGAAAGGTAAGACCTTCTTCGGGTGTGAGGATTACACCGATTGCAAGTTCATGACATGGGACACGCCTGTTCCCGAAAAATGCCCGAAATGTGAGCGCACTCTCTTCAAGAAAACCGGTAAGGAAAAGAAAATCTATTGCGTGAAATGCGATGGCGAATCTGAATAGACAGAAACAAGGGCTAAAATGAGAGAATTCATTCTTCTCGTTTTAGCCCGATTTTTTTATAGATTATTCAGTCCGTGATGTTTGATGTAAGCGGAGAAGTCTCTGTACGCAATGTTGAGGTCAACATCACCGTTTATTCCCGAAACCCTGCCTTTCCAGGTGTATTGCCACATATAATATCGGTCTTTGTAGGTTGTTGCCGGGACTTCTATGTGAGCAACCCAGACGGTGTACTTTTCGCGGATTTCGGCGGTGAGGTAGTTTTCAAGCCACGATTTGTAGGAGTACATCATCGGGAAATAGCCCGCGTCGGCTATTATATTCAAGAACGCATCTGCCATTTCCGACGGGTTATCGATATAATCTTCGCGTGGTTCTTCCATGTCCAGGGCGATGGGGTAGGTGATTTTAAACTCATCGAGCATATTGAGCAGGTGATACGCTTCGTCTATGATTTGGTCAAGCGTTTGGGCATAACTGTAAAAATATACCCCTACCTCGATTCCGTTTTCTTGCGCGCCTGCTATGTATTCGCGGAATCGCCGGTCCATGTCGGTTTTATGGTGAACGCCGTTACTGTCAACGAAAGCACCGAACCCGATTCGAATCATTGCAAATTCAATGTTGGTACGACCGACTTCTTCCCAGTTGATATCGCCGTTCCAACGAGAAATGTCAATCCCGTGGATTATTGCCGCCGGTTCAAGCTCAATTGCTTGCGGTGACAGCCAATATCGTTCTACCGTGGGGTGGCGATTCTTATCGATTATTCTGCCGCTCTCGGTGTTTTGGAACGTCCCGAATCGATTAACCAGAGAAATTGTTTCGAGGGTGATTATTCCGCTGTTGAGCAAAACTCCGTTGTCGGTTACGGTGATTATTCCCGCATTTTCGAACCGCCCCGAAGAAGAAAACTTAAGCTCCCCCGCGATTCGCAGGTGGGCAGCTTCTTTATTTGTGAGTTTTCCGCTGAAAATCCCGTTCCCCGAGTTTAAGAAGCGGATAAATCCCGAATTCTCAAGGGCAGAACCGGTGTGCAGGTTAAACTCACCCGAAGTGTCGAGACTTCCGTTGGGGTTGACGTTTACCGAACCCATTATCCGAACCTTCGAGCTTAACGAGCACAGGAATTCCCCCGAGATGTTGATTGTTCCTTGTGAGCGAACCGTTAATTCGCCCGAGGTGAAGAGTCTGCCCATTTTCTCGACATAAATCTTGCCGTATACATTGACGCTTGCGGCGGTCGTGAAAGTTATTTCGCCCCCCGAAACAATGCGAACCGTTGAGTTCGCCGGGAAGGTAACGTCTGAGTTTATGAGCAACTTTTCCGAAACGATATATGTAAAACCGCTCCGAAGTCGGCTTTCACCATCCCATTCACGAATATCGGGGAGTTCGTCGGCGAAAACCGTGACCGACGTAAAAGCGGTAAAAATCGCCAATATCAGCATAAACACCGTGAATCTTGTAAATTTATGTATTTTTTCCGGTTTCAAAAGCCCACCCCCTATCTTTTGACGATTTTAACATAATTGTCGAGCATTGTCAAGTCTTTGCATACTTTTTAACTTTGGAAATTCGCACCAAATTTTCTTCAATTTTTGGGAATCTCTTCGGAATTAATTAGCCTTGCCGCCAGTATACTGTATAGGACAGGCTTTACTGCCCAAAATGTAAGGTAACACCGCAGGGCAAGCCCTGCACCCCTAGTCTTGCGGGCGAGAGAGCCGCCCCAAAGGGATATTACACCCTTACTTTCAATAAAAGGAATAAAAAGGGAATTAGTAAAAAAGAGGTTCACATGATTCAATTTAACGATTTTACCGAAAAAGCTAACAAAGCCCTCAACTCTGCGGTGAAGACCGCGCAATCCCTCGGCCATATTTATATCGGGAGTGAGCATATTTTGTGTGGCCTGCTGGCGGAGGAAGACACACCTGCCGATTCAAGCACAACGACAACTCCGCGAACGGTGAGCGTGGCTTTCCGTGCTTTGACCAAGCACGGAATTACGAAAGACGAAATCACAAGGAAAATCGAGGTTGTCGTGGGCAAGGGAATCCCCACTAAGTTGGGTTCTGCCGACTTCACGCCGCGTAGCAAGCGGATTCTCGAAACGGCTCTGACTGAAGTCCGCAATTCTCAACGCCGACAGACTTTCGTGGGGACTGAACATGTCTTGCGGGCGATTATAAAAGATTCAGACTGTTATGCCGTCCTTCTGATGCGTGAGATGGGGGTGAACATTCCTTCGCTTTACGGTGATTGTATGAGCGGTGGGGATTCTTCTGTGAATAACTCAAACAATGCGAATTCCGATGCCTCTGACGTTGACGATTTGTTCGGGAGCGGGGGGAGTTTTGGCGGAAGTTCTAAAAATAGCGGAGGGACTGCGACTTCCACCAAAAAGAACAAGACCGCACTGGACAAATATTGTCGGGATTTAACCGAAATGGCAAAACAGAATAAAATCGACCCGGTGGTCAACCGTGATAATGAAATCGAGCGGGTTATTCAAGCGTTAATGCGCCGCCGAAAGAACAACCCATGCCTAATCGGCGAAAGCGGGGTGGGTAAAACCGCGATTGCTGAGGGTTTGGCATTGAAAATCTCGCAGTCTCTCGTTCCCGAAAACATTAAGAATAAGCGGATTCTCATGCTTGATTTACCTGCCATGCTCGCCGGGGCGAAGTATAGGGGCGATTTTGAGGAGCGTATAAAATCCGCACTGGACGAGAGTATCAATGATGGAAACGTCGTGCTTTTCATAGACGAACTCCACTCGATTATAGGGGCAGGTGCGGCAGAAGGCGCAATCGACGCGGCGAATATAATCAAGCCTCTCTTGGCGAGGGGGGAGATTCAGTTGATAGGAGCGACGACAATCGAAGAATATCGTCGTTTTATTGAGAAAGATTCGGCTTTGGAACGCCGATTCCAGCCTATTACAGTGGAAGAACCCGATGAAGACTCGGCAGTACTGATTCTTGAGGGGTTAAGGGATAAATATGAAGCGCATCACAAAGTTAAAATCAACGATTCCGCAATAAAAGCGGCGGTTCATCTTTCGGCACGGTATATCAACGACAGATTTCTACCCGATAAAGCCATTGACTTAATTGATGAGGCGAGTGCGCTGTTACGGCTCAGGGCATTCACTGCCCCGCCGAATATGCAGGAGCTGGAAGAGCAACTTCTGCGATTGAGCGAGGAGAAGTCAACCGCAATTAACGCACAGGATTTCGAGGAGGCGGCAGCCTTGCGGGACAAGGAACGCGAAGTCGCCGAAAAATTGGACGAGTTAAAAGAGAACATGGGATTCCCGCTCCCCTTCAGGCGGGATGCCTGCGGTGAAATAGATGCAGCTTCCATAGCTGAATTGGTGGCGAAGCAAACGGGAATCCCGGTTTCGCGGATTGACGTGGACGAAGCGGCGAAACTCTGCAATATCGAAAGTGAGTTGAAACAGCGGGTAATCGGTCAGGATGAGGCTGTTTCGGTGATTTCCCATGCCATAAAAAGAAGCCGGGCAGGATTCAAGAACCCCGCCCGCCCAATCGGAAGTTTCGTGTTTTTAGGCCCCACAGGGGTCGGTAAGACCGAACTCTGCAAAGCGTTAGCCGGCAACCTTTTCGGGGATGAATCGTCGTTGATTCGATTTGATATGTCGGAATATATGGAGAAACACGCAGTCTCGAAACTAATCGGTTCGCCGCCGGGATACGTTGGTTACGATGACGGCGGGCAACTTACCGAAAGGATTCGGCGTAAACCTTATTCGGTTGTCTTGTTCGATGAAATCGAGAAAGCCCACCCCGACGTGTATAATATCTTTCTGCAAATCATGGAAGATGGTGTTTTGACTTCTTCCGACGGTCGCAGAGTCTCGTTCAAGAACGCCGTCATTATCATGACTTCTAACGTGGGGGCTTCGCTTATCACCGACAACAAGAAGTCAATCGGATTTGCTGCAGATGTTGACAGTCAATCGGCGGTAGCGAGTGAACGTGTCATGGACGAACTTAAGAAGACCTTCAAACCGGAATTTCTCAATAGAATCGATGATATAATCATATTTTCTAAGTTATTGCCCGAACACATCGAGCAAATTTGCCGTCTGCTCCTCAAAGATGTTGCGAAGAGGGCAGCTGAACTGGGAGTGACCCTAACTTTCTCGGACGAAAGCGTAACCGAACTTTCTCGGGCAGGTTCTGACAAGGCATATGGCGCAAGACCTCTTCGGCGTGCGGTGACAACAAAAATTGAGAACCTGCTTTCGAAAAAAATGTTGGCAGGGGAAATCGAGTCCGGCGATGTTATAGAAATTGTGATGAAAGAGGAGGAGTTCGAAATATGCAGTGCGTGAGACCTATTGAAGAAGTTTTAGCGGATTTTCGCCGCAAACATTCACAATCCGAGAACGAAATAGACCGTAAACATTATGAAGTTGTCACACAAAAAACGCCTGTTGATGGGATTTGCCGAGCTTCCGAATTTGAAGTGATTCACGAAGCACCTGAAATAGCCGTCCCTGAAAAGTCTCCGATTTTTGCTGTGTCGGAATCGTATTCGATTAAAAAAAGCAAAGACAGAACCGAGCGGGGGGGAGGTTCTTTCTTGCGAATAGTGGCTGTTCAGACTATTGCCGCCGCCGTAATTACTATAATCGGCCTTTTTATAAGATTCTCCGTTCCCGAAACATTCGAGCGAATATCGCATTTGCTCGGATTATGATTAAAACAAGATTACGCGGAGTAGAAATCGGTGCTGATTTTACTTTTTTTGCCGTGCTAGCAATGTTTTTGAGTTTAGATTCCACCGGATTCGCCATTATGAGTTTGTCTGTATGTTTGATTCATGAGGCGGGACATCTTGCCGCCATGCTGTTCACAAAGAAGAAACCGAAATCGATTGTGTTCAGCGGCGGCGGAGTGAGAATCACTGTTAGCGGGCGACAATCTTTGTCGGTAATTGTTGCGGGCAGTGCAGTGAACATCGGGTTATTTTTCTTGCTTTACTTCACCCTGCCGAAGAACGCACTCTACCCTGTTATGTTTGCGGTTTTGAATCTGGTGACGGGTGTGTTTAACCTCCTGCCAATCGGTTGTCTTGATGGTAAGCGGTTACTCTCTATATTTCTTCCGGAGAGACCGCTCGCCGTGATTGAGACGGTTGTGACATTACTCACCGTAATTGTGATTGCGGCGGCTTTTTTTGAGGGGTACATCAATTTCACGATTGTGGGGGCAATAATTTACATTATGGCTGTTGATTTTTTTTCGGGAGTGTGATATACTGTTCATAATGCTATGTGAGGGGAGTCCGAAGTGAAAGACAAACAGCGTGTTGGATTTTTAGATGAAGTCCGCGGGTTCGCAATCATTTGTATGGTGGTGTATCATGCCGCGTTTTATCTGAAAGAGGTCTACAAAGTTAAAATTCCGATTTTGTTCGATAACTGGTTTTATTATGTATGGGCGGTCTTTGCCGGTTCGTTTATTTTTATATCGGGAATAGTCTGCCGTTATTCCCGCGATAATACGAAACGCGGGGCGCAGTGCTTTTTCATGGGAATGTTGGTGACGTTCGTGACTGCAATCTTCACACCGGAACTGACGATTTTATTCGGGATTCTCCACTTTATGGGAATTAGTATGATGATTTTCGGGGTGGGAGAGGCTTTGTGGGATTTCGTGCCGGCTTTAGTCGGACTGATTATCAGCGTTTTGCTTTTAATCTTTACTTGGAACATAGAAAGCGGAGTTATCGGAATTGGCACGTTCTCGTTTACGCTTCCGGCGGTTTTGTACGAATCATGGGTGTTTTTCCCTTTGGGATTCGCGAAGGTGGGTTCTGCGGATTATTTTCCGCTGTTTCCGTGGATTTTCCTGTTTTTCGCAGGGGCGTACTTCGGTGTGTATGTGCGTGACGGTGCCTGCCCGAAGTTCTTTTACTCTACGCGGATACGCTTTTTGGCGGCGGCAGGCAGGCACACGATTTGGATTTATCTCCTACATATGCCGATTATTACGCTTGTTCTGTTTTTGATTTACGGTCGATAAATTCGACCGTATTTTTTCGTATTTTTTCTTTGAGAAACCCTTGCAAAAAAATCCAATATGGTGTATAATATAATCGTTTAAATTAATTTCAGTGAAAATCCGAAAATCTGAAGTAAAGGCGGGGGATAAATATGTTCGTATTGTTAAAAAACGGGACTGTCAACGGCGAAATTTCCGACGTTTTGATTGAAAACGAAACGATTTTCAGTGTCCGAAAGGACATTTTCTGCGCCTCCGCTAAAGTCATTGACTGTACCGGTCTGTTCATCATTCCGGGAATCTTTGATATGCACGTTCATCTCCGTGAACCGGGTCAAACCCACAAGGAAGACATCTCTACCGGTGGAAAAGCGGCAGCAGCGGGAGGGGTCACGGGATTAATGTGTATGCCCAACACAAGCCCTGTGATTGATTCCCCCGAGTTGGTACGTGAGATTATAAAACGTGCGAAAATCACGAAAATCAAGGTCTATCCCTGTGCGTCAATCACAAAAGGTTTACGCGGAAAAGAACTGACAGACTTCCGTGAGCTGAAAAAGGCAGGCGCGATTGCTGTTTCGGATGATGGCCGACCGGTCGAAAACGATAATCTGATGCGGCGCGCCATGGTTCTCGCGAAACAAGCGGGATTGAAGATTATTTCCCATTGTGAGGATTTGAACGCGGCGAATCCGCGAATCGGTGAGAATACAATTACCGAGCGGGAGGTCAGCATTTCGGAAGAGCTGAATGCCCCGATTCATATAGCCCACGTTTCGACGAAAGAAGCACTCGACCACATCAGGCGTGCAAAGGCAACGTGTACGCATAAAATAAGCGGATTTCCGCCGGTTACTTGTGAAGTCACGCCGCACCATTTCACGTTGACCGAGAAAGAACTCCTCAAGCGTGATGGTGATTACTGTATGAATCCGCCTTTGCGACAAGATGATGATATACGTGAAATCATACGTTCGCTGTCGCTGGGGGCGATTGACTGTATAGCTTCCGACCATGCGCCGCATACCGCCGAAGAAAAAGCCGATTTCGAGGGTGTACCTAATGGTGTAATCGGACTTGAGACGATTCTTTCGGTGACGTTGACACAATTGTATCATACGGGAATCCTCCCGATGAGTAAAATCGTGGATTTGCTATGTGTGAATCCCAGACGGATTCTGGGGATTCCCGGCGGTGAAATCAAAGAAGAGGCGGCTGCGGATTTATGTGTGTTCGCTCCTGATGAAGAATGGACGGTAGTGCCGGAGAAACTTCACTCTAAATCCAAGAATACCTGTTTCAAGGGGTTGACACTGAAAGGCCGCGTGAAGTATACATTGGTTGACGGAGAGGTCGTGTACGATGATTCAAGAGCATGACATTCAGTCGGAGGAGATTGAAGAAACCGAAGAAAACGGAAAAACTGAAATAAGCGAGAAACTGTTCTTAAAAAGCGTGAAATTCGCCGATAATATGGCTTTGGTGTTGATGGTTTTCTTCGGCGGAATCACTTTCGGGAGTACGCTTGATTTGTTAGTGATTTATTTCGCGCGTTACGGCTATTATCCCTATCGTATTCCGTTTAATGAGATTTGCGCTTTAATCACGTTTCTTGGGCTGATTGTGGTGTTCCTCATTTATTTGTTTGTTACTATTTCGAGAAATGATGTCGGTTGGAAGTCAAAGCTGTTGTCCTTTTTCATAACGATTATCCTTGCGGGGTTCGGGGTTTTTGCGTTCGGTTTGCTTTGGGCTTTCGGAATTGACTTATTCTCCGGCTTCAAGAGGGAATACTTGACTTAAAATAGGTGTGAAGGGAGGTCTGGGAGATGAGAAAAATCAGTAGCGGAACGATTTCTTTGATTTCGGGAATTCTCAGCGTTGTGATTGTAATTTCGTTTTTTTTCATCAGCGTGTTTCAGATTTTTATTGTCGGTATCACGATTCCCCTGGGGGTGATTACGGGGATTTCCGCAATGATACGAAACGAAGGGAGACGCTCGGCTATTTACGGAATCATTTTGACGGTCTTCGGAATAGCGGGAGTTTTGTTGGCATACGGGCTTGTGATGTGAAAGAATAAATATTAAGATTAAGAAA
The DNA here is from genome assembly GCA_009777835.1 of Oscillospiraceae bacterium. Taxonomy (GTDB): domain Bacteria; phylum Bacillota; class Clostridia; order Oscillospirales; family Ruminococcaceae; genus Ruminiclostridium_E. The sequence goes on along the minus strand of WRKZ01000007.1, from coordinate 22,316 downwards.
CTGGTTTTCAAGGCACATCTGTGTCAGAAAGGTATGGTATTTAAAATGGCATTTAACAAACTGATTGAGAAAATTGCGAAAACGGGGAATCCTACGGTGGTGGGATTAGACCCGGCATTGGATTTAGTACCCGGATTTCTCAAGAAACGCTGTTACGAACAGCACGGAAAAAATCTCAAAGGGGCGGCGGAAGCCGTATTCGAATTTAACAAAGGGCTGATTGATGTGCTTTACGAGGTAGTACCTGCCGTAAAGCCTCAATTAGCCTTTTATGAAGCATTAGGGACAGAAGGGGTGACGGCATTTCACAGAACTGCCGAATACGCACGGAGTCGCGGAATGTATGTAATTGCCGACGCTAAACGCGGCGACATCGGTTCAACGGCTGAAGCGTATGCGACTGCTTTTCTCGGAAAAATCAAAATAGATGAAGTCGGTGAAGAAGAGTTTGAACCGTTTCCTGTCGATGCACTCACCGTGAATGCTTATTTAGGTAGTGACGGAACAGAACCGTTTATAAAAGCGTGCGATTTATATGATAAGGGGATTTTCATCCTTGTGAAGACTTCTAACCCTTCGTCGGGGGAATTGCAGGACAAGCTTATTGACGGTGTCCCGGTGTATGAGCACATGGGGGCAAAAGTTCGTGAGTGGGGTGAGAAATCTATCGGAAAATATGGGTACTCGTCGGTCGGGGCTGTAGTCGGGGCGACTTATCCCGAACAAATCAAGATTCTGCGGGAGAAGTTGCCGCACACGTTTTTCTTGATTCCCGGTTATGGTGCACAGGGCGGGACGGCTAAAGATTTATCCGCCGCATTCGACAAAAACGGATTGGGCGGCATAGTCAACAGCTCACGCGGAATAATTGCGGCTTACAAGAAAGAGGGTTGCGATGAACAAGACTTCGCGGGGGCGGCATACAGAGAGGCTGTCCGCATGAGGGAAGATTTAATGAAAGAAATAGGGGAGGTTCGGTTATGAGCAGTGCGGCATACTTGTTATTAGAAGACGGAACGGTATTCAAAGGCAAGGCTTTCGGGGCGAAAGGCGAGGTAGAGGGGGAAGTCGTCTATTCCACCAACATGACGGGGTTCGGTGAGTCCTTGACTTCACCGAAACATAGCGATAAGATTCTGTTGCAGACGTTTCCCCTGGTCGGAAATGTAGGGGTAGATGAGGAAGTCATGGCTTCAAAGTGTAATGCGGCGGGATACATTCTGCGTGAATATTGCGACGAACCGTCTAACTTCCGGTGTGAATCTACGTTGGGTGAGTTCATGGAGAAGCGAGGAATAGTTGGATTGCAAGGAATCGATACCCGCCGATTAACACATATGATTCGAGATAACGGCGGTTCGCTTAAGGGAAAAATAGTTGTGGGGGAGGAATAGTAAGCATATGGCACTCAGAAAAGATATAAAGAAGGTTTTGGTAATCGGTTCGGGGCCGATTGTAATAGGTCAGGCGGCAGAGTTCGATTATGCGGGAACGCAGGCTTGTCGCGCATTAAAGCAGGAGGGGCTGGAGGTTGTCCTTATAAATTCTAACCCGGCAACTATTATGACCGACAAAAATATGGCAGACAAGATTTACATTGAACCGTTGACTTTAGATATAGTCAAGCGGATTATCAAAATCGAGAAGCCGGACAGCCTGCTTTCGACTTTGGGGGGGCAAACCGGGCTCACCCTCTCAATGCAGTTGGCTAAAGAGGGATTCCTTGACGAGAACAACGTAAAACTTCTCGGAGCGAAGCCTGAAACAATCGATAAAGCGGAAGACCGTCAACTCTTCAAGGACACGATGGAGTCGATAGGAGAGCCGTGTATTCCCTCCAAAGTGGTGACAACACTTGAAGATGCACTGGATTTCGCAAAGGTAATCAATTACCCTGTAATCGTGCGACCTGCATTTACCCTCGGCGGAACCGGCGGCGGAATCGCCGCAAATGAGACCGAGCTTTCGTCAATTGCGGAAAATGGTCTGCGATTATCACCGATTACCCAGATTCTGGTCGAGAAATGTGTTTCCGGTTGGAAAGAAATCGAGTTTGAAGTGATTCGGGACAGTAAGGGCAATGCAATCATAGTCTGTTCAATGGAGAATATAGATCCGGTAGGTGTTCACACCGGTGATAGTATCGTAATCGCACCTGCCGTAACCCTCGGCGAGAAAGAGTACAGGATGCTGCATAATTCTGCGTTGAACATCATAAACGCTCTCGGCGTGGAAGGAGGGTGTAACGTTCAGTACGCACTCGACCCTAATAGCTTGGATTACGGTGTGATTGAGGTTAATCCGCGGGTGAGCCGTTCGTCGGCACTGGCTTCCAAGGCAACCGGGTATCCCATTGCGAAAGTTGCGGCGAGAATCGCTGTCGGATACGCGCTTGATGAAATCATAAACCAAGTCACCGGGACAACCTATGCCTGTGACGAACCTGTTCTTGACTATGTTGCGGTGAAGTTTCCGCGGTTTGCTTTCGATAAGTTCGTGTTTGCGCGTAAAACACTCGGAACGCAAATGAAGGCAACCGGTGAAGTCATGTCTATGGGGTTGAGTTTCGAGAACGCACTTATGAAAGCGGTTCGCGGGGCGGAGCTCGGCATGGACACGCTCACGAAGCCGGCTTTTGCCGCACTTTCGGACGAAGAAGTCGTTGCTAAACTGAGCGATATAGATGTAGACCGACTCTTCTGCATATTCGAGGCATTGAAGCGGGGAATCGGTGAGTCACAAATCAACGAAATCACTGCATTTGACAGGTGGTTCATTCGAAAACTGGACAATCTCGTTAAAATCGAGGCTGAAATGGCAGATTCTCCGTTGATTACGCAAGAATTGTACGAACGGGCGAAGAATTACGGGTATCTTGATAAGACCATTGAGCGGATTTCGGGCAAGAGTCTTGACGAAATCATGAAAAAGAAGGCGGTTTATAAGACGGTGGATACCTGTGCCGCCAACCATAAATCCAACACACCGTATTTTTACTCGACTTATGATGAAAGCCCGACTTGTGAGGCGGCGCAGTTTATTCAAAAAACGTCTCTCGCTAACAAGAAGAAAATCATTGTTTTCGGTTCGGGACCGATTCGCATAGGTCAAGGAATTGAGTTTGATTACTGTTCGGTTCATTGTGTCTGGGCATTGAAAGAAATGGGATACGAAGCAATTATATGCAATAACAACCCCGAAACTGTTTCGACCGACTTTGACACAGGCGATCGTCTTTATTTTGACCCGCTGACCCCCGAAGATGTAGACAACCTCATAGCAACCGAAAAGCCCGACGGGGTTGTAGTTCAGTTCGGCGGGCAGACTGCGATTAAGCTTACAGAGCACCTCCAAAAATCGGGTGTGAAAATCCTCGGCACACCTGCTGAGAGTATCGATGCTGCCGAAGACCGCGAGAAATTCGATGCTTTGCTTGAGCAGTGTGGTATTCCACGACCGGAAGGGTTAACCGTATTCACGACCGACGAAGCAGTCGAAGCTGCGAACGTGTTGGGCTACCCGGTGCTGCTTCGACCCTCTTACGTGTTGGGTGGACAGAACATGATTATCGCTCACAGCGACCGTGACGTGAGTGAATACATGGATATAATTACCGCCGTAAAACTCGAAAATCCTGTTTTGATTGACAAATATATGCAGGGAATAGAGGTTGAGGTGGACGCTATATGCGACGGAACCGATTTCTTTATTCCGGGGATTATGGAGCATATCGAAAGGGCGGGGGTTCATTCGGGGGACAGTATTTCGGTTTATCCTACCCAGAATCTCTCTGACAAAATTAAAAAAACTATTGTAAATTACACCGAAAAATTGGCAAAAGCGTTAAAAGTCATCGGACTTGTCAATATTCAATATGTGGTATATGATTCCCGGGTTTACGTGATTGAAGTTAATCCGCGTTCGTCCCGAACCGTTCCGTATATCAGCAAAGTAACCGGTGTTCCTATGGTAAAAGTCGCGACTAAAGCGATGTTGGGTATTTCGCTGAAGTCCCAAGGTTATGGTAGTGGTGTTCATCCGGAAAGTGATTATATTGCCGTGAAAGTCCCGGTGTTCAGTTTTGAGAAACTGCATGATGTTGATACACAACTGGGGCCGGAAATGAAATCCACAGGAGAAGTTCTCGGCATTGCGAAGACTTTCGATGAAGCCCTGTTCAAGGGGTTGATGGCAGCAGGTCACAAAATGCACAGAGAAGGTGGGGTGCTGTTCACGGTGCGAAATTCCGATAAGCCGGAGGTTGTGGCAATCGCCGAACGTTTCGATAAATTGGGATTCAATCTGTACGCTACAAGCGGGACTTGTTCAAAATTGAACCGTGAGTGGATTGCGACCAATTTCGCTTTTAAAGTGAGTGAATCGCAGGAACCAAACGTAATGAGTCTCCTGGAGAGCGGGAAAATCCAGTATGTCATTTCAACGTCCGAGACCGGGAGGAAGCCTGCATTAGACAGCGTGAAAATCCGCAGAAAGTCGGTCGAAAGAGGAATTGCGTGTTTGACTTCTCTTGATACGGCTTCGGCACTGTTAAGCTGTCTCGAAATGAACAGGACAATCGACGATTTGGAAATGGTTGATATAACGAAAATTTAGGAATGTATGGTCATAAACATGAAAAACAAAATCTTGAAACTCACCGCCAAACCGAAGCGGAATTACCAGTTCGTGCAGTTTTTGCTTGATTTTCTGGCATTGTTTCTGCTGTATGTGCTTGTAAGTACGATTGTCTCGGAAATCGGTCACGATTTGGCGTTAAATCGGGAAATAAAAGCCGATGAATCGATTCACGTGAACCCCTACCCGATTATTATCTGGGCGGTCGCGGGGCTTCTGATTTTCATTGCGGGAATCGTTCTGCCGTTTATTTTTCGCAAACGAACGAAACTCAATCAGAATCAGTATAATATATGGGTGTATTCGGTATTGCTAATACGGATTCTTTTGATTATGACGTTATACGAGTTTTTGGGGAAACACTTGAGCTTCATCAGTTTGCGGCACGAGCCGGAGGGGATTTTCAGCTTTTCGATAGTGGCGACAGCCGTTGTAATCTCTATCCTTGTTAAGTTCACGAAAATCAGGATTCGTGCGGCTGCTCATGTTGTCTCGGCTAAGTCTGAGTCGGGGGAGTCGGATAAATCTGAAAAGCCTAAAAAACGAATCGTGGAGGATTAGCTTTGAAAAGATTTGCTTTACTATTATTGTCAATGGCGATTGCGTGTACGGCTTGTACGACTTCAACCCCGGAAGTGACGGAAGAACCACCTGCCCGCAGAGAGCAGACAACCCATGACGGTGAATCGACTGAATTTGTTTCGGAGGAGACCGGCTCGGGTGAGGATGTTTTGAGACTTGATAAGATAATCGAGATTTTCAAGGGGGATATCTATACCGTCACAGACGGAGCGTCTTATTGTTATCGCAGAGGTGACGATGTTTTCACAAAAATCCCGGGCAGAGGAGCTGCTATGGTCGTTGGCTGAAAAAACAGACGAAGTTTTCTTTATTGACGAAATTTTCATGTGGGTTGCGAGGTAATACTACCAGAAAGGAAAAAACTGTATGTATAAATGCGGTGCGTATCCGGTGATTGAAAAGACGGCTATTTCAGCGGGAATATACTCCTACGAGATTCTTTGTCCTGATATGGCGGAGCTGGCGAAGCCGGGTCAGTTCGTTCATATAAAAATCGATGGATTTACTTTGCGCAGACCGGTCTCAATTTGCGAAATCGACCATAAGAACGGGGCGTTGCGAATCGTTTTTGAAATTCGCGGTCAAGGTACGGCAAAACTTACCGCCCTTAATGTGGGCGATAATATCGATATGATTGCCCCGCTCGGCAAAGGGTTCACGCTTCCATCGGAAATCCACCCGAATAAGAGGGTGGTTTTAGTCGGAGGGGGAATCGGTGTTCCCCCGTTGTTGGCGATTGCAAAAGTCATGAAGGAGAGTTCGACGGCTATTTTGGGATTCCGCAGCTATGATAGGATTATTCTTGCGGGGGATTTCAAACGTGCGGATTCTCATGTTATCACCTGCACCGATGACGGAAGTGTCGGTTTTCGCGGTGCGGTGACGACTCCCCTGGCGCAGGAGTTGGCGAAGGGCGATGTCGTTCAAGTCTATGCTTGCGGTCCTGAACCCATGCTGAAAGCAGTCATAGAGGAGTGCCGACGAAATTCGGTCGCGTGCGAGGTTTCGTTGGAAGAAAGAATGGGTTGCGGGGTCGGTGCGTGTGTAGTCTGTGCGTGTAAGACCGAATCCGGTGTTAGGAGGGTCTGTAAGGACGGCCCGGTATTCGACGGGAATGAGGTGATTTTGTGAGCAGGAAAAAGAGGGATTTATCGGTGACGGTTGCAGGGGTACGTTTTGCAAATCCGGTAATCGCCGCATCGGGAACGTATGGGTTCGGTGAGGACTATAATGAGTTATATCCGATTAATATTCTCGGCGGGATTTCGTGTAAGGGGTTGACTTTGGAGCCGCGGGAAGGTAATACCCCCCCTCGAATCGCCGAAACACCGGCGGGTATGCTTAATTCGGTGGGATTGCAGAATCCCGGTGTGGATACGTTCATTGAAAAGCATCTGCCGTTCATGCAAAAAAAAGGCGGGGTAGTCATTGCGAATTTTGCGGGGGCGACCATCGAGGATTATGTTCAGACCGCCGAAAAACTCGAACAGACCGATGTTTCTATGCTTGAGCTTAACATCTCCTGCCCGAACGTCAAGGAAGGTGGGGCGGCATGGGGTGTGACCGCCGAAAGTGCGGCAAAAGTCACCAAAGCGGTAAGGGCTGTCACGAAAAAGCCGCTGATGGTCAAACTTACACCTAACGTTTCGGATATAACCGAAATCGCTAAAGCGGTCGAGTCGGAGGGGGCGGACTGTGTTTCGCTGATTAATACGCTCCTCGGTATGAGAATTGATATTAAGACCCGCAGACCCATTCTTCGCAATAACGTAGGCGGATTATCCGGGGCGGCGGTTTTCCCTGTTGCAGTGAGAATGGTGTGGCAGGTAGCGAATGCAGTCAAAATCGATGTAGTGGGTATGGGTGGTATTATGAATGCCGAAGACGCAATCGAAATGATGCTGGCAGGGGCGAAAGCCATACAAATCGGGACTGTGATTATAAGTGACCCATATGCTCCGTTGAAAATCATTGGCGGGATTGAGCATTATATGAACGTCAACGATGTGAAGAATCTCAGCGAAGTCATAGGAAAAGTTGAGAAGTGGCAGTGAGCAGGAGATTTTCTTTATGAAACTGAAAGTTGCGAAGGTTTTCTTTTTTATATCGCTTGTGCCTTATGTTTTTATCCTCGGTAGCTCAATTTTGTCATATTGGAACGGCTTTTCTATGTTCGGTACCGTATACGGGTGGGATGCCGTATGGGATAGTTTTTTCATGCACGCATTTATTTTCACCGTCTTTATACCGATTTTACCGCTTTGCGTGATATATCAGTTGGTTTGCGTTTGCGGTGGTCTTTTTAGGTAAATATTCATGATAAAAGGAGTAAGTATTCATGGCTAAATATGTAGTAAAATTTGGGGGTTCTTCCCTCGCAGATGCGGAACAGTTCCGCAAAGTAAAGAGTATAATCGAAAGTGATGGTAAACGCAGATACGTGATTCCGTCTGCGCCGGGAAAACGGTTCGGTGCTGACACTAAAGTCACCGATATGCTGTACGATTGCTATGATGCAGTCACGAACGGCGGTACGCCCGAAAAAGAATTTAAGGCGATTGCCGAACGATTCGACGGAATAATCAACGATTTGCGACTGGACTTATCACTCGAGAACGAATATGCTGTTATACTCGAAAACTTCAAGAATAAAGCCGGCAGGGATTACGCGGCAAGCCGCGGGGAATATCTAAACGGAATTATACTGGCGAATTTTCTGGGGTTTGCCTTCGTTGATGCGGCTAAAGCGATTTTTTTTCGTAACAGTGAATCCGGCGGTGAGTTTGATGCGGATTTGACTAATGCGGCATTGACCGCCTTGTTGGAGAAAGAACGTTACGCAGTCATTCCGGGATTCTATGGGGCTTTACCCGACGGAACCATCAAGACTTTTTCACGCGGGGGGAGCGATGTCACAGGTTCGATTGTTGCGCGTGCAATTAAGGCGAATCTGTACGAGAACTGGACTGATGTTTCGGGATTCTTAGCTGCCGACCCGCGAATCGTAGACGAGCCGAAAGTGATTCGTGTGATTACTTATCGTGAGTTGCGGGAACTTTCGTATATGGGTGCGACGGTACTCCACGAAGACTCGATTTTCCCGGTAAGGGCAGCTAAAATTCCGATTAACATACGTAATACGAACGAGCCTTCTGCGCCCGGAACTATGATTGTTCATGATGCACCCGAAGACGGCGATACCCCTGTTATCACGGGAATTGCCGGGCGAAAGAACTTCAGCGTTATTTCGATGGAAAAGGACGGAATGAACAATGAAGTCGGATTCTTACGGCGGATTCTCACCTTGTTTGAATCACAGGGGATTAACTTTGAGCATATTCCGTCGGGAATCGATACGTTGAGCGTTGTTTTGTCAACTGCGGTTATCGAAAAGCACCCGAATATAATCGAGTTAATCAATCAAGTTGCCAGACCGAATCATATTGAGGTGGAGCACGGGATTTCAATGATTGCAATCGTGGGTCGCGGAATGAAAGAACGCAGGGGAACAGCAGCAAGGATTTTCTCGGCGTTGAGTCACGCGAGAATCAATATAAGAGTAATCGACCAGGGTTCGTCCGAGCTGAACGTTATAGTCGGAATTAAAGAGAGTGACTTCGAGAAGGCGATAAAGTCTCTATATGATGTGTTCATGTTGAGTGAATCTTAAATTAAGTAAGAAGGCGGTTTCGCGAAAATGAGTTATGCCGATAAAATTTTTATCGAAAACTGTAAAGACATACTGCAAAATGGGTTTTGGGATACGAGTTTGCAAGTTCGTCCTAAATGGGAAGATGGTTCGCCGGCGCATACAGTGAAGAGATTCGGGATTGTCAATCGGTACGACCTGTCGAGGGAATTCCCTATCTTGACATTGAGACAGACCTTCTACAAAAAGGCGATTGATGAGATTCTGTGGATTTGGCAGAAGAAATCCAACAACACACGGGATTTGAACAGTAAAATCTGGGAGCAATGGGCAGATTCCGACGGGAGTATAGGCAAAGCCTACGGGTATCAATTAGGGGTGAAACATTCCTACCCCGAGGGCGAGTTTGACCAGGTTGACCGACTTCTGTATGAGCTTAAGCATAATCCCGCAAGCAGACGAATACTCACCAACATATATGTACATTCCGACCTGCAGTACATGAATCTCTATCCGTGTGCCTACAGCTTGACCTTGAACGTCAGTGGAAATACACTCAATGGGATTTTGAATCAGCGTTCGCAGGACATGCTTGTTGCGAATAACTGGAACGTCTGTCAGTATTCTGCTTTGCTTATGATGTTCGCACAGGTGAACGCATTACGGGTCGGTGAGTTGGTTCATGTAATCGCAGATGCGCATATATACGACCGTCATATTCCCATGGTTGAGGAGTTGCTGGAATCGCCGACTTATGATGCGCCCGCTGTTTCAATTGACAACACCGTGAAATCGTTCTACGATTTCACGGTGGAGAGTTTTGACTTTTCCGGCTACGAATTTAACAGGTTCGACAAGAAAATTCCCGTTGCGGAGTAATAACACGTGGAAATGCTATATGACAGCGACTTTGCCGCAATATTATCCTTCGGATTTCGATTTCGTTATGGCACCTGTCGGACAGACTTGAGCGCATTTTCCGCAACCATTGCAAGCGGTGTCTTTTAGTCGGCGTTCGAATGCGGTACCGATTTTCACATTGAATCCGCGACCGATACGTTCGAGTGCGTATTTTCCTTCGATTTTATCGCAGGTGCGGACGCATAGTCCGCATTTTACGCATTTGTCGGGGTTGCGGATTATGTTATCATGGTCAGAGCGGTCGATTCGTCTGCTGTCGGTGGGTGATTTTTCACCGGCGAATCGCCCGACTTGAACACCGTACTCGTTAGCGTATCGAATGAGTTTGCAATCGTGATACGCGCTACACCCGCAAGCGAGACAGCGTTCGGCTTCTTTGTGCAGGTCGGAACAGCGGGATTGCTTTTCATGCTTTTCTGCGGCGAGACGTTTGAGTACTTCCGCTTCTTCCGATTTTACGAGGACTTCTTGTTTTTGTTCGCAGATTTCGATTAGATTGTTGTTCAGATACATATCCACCGATTCGGCGCATTTTCGCCCTTCCCCGATTGCCGAGACTGCTATGTCCGCGCCTTTGTTGGTTGCATCTCCAATAGCGAAAACACCGTCGATATTCGTTAAGAAGGTGTGGGAATCAGCTTTAATCGTACGCCAATCGGTTAATTCAAGTTCGGCGAATCCGTCTAAATTTGCGCGTTGACCGATAGCGGTGATTACCACATCAGATAAGTCTTTCGGCATAGCATCCGGCGGGGTCGAAAACATGAATTCAACGCCTTCATTTTCCGCACCATCGACCTCGTGTTTGTCGGCGGGCATAACGTCTCGTGTTCTGCGATATACGCAGTAGACCTTTGCCGCACCCTCCCGCACGGCAACTCTGCAAGCATCCATCGCGGTGTTTCCGCCGCCGATTACCGCAACACGCTTGCCTTTTACCGACGGAAGCTCACGCAGGTAGTCAATCCCGGCGATTTCACCCGGAATGTTCAGCATGGTTGAACTCCATGCGCCGATTGCAACGATAATCGCATCATGTTTTCCGACCACGTCGCTCAATGCGACTTTAGCGTTGGTTCGGATTTCCACCCCGATTTGCTCGATTAGGTCGATTTCCTTTTGAAGAACCGCTTTAGGCAATCTAAACTCGGGAATTCCGTACCGCAACATTCCTCCCGATTGGGGTTGAGCCTCATAAATCGTGACGTTATGACCTTTTAATCGCAGATAGTATGCCGCCGAAAGTCCGCCCGGACCGCCGCCGATTATCGCAATCGACTTGTTTGTCGGTTTGGGAAGAGTCGGTTGATGCAGATGTTCCGATTTTGCAGAGAAGACCTTTAAGTCGCCTATAGCAATCGCTTCATCGACCGTTTGTCGGCGACATTCTTTTTCGCACGGACGAGGGCAAACCCGACCGATTGAGCCGGGGAACGGTACTTTTTCACGTATTAGATTCCATGCTTTTTCGTGTTCGCCTTTTCCGATTAGCCGAACATACCCCATACAATCAGTCTCGGCGGGACAGGCAAGAGAACACGGTGGTTTACAATCGCCGCAATGGTCGGAAATCAGCAGTTCCAACGTCATTTTGCGGTTTTTACGAATCCGCTCACTTTCGGTATGGATTGTCATTCCGTCTGCCGCAAAAGTCGTGCAGGCACGTAACAGCCGCAGATTCCCTTCGACTTCGACTATGCAGATTCCGCACGCACCGAAAGGCGGCAATTCCACCGCGGAATCACAACACAAAGCCGGGATTTCAATCCCGTTCGCAGTCGCCGTTTGCAGGATTGTCTTACCCGGTTGAAATTCTATCTCTTGACCATTGATTTTAATCATAATTATGACCATGCCTTTCTACCACAAACGTGGCATGAATCAAGCCTGTCCGGCTCACCTGCTCGGCGGCAAAGTCACCGACCTGTGAGCTTTAATTCAAACTTATAGGCTCCGATTTTGAAAAATTTGTAAAAACCACAAAAACGACGCCTACCGGTAGCCGATATATAACGCCTGCTGAAAAATTTATTCAGCGACATTCAGAATGGCACTAACCCGCAAAGCAAGCTATTAAGTATCCATTATATTAATCGGTCGTTCGGTAAACGCCTTTGTTTACTTGAGAGATAGTCTAGCATAAAAAAAGACGATTGTCAATACATTTTCGAAAAAAGGTTGAAATTTTCAGGAATTATTCGAAATCTCTTGACAACCGGGCTTAAATCCGTTATACTGACAAATGAACGCGTGAGTTTCATGCGGAATACACGGACAAGGGCGTTCGTTATGCGATGGCGTTGCTGTTGCGTGATGGTCGTTTTTTAATTAGTTTTAATTCAGGAAGGTAGGTATTTATTTTGAAAGTGGTGTTAGCATATTCAGGCGGACTCGATACGTCGGTCATTATTCCCTGGCTTAAGGAAAACTACGCAGATTGTGAGATTATCGCGGTATGCGTAGATTTAGGGCAGGTAAACAAGTCCGATTACAGCGAAATCGAGAGAAAAGCGAAAGTGATGGGAGCAGACAGAATCCACATTATGGACGTGCAGGACGAGTTCATAAGAGAGTACGTTTACCCGATGCTCAAGGCAACTGCGGTGTATGAGGATAAGTATCTCCTCGGAACAGCGATTGCGCGCCCATTGATTGCGAAGAAATTAGTCGATGTTGCGCTTGCAGAGAAAGCCGATGCAATTTGTCATGGTGCGACCGGGAAAGGCAATGACCAGATTCGTTTTGAGTTGACAATAAAGGCGTTCGCCCCGCAGATTAGAATAATCGCTCCCTGGCGAATTTGGGACATTCAGTCTCGTGATGACTTGATGAAGTTTCTGGAGAATCGTGGGTTAGAAGTCCCGATGAAGAAGTCGCAAAGCTACAGCCGTGATGAAAACGTTTGGCATTTAAGTCATGAGGGGTTAGAGCTTGAAGACCCGTCCGCCGAGCCGAATTACCGCCATTTGTTGCAGTTGTCGGTCTCACCGGAAGATGCACCGGACAAGCCCGAATATGTTGCGTTGGAGTTCGATAAGGGGGTTCCCGTTAAGTTGAACGGAAAATCAGTTACCCCGGTTGAACTTGTTAATTCGCTGAACGAAATCGGCGGCAGAAATGGGGTCGGCATTACCGATATCGTAGAGAATCGCGTAGTCGGTATGAAATCACGCGGGGTGTATGAAACACCGGGTGGCAGTATTCTTTATGCGGCGCACCGTGAACTCGAACATCTCTGCCATGACCGTAGCACGATTGAGTTTAAGGAGGTCGTGTCGAGCAAATATGCGCAACTGATTTACAAAGGCGAATGGTTCACCCCATTGAGGGAAGCGTTGTCGGCATTCGTGGATTCAACCCAACGAACCGTTACCGGTGAGGTAAAGCTGAAACTGTACAAAGGGAATATAATCCCGGCAGGAAGCACGTCGCCGTATTCGCTTTATAACGAGGAAATCGCAGGATTCACCACAGGGGAACTGTACGACCACAAGGACGCTGAAGGTTTTATCAACCTGACTGCACTTCCGTTGACGGTTCGCGCACTTATGGAACAGAAACGGCAGGATATAGCATTTCCGGTTGATATTGAGTCAAGCGAAAATGCTATGCGTAGTCACGGAACTTGCGTTCATGACCACAAGACTTGCAATAAAGGAGAAATCGGACAATGAAACTATGGGGCGGGAGATTCTCCGGGAAGGTCGGATTAGATAGTGCGGCAAATTCGTTCCATTCATCGATTATGTTTGACCAACGGTTGTATAAATACGATATAATCGGGAGTATTGCCCATGCCGAAATGCTGGGAAAGCAGGGGATTATTTCTGCGGGTGATTCGTTGGCGATTGTTGAGGGTTTGCGGGGAATCCTCGCCGATATTGAATCCCGAACGCTTGAAATCACGCCTGATTCGGAAGACATACACTCTTTTGTGGAAGCCGAGCTGATTTCGCGGATTGGTGATGCAGGTCGGCGGCTCCATACCGGGAGAAGTCGTAATGACCAGGTTGCCCTCGATATGCGAATGTACGTGCGGGAGGAAATCGGTGAAGTCAAGCGATTGGTATCGGATTTGCTCGGCGTGATTCTCGATTTGTCGAAGTCGCATACCAAGACAATCATGCCGGGATTTACACATTTGCAGAAGGCGCAACCGCTTACGTTGGCGCACCATCTAATGTGTTATTTTCAGATGTTCAAGCGGGATTACAGGCGGCTGAATAACTGTTTTGATTCAGCGGATGAAATGCCGCTCGGTTCAGGTGCGTTGGCGGCTACGACTTATCCGTTAAATCGGGATTATGTACGTGAAAACCTCGACTTTTCACGGCTTACCGAAAACAGCCTGGATGGTGTTTCCGACAGGGATTTCTGTATAGAATTCATCTTCGTCTTATCGTTAATCATGCTTCATTTGAGCAGATTCTGCGAAGAGTTAATCCTGTGGGCGAGTGAGGATTTTGGTTTTGTTGAAATGTCCGATGCTTATTCGACCGGTTCTTCTATAATGCCGCAGAAAAAAAATCCCGATATGGCGGAGTTAATCCGCGGTAAAACCGGGAGGGTATACGGGAGTCTTGTTGCATTGCTCACAACCATGAAGTCGTTGCCCCTCGCTTATAACAAGGATATGCAGGAAGATAAAGAGGCTACTTTCGATGCGGTTGATACGGTTAAATCGTGTTTGGGGGTGTTCGTCGGAATGATTAGCACCGCAAAGTTCAACGTTGTGAATATGCGTAAAAGTGCGAAGGGTGGCTACACCAACGCTACCGATGCGGCCGACTGGTTAGTCAAAAAGGGTGTGGCTTTCAGGGAGGCCCACGAAATTTCGGGCAAACTTGTACTCCTTGCCATTGATAAAGGCGTTTGTCTGGACGAATTATCGCTTGATGATTTCAAGCGTGTTTCGGAAGCGTTTGATGAAAGTGTGTATGCGGCGATTTCGTTGGAGGAATGTGTGAATTCCCGCAGTATAATCGGTGCGCCCGCCGAAAGTGCCGTTCTCGAAGCAATCAAGAGTGCTGAGGCATTTTTGCAGTTTACCGCTTCCGGTGATTCGTCTAATCTGTGAGTTCAAGCCATTCATCACCCAGATTCGACAGACGGATTTTCGTTTCTTCGTAGAGTGCGCACTTCTCCTGCAAAATCTCGTGGTTGGCGAACACGTCGGGTTTCTCCATATCGGATTGAATTTCCGATAACAGCGTTTCTAAACTCTCTATTTCGGCTTCAAGTTCCCTGATTCGTGTGCGTTTTTGCGCATCATGGGCGCGTTGCTGTTTCGAACGTGAGCGATTGGGAACGCTTTTCTTTTCGCTTAACTTGTCTGAAAGGGGCGAATCTTGTTCTTGATTCCGTCGGTTTTCTTTTATACGTTCTTTTGCGTGTTCGGTGAATTCGGCAAAACCGCCGTTGTATTTTTTTACGCCTTCGGATGATTCGGGCGCGATTTCGATGATATGTGTGGCTAACTTGTCGAGGAGGTATCGGTCGTGCGAAACGAACACGACAGTCCCCGGATAATTTAACAGCGCGGACTCAAGAACATCGCGGGTGCTGATATCTAAATGGTTGGTGGGTTCGTCGAGAATCAGGACGTTTCCGCGTTCGAGGGACATGAGTGCAAATCTCAGTTTTGCACGTTCTCCGCCGGAAAGGCTTTCTACTCTTTTGAAAACGTCTTCACCGGTTAAGCGGACGCTCGCCAGCAGACTCCTCACAGCGAGTTCGCTCAACTTCGGGTAACGGCGATGAACAGCGTTCATGGCGGTGTCCCCGGGGAAAAAAACATCCGAATTCGTCTGGTCAAAGTAGGAAATCTTGACATTCTCCCCCCACTCGACTAACCCGTGAAAATGAGGGTGTTTTCGCTGTAAGACTTTCAATAAGGTAGATTTACCTGTCCCGTTTGCACCTATTACGGCGAGACGTTCGCGCCGTCTTAAATCAAAGCTGAGCGATTCGACAAGGGTTTTCTTTTCCGTGCCTTCCCCAACTGTTAAATCAACGTTTTTAACCGTGAGGATTTCTTTAGGAGGTTCACGATCATATTCGAACCTGATTTTCGCTGATTTCTCCCCCAAAACAGGTTTGATTAGCCGATTCGCTTCAATTTTTTCAAGTTGTTTTACCCGGCTTTTCGCCATATTTGAAGTAGACGCACGAACAATGTTTCGTGCGATGTAGTCTTTTAGTTTGGCGATTTCCTCTGTCTGGGATTCGTATTCCTTCAATTGATGTTCGCACAATTGCTTTTTTTGTGGCATGAATGATGTGTAATTCCCCTTGAAACGCCGAAGAGTTCCACGTTCGATTTCACAGACGGAATTGACCAGCTTATCGAGAAAATATCGGTCATGCGAGACTATTAGTAGCCCGCCGTTATAATCTTTCAGATAATCCTCCAACCATAGAACCGTGTCGAAGTCAAGGTGATTTGTAGGCTCATCCAGAATAAGCAGGTCGGGCGACTCCAAAAGCAGTTTGGCGAGTGCCAGGCGGGTTCTTTCGCCGCCGCTTAAACTTGAAACTATACGTTCATAGCTTTCGGGCGGAAAACCCATTCCGTGCAGGACTTTGTTGATTTTCATGTCAATCAAGTAACCATCGTTTGATTCAAAATAAGCTGATTTTTTGGAGTATTCGTCGGCGTGTTTCTCGTCAAGAACCCCCTCACGCAATTCGTCAAGCCTTTTCGCTATGGAAAGGAGTTCGGCAAAGACTTCCCTCATAGCCTCGAACACGCTTGATTCCCCCTGAAGCCCTGAATCCTGTTGTAAAAACCCGATTCTGCAATTTTTTCCTTTGAAAATTCGCGGAGGATTCGGTTCCGGCATAGAGTCGGCGTTTTCTAGTCCTGAGATTATTCGCAACAACGTAGACTTACCGCACCCGTTAATCCCGATTAACCCGATGCGGTCAGTGTTTTCTATTGTTAGGGCGACGTTGTCGAGGACTTTTTCGCCGTTGTAGGACTTGCAGATATTTTCAAGCGTTATAATCATGTGATGATGCTTTCTTTATAGTGATTTCTTTAACTCGGATAATTCAGCCAGGGCATCAAGCGGAGTGATAGAGTTCAAATCGAGTGATTTCAATCGGCTGATTGCGTTGTCACGCTCGATTAGTGAAAAATCGAATTGCATCTCGGACTCTTCCGAGTGGGATAATTGTTCTTCTCGTTGTGTGTTTGAGACCAATTCCATTTGTTTGAGTGCTCTTTTAGCTTCCGTAACCACCTTATCGGGAAGACCCGCCAATTTCGCAACTTCAATCCCGTAGCTCTTATTGACTCCTCCCTCGGCAATCTTATGCAGGAAGGTGAGATTCCCGTCACGTTTGGTAACGCTTACACTGAGATTCTTTATACCCGTATGGGCTTTTTCGAGCTTGATTAGTTCATGGTAGTGTGTCGCGAAGAGTGTTTTGCACCCGATTTTACCGTTGATATATTCAGCAACGGCTTTAGCAATTGAAATGCCGTCAAAGGTAGAAGTTCCCCTGCCGATTTCGTCGAGGATTACGAAACTGTCGGCGGTGGCGTTGTTTAAGATTTCGGCGACTTCCAGCATTTCCACCATGAAAGTCGATTGACCGGAGCTTAAATCATCACTTGCGCCGACCCGTGTGAAAATCTTATCGACTATGCCGATTCGCGCCGATTTCGCCGGGACAAAACTCCCCATTTGCGCCATAATCATGATAAGCGCGACTTGTCGCATATAGGTAGATTTTCCCGCCATGTTCGGGCCGGTTATGATTGCAAGGCGAGAGTCGCTTTTAGTTCGCGAATCAAGGAAACAGTCGTTAGGCGTGAAGTTGCCGCCGTCCGCCATCTTTTCCACAACGGGATGACGAGAATCTTTCAGTGAGATTACGTTGTCGAGAGTGATTTCCGGTCGGCAATAATTTTCACGTACCGCTACATCAGCCAGTGAAGCCAATACGTCTATTTCAGCAATTGCGCGCGCGGTGGATTGAATCTTTTCTACATTACTTTCAACGAACGCTTTCACGTCGTTCAGGATTTCTGCCTCTAATCCGTTGATTTTGTCTTTCGCTGAAAGGATATCTTCTTCAATTTTCTTGAGTTCTTCGGTGATATATCGTTCGCCGTTTGTGAGGGTTTGCTTACGCTGATAATGTTCGGGCGCAGAACCTATGTTGGACTTGGAAATCTCAATATAATACCCGAAAACGCGGTTATACCCGACCTTCAAATTCTTGATTCCGGTAGATTCTCTCTCTCTCGTCTCTATTTCGGACAGCAGCTCCTGCCCCCCTGTAGTCAGACTGCGTAATCTGTCTAGTTCCGGGTTGAAACCATCATTGATATAACCTCCGTCACGGGTGGAGACCGGCGGGTTAGGCATGATTGCGTTCTCGAGTAGCGTACTCACTTCTGTAAGCGGATTTATATCGTTGTCTGTTTCACTGATTAATGAGTCGGGCGGCGATTGAAATCCTGCCAAACAACTTTTCAGAATCGGGATGCTTGAGCAGGTGCTCCCTAACGTGAAAAGGTCGCGCGGATTTGCGGTTTTGTAAACTACGCGGGAAATCAGTCGTTCAAGGTCGTAAATTCCCGAAAGTGTTTCCCTCAATTCAGAGAGTTTCGGCGTGTTCTCGATGAATTCTCCCACTGCATCAAGCCGCCGAATAACAGTGAGATGATTCTTGAACGGTTGGGTTATAAGTCCCCTCATTCGGCGTTTGCCCATAGCTGTTTTAGTCCGGTCGAGTACCCACAAAAGCGAGCCTTTTTTCTCACGGATTCGCATAGTCTCGGTCAGCTCGAGATTATACTGTGCAGTCGCTCCGATTTCGAGATGTTTGTAGTTATCATTGCAGGAACTCATTGAGGTGAAGTTACGACAATCGGTTTTTTGGGTGTGTTCTATGTATCGCAACAACGCCGACAGTGCACCCGCAGTTGCTTCGTTTTCTAGCAGGGAAAAAGCATCGGCGGGGAGTCCGCTGAGTTGATTTTTGATATATCCTCTGTCGGGTGAAAATTGCCCGTCTTCGAACACTTCGGCAAGGCATTGCGTCTTAGTGCGGAGGAATTCCCCTGCCTTTAAGCAGTCCAGGAAAGCCGAGTTGAACAGCACTTCAGACGGCATAAATCGCGCGATTTGCGAAATGATTTCCTGCTCGTTTGAAGTGAGGCTTACGTAAAGCACCCCGGTTGATAAATCAGCGAACGCCATTCCGTAAAGTGAATCAATTGCGCAGAAACTCCCGATATAGTTGTTTTTTCCGGCTTCGAGCATGGAGTCCAGTGTGACTGTACCGGGAGTGACTAACCGCGCGACTTCACGGGTGAACTTGCCGGATTCCAGCTCAACCTGCTCGCATACTGCAACTCGAAATCCTTTCTTGAGCAGCTTTTGAAGGTATCCTTCCGCTGAATGATGCGGAACGCCGCACATAGGTGTACCCGCCCTCGCCGTTAAGGTGAGACCGAGCTCTTTTGAAACAGTCACCGCATCATCGAAAAACATTTCGTAAAAATCACCTAGCCGATAAAACAGAACGAATCCCTTGTGCTGTTCCTTGATTTCTAGATATTGCCGCAACATCGGGGTCAAGTTGGGGTTGTTTTTTACGTCATCCACATTTTGCACAACTTGAACATCCTCCCGAACAGTCGTTTACGGGTTGGCAGGTGTCGGGGTCTTCCCCGTCACAGCAGAGACTGATAATCGCACTTACTTCGCTAATCATGGCATCCATTGCGGTTTTCGCATTCGTGAATCGCTTCATGCTCTCGTTATCCATGATTCTCGCATGGATTTCCCGCGCTTGCAGATTCAATCGGTCGATTTTATCCTTGTCTTTCGTAGAGTCATCGTCATGTTTGGTCGCTTCCAGTCCGAGTTGCTGCCTAACCAGGTTAAACTCCCCGATTAAATCCTGCAAAGGCTCGTCCGAATCGTTGACTTCCTTCGCCGCATGATATTCTGCATAGCGTTCGTCTGCTTGAATCGCCTTACCTAACGCTCTCGCTTGTTTAATTGCTTCCATGTTTTGTTACCGTACCTTTCACCGCCCATTTGAGGGCTTCTTTTATTTTAATATCGACGAATTCGCCGATATTATTCATATTATCGCAGTTGAAATCTACGATTATGCCTTCTCTGCTTCTGCCGGAATAAGCGCACCCCGCCCTCCCTTCGCCTTCGCACAGCACCCGAAGTGTCTCCCCCACATAGCGGGAGTACGCGTCACCGCTGACTTCATCGAGAACGTCCAACATCTCGGAAAACCACGTGCTTTTCTCTTCTTTGGAAATAGGGTCGGGCAAATTCGCAGCCTTCGTCCCATCGCGCTTAGAATATATAAAGGTGTACGCAGAATCGAATCGAGCTTTACGAATAAGCTCCAACGTCTTTTCGAAGTCCGCCCTGTTTTCCCCCGGAAAACCGACTATAATATCGGTGGTGAGTGAGATTTTCGGAATCCGCTTTCGTGCATAGTCGATGGTTTCCAGATATTGTTCAACGGTGTAGCCGCGGTTCATGAGTTGCAAAATCCGATTGCTTCCTGATTGGACAGGCAGATGCAGATGATGAGAAATTTTCTTTGAATCGGCGATTACATCGATTAATTCGTGCGATAAGTCCTTCGGGTGGGAGGTCATGTAAAAAACCCTGAACTCTCCCGGGATAGTATCGATTTCATGCAGTAATCGCGGGAATCCGTGGCTGTAGCTATTGACATTCTGTCCTAACAGCATGATTTCCTTTACGCCGTCCGTGATTAAATCTCGGATTTCACCCAGAATTACATCAGGGTTACGGGAACGCTCCCTCCCGCGCACATACGGTACCACGCAATAAGAGCAGTAGTTGTCGCACCCATACATAACAGGAACATCGGCTTTGAGCTTACTTTCCCGACGAACCGGCATATTCTCGAACATTTCGGTAATTTCGTGATTCTCCGAAATGTCGATGATTCGTTTTCGTGTTTCTTTGAATCTTTCCAGCATTTCCGGGAACTTGTGGATTACATGGGTTCCGAAGACCAGGTCAACAAACGGGAAAGTCTGTCGCAATTTTTCTGCAGTGTCTTCCTTTTGAACCATACACCCACAGACCACCACGATTAAATCGCGATTGCGGCGTTTGTGATGAATCAACGAACCGACATTCCCGAAAACCCTGGTTTCGGCATTTTCACGGACGGCACAGGTGTTGAATAAAATCAAGTCGGCTTCATCTTGATTACGTGTGAATCCGTAGCCCATTTTAGCCAACATTCCGTTGATTTTCTCCCCGTCGGTGACATTACCTCTGCATCCGAAAGTCCGTGTGAATGCCAAAAGCTGTTTATTCTCCATGCGATTCAATCACCCGTCTCAATTCTTCGACACCTTCCCCTGTTTCGGACGAAAACTCGATGACGTTTTCCCATCTCTTATAGATTTCACGCTGTTTTTCGCGTTGGCTTTTTTTGAGTTTATCTGCTTTGGTCAAGATAATCACGTGTGGGATTTTCGATTCTTCCAGAAAATCCAACATGAGTAAATCATCTTTAGTCGGCGGATGCCGAAAGTCAAGCAGTTGCACCAACAGCGAAACCCGTTTAGATTTCAAATACCGTTCAGTCAAAACTCCGAATCGCTCTTTTTCGCTTTTAGCGATTTTAGCGTAACCGTACCCGGGTAAATCAACGATGAAGACAGTCTCATCAATGTCAAAGAAATTGATAGTGACTGTTTTCCCCGGTCGGCTGCTTACTCTTGCAAGCGATTTTCGGTTCAGCAGTTTGTTAATCAATGACGACTTTCCCACGTTTGAACGACCTGAAAAAGCGATTTCGGGCTTTGCAACCGCCGGAATCTGCGTGAATTTCCCGTAACTCGAATGATGTGCAGCATTATGCCAGTTCATTGTATTGTTTTCACTCCCGCTCCCGACAGAATAACCGATGCCTTTTCACGGTCTTTAACGCGAATTGCGATGTTGGCTTCGCCGGGTTCGCTACTCATAAGCGAATACGAGTACTCTATATTTATACCGTTTTCGCCGAGGAGTTTCACAACGTCTCGCAGTGCCCCGAATTTGTCGGGAATTGCAATTCCGAGCAGTTCGGTTATTTTGACGGTGAATCCGCCTTCACGGAGGAGGATTTTCGCTTTCTCCGGTGCATTGACCACAAGACGTATAATCCCAAATTCGGACGTTTCGGCTATAGTCATAGCGCGAACGTTTATTTCGCCCTGCGCTAACGTTTCCATAACCGAATGAACCCTACCGGGTTTATTTTCCACAAATACAGATACTTGATTAAGCATGATTATTACCCGCCTTTCCCTTCTTTCCTCTTATCCATGACCCTTACCGCTTTGCCCATTGAGCGTGCAAGAGACTTATTATCCACCAATTTGACGTTAATCCCGACCCCGATTGCCGAGGAAATAATCATTTTCGCTTTACTGCGATAAACCTCAATATCCCCGATTGAATCAAGTAGACCGTCCCGCATTTCGATTTGGATTTCAAGCGTGTCGAAGTTG
>WRKZ01000006.1 GCA_009777835.1 Oscillospiraceae bacterium | reverse complement strand
CTTTCCTGTGCCTGTTTTTAGTTTGAAAAAAATTTTTAATTATTTTTCAAAAAGGGGTTGACTTTTATTGGCGGGTTTCAAAATTGAGGGATTTCATTGCCCAAATACCAGTATATCACACAATCGGCGATTTAGCAACAGATATTTTTAGGAATCACGAGAAACATAACCCCCTGCATGAGTTTGACTCGTGCAGGGGGTTATCGGGAAATATTAGGAATCCTAATCAACGGGTACCGTAATGTACCGAATGTGCAGTTGATACAATTGAGCGATGTGACTATCATTAAAATACCCGAGAGCGTACGCTTCTTCCAGGCTGACGAGACTACCGTAATAATAATACACGCTAATATCGCAGTCGCCACTTGATAAATAGAACGTAAGTCCGGCAGTGGTCACGACTCTCACTACTCCGGTCATTGCGGTATTTCTCCACCACATTGTCGCCACGGGTGAACCACCAATCAAGCCGTAATATCTCATGACTACTACGTCATCGGCGGTAGTCCGCCGAGCCTCTGTATCTACACGCATACTGTTCATTTGGTCTGCATAGACCTCCCGCAAATAACGGAAGTGAAGGGTGTCTACATCGACATCATCGAGCAAATCCAAACCGAGGGCAACATCCAACGTGAAGAATCTGCCGTATTGGGTGTGGTAGAAGAAAATCCCATAGTTGGTAGCCGGGAAGTATTCGATAATCTTGCCGTTAATCGCAACGGGAACCATCATTTCGCCACCGAATTCGCCGGTACGGAGACCGACTACTTCATAACCTTTGAAACTGCCGTAATAGGTGTAGAACCAATCGTCATCCACGATTATATAACGAAGGTCATCGGTGGGTTTATTAGCGTTAACCTGCGCCTCCCAATTCTTGAGGATTCTCGCCTTTAATTCCTCGTCTATAACCGGTAAAATATCATTTCCGGGGTGGTTCGGGTCTATAACCGGGTGAATCGTCTGCTGAGTCGTGTAAGTTCCGGTGTAAACAGGGGTAGTCATGCCGGTAGTGCTACCGGTCCTCGATGTGGTTACAGATACGGTGTATTCGCCGGGAGAAGTTGTGTCAACCGTCGAATAAGACGTATTAGTAACCGTAATGCCCGTGACCGGGGTCGCAGTCCCGATTGGCGTGCCGTCATACACGAAATAATCATGATAGAGATTGCCGATATCGGTACCGGTAAGCAGACCCATTTCGTACACCTGCTCGATTCTCGTGTGTGCACCGCTGTAAAGCGCGGTCAACCGAAAGCTTCCGCTACCGAGTGAGAAGGTATATCCCGCAACATTGAAATACTGCATATCACATGTCGCTCCCCAATCTCTGATATACATTACCGCAACCGGGAGTTTGTTCGTGCCGTATTGACCGTAGTAATTCATAACGACTACGTCATTTATGTCAAAGGTTCGATTTTCACTGATTTCGTAAGGGTAAGCGGTGGAGCTATTAAACGTGGTGTATTGCATCACAAACGCTTTGCGCAAATACACGAAGTGAATCGCACGGACATCTTCGTCACGGAGAAGTCCCTGACGATACGCATCTTCCACGCGGTAGAAGTTACCGTCTTTGTGGGCGAAAATCCATTCCGCACCCGAATTCATGATATCGAGGGTGTAGCCGCCGACTTCAACAGGTACTAAAGCTTGAGTAGCCGCACCGAACGGATTTCCGAACCTCAAAATGTCGTATCCGTTGAATGTACCGTAGTAGTAACGGAGGTTCAGTGAGCCGGGCGGAAAAGAAGTTTGCGGCGGCGGTGCGTAGACGAAATCGATGGGCATCTCATAAATTTGCGGGAGTTGTTGGTAAATATATGCCGCATAATCGTTGGAAATCCTTTCTTCGCGTTCCCGACTTAACGGTTCGATTATATTGTTGCCGGGTTCATTGATAACATACGGATTCTTCACCGGAGGGCGGGTAATTGCCGAAGTAACAATCACAGGGGTAGATTGAATCGTTGTTACGGAAGTCGCGGGCGTAGTAGCAATTCCCGGATATTTCACACCGCATTGAGGACAAATGCCGTTATAACCGACGGGAATATCAAGCCCGTTACCGCCGGCGGCATGGAAACGCAACCCGCAATTTAGGCAAGTCACATCATCTTCGGTGTGCGTTCTCCAACTCGTAGCTGACGAAGTCTCGGAAGTAGCTGTTAATCTGCTTGTTGTAACGGATTGATATGTCGGCACGATTTCGGTAAGAAAGTCCGTTGAGGTGTCGTTAGCCGACCGTGTTCCGGTTGGCTCGGTAAAGGTTGCGTTGGTAAAGGTTGCGTTGGACTTGACTGCCGTTTCTTCATAAGGTGAAGTGGTGGTTGCCGATTGAGATTCCGTGGGCTTACTCGTAGTGTCGGTAATCTTCTCGGTTTTCTTTGCTTCTTTAGCGATTTTCGCTTTCTTGACTACGTTTTCGACAACATCTTCAGAATTGCTGTCCATGTTTGCCAAATCTTTGAGGAGCTCAAGTGCGTCCCCAATAGTCGGCGATACACCGGAATCGGTGTACACGCTCTCCATTCCCGCTAAGTACTTGAGGATTTCAAGCACGTCGGCGATTGTCACCTTGATTACATCTGTCGATTGCGGTAAAGAATAATCGTCTGCGTTTGCACCCGCTGCGAAGATGCTGAGTGAACTCAACGTCATTGCCGCAATCAGTACGAGTGCTGTGATTTTTTTCTTGATAGCCATAATAATCCCTCTCTTATTTTTAGTTTTTTCAGAATTTAAGCGGGGTTAAAAATCCGCTCCTAATCAATAAACAATTCAAGACGGTCAAATGTTGGGATAATTTGAAAAAATTTTTTATGGCTTCCGAGAATTACAGATTCCAGATTTCCTTCGCATACTCGAGAATAGTTCTGTCGCTGGAGAAGAATCCTGCGTTGGCTATATTGGCGAGACACATTTTCGCCCAATTTTGACGGTCTTTGTACGCATTGTTCGCCTTGAGTTTAGCATCGACATAATCCTCAAAGTCGAGCAGGAGGTAATAATGGTCGTCTCGCCCGTAGTAAGCCGGCCCGACAATCGCCGAATACAACTCCTTGAGCATAAATCCGCTCTCATCTGAAAGTGTGCCGTCAATCAATGTGTCGAGAACCCGACGAATCCGCGGATTCGTCTCGTAGATTTCTTTCGGATTATATTTCGGGGCGATTTTTACGATATCTTCCACCCGCGCCCCGAAAATGAAGGCGTTTTCTTCCCCTGCATTTTGAACGATTTCGATATTTGCACCATCATACGTACCGAGGGTCAGACCACCGTTAAGCATGAACTTCATGTTCCCGGTACCGGATGCTTCGGTTCCCGCAGTTGAAATCTGCTCGGAAATATCACAAGCGGGAATCAGCTTTTCGGCATACGAAACGTTGTAGTTCTGCACGAACAAGACCTTCAGTTTATCGTTCACATCGGGGTCGTTATTAACCAGCTTCGCTATTTCGTTAATGAATTTGATAATCCCTTTCGCACGATAATATCCCGGCGCGGCCTTCGCCCCGAATAAGAACGTCATCGGGTGAAGGTCTTTCAACTCACCGTCTTTGAGGCTGAAATACAAGTCTAAAATCGAGAATGCGTTCAGCAACTGGCGTTTATACTCGTGAAGCCGCTTCACCTGAATGTCGAATATACTGTCAAGGTCGAGGGTTGCGCCATATTCGTGGAACTTCACGTGCCACGAGAGCTGTTCTTTCTTGAGCCGCTTGATTTCGTTCAATCTGTTCAGCGTATTGGAATCGTCCTTGAACGCTTCAAACCTTTTCAGCTCGGACAAATCCGTCAGCCATTTATCGCCGATTCGTTCGGTAATCAGTTGCGATAATTCGGGATTACACAAGGCAAGCCAACGCCGTTGAGTGATTCCGTTGGTTTTGTTCAAGAACTTTTTCGGGTAGAGTTCATGCCATTCCTTCAGCGTATCGCTCTTGAGTAAATCGGTGTGGAGTTGTGCAACCCCATTGGTGGTATGCGTCCCGAACACAGCCAATCGCGCCATATGAATCCGCTTTTCCTCGATGATGTTATAGATTTGCCGCGCACCTCCGTCGATTCCTTTTTTGTGGAGGAAATACCCCAACTCATTCTGAACCATAACTATATAAGGATAAACTTCCGGAACAACCGAACAAAACAGCTCCACATCCCATTTTTCCAACGCTTCCGCCATGAGGGTGTGATTGGTGTAAGCAAGGGTTTTCTGCGTGACTTCAAACGCTTCATTAAAAGAGAGATTCTCTTGTATAAGCAGACGAATCAGTTCCGGAACGGCAACCGCCGGGTGGGTATCGTTCAACTGAACGGCATAACTCTTATGGAAGTCGGCGAAATCCCCGCCGTTAGCCTTGAAATCGCGGAACATACTCTGCAACGAAGCACTCGTAAAGAAATACTGCTGCTTGATTCTCAAGCGTTTGCCTTCATCGGTATCATCGTTCGGATAGAGTACGGCAGAAATCGCCTCTGCTTGATTTTTCACACTGAACGCCGCATCATAATTCTGTTTATTGAACTCATCAAAGTTAAATTCTTGTCCCGTCAGCGGTTCTGCTTTCCACAGCCGTAACCGATTGAGGGTGTTGTTCCCGTAACCGATGACCGGCATATCGTAAGGAACCGCCCAGACCGATTGCCCCTTAAAATCGATTCTCACCCGCTCATCTTCACGGCGAACGCTCCACGGGTCACCGAAATTCGTCCAGTTATCGGGGATTTCATTCTGGAATCCCTTATCGAAATACTGCTTGAACAATCCGTAACGGTAACGGATTCCGTAACCGTCTAACGGAAGATTATGTGTAGCCGCTGAATCAAGGAAACACGCGGCAAGTCTGCCCAGCCCTCCGTTACCGAGTGCGCAGTCTTCAATCTGCTCGAACATATTCGGGTCAAGTCCGTTGTCGGCGAGGATTCGCTTGGTTTCGTCCAGCAATTTTAAGTTAAACAGATTCGCATAGACCACCCGCCCTATGAGAAATTCCATAGATAGGTAAGAAGCCCTTCGTCCACCCGAAGAAACAGCTTTTAACCGCGGTTCGATTTCCTCCATCACGGCGGCTGAAATCGCATTGTAGAGTTCTTTCGGCTTTTTTCCGTTTGCATGAATAACCGATTCTAATTTTTGTTTGTAGCTTGACATATAGATTCTCCTATGATAAAATTTTGTTTTAGATTCGTTTTATTAAAAGTAAGGGTGTAATACCCCGACCTTTGGGGAGGCTCTCTCACCCGCAGGGCTTTTGCCCTGCGATATTACCTTATATTATATTAGAAAGGAATGGATTTGTCAATATGTCTGTACTAATAAAAGAAGTTGCCCCGGGTTCCCCTGCCGAGAAAGCGGGATACAAAGCGGGAACCTGCCTCGATTCTGTCAACGGATACGAAATCAATGACGTGCTGGATTATATGTTCTACTCCGATGATGAACCCACCCTCGAAGGGTTGTCCTTCGAAACTTTTCTCATGGACGAGAAACGCCGCTGTAAAAACAACTGTGTTTTCTGTTTTGTTGACGGACTTCCTCCACGGAACGTGCGCAAAATGCGCGATGCACTCTACTTTAAAGATGACGACTCCCGCTTGAGTTTTCTGCAGGGCAATTACATCACCCTAACGAATCTAAACCAACAGGACGTTAATCGAATCATTCAGATGAAAACCCCCGTAAACATCTCGGTTCATACCACAAATCCGGAGTTGCGGGTAAAACTCATGGGAAACAAGACTGCGGGGAAATCACTCGAAACCCTCTACCGATTCGCCGAAGCGGGAATCTCCATGAATTGCCAACTTGTGCTTTGCCCCGGGCTGAATGACGGCGAAGAACTCGTCCGCTCCTTGAACGACTTAACCGCACATGACTCAATCGAAAGTATCGCCTGCGTTCCCGTGGGATTAACCCGGTTTCGTGACGGATTGTTTCCCCTACGGACTTTTACAAAAGAAGAATCCGCCGAAGTCATAAAGACAGTCGGCAGATTCAATAACGTTTATGCAGCGGATGAGTTTTACTTGAAAGCGGGCATAGATATTCCCGAATATGAACATTACGGGACTTTTCCCCAATACGAAAACGGTGTGGGAATGTCAGCCTACATGAAACAGACTTTTTTAGATGCGTATTCCGAAATTCCCTGCAGCCAACGAAATCCGCAAATTTCACGTATTACAATAATCACGGGGACTGCTTCATTCCCGCTCATCAGCGGACTTGTGAAACCATTCCCCAACGTCAACGTTTTCGCTGTGAAGAACGACTTCTTCGGCGAAGACATAACCGTTTCGGGACTTTTAACCGGCGGCGATATAATCGCACAACTTTCTGAATCGGCTAAAACGAAGCCGTTAGGCGATGTTCTTCTAATCGGCGCGAACACGCTCAACCCCGACGGGCTTTTCTTGGACGATGTCACCCCCGCCCAAATCGAAGCGGCATTGAAAATCAAGGTGTGCATAGTCGAACCCAACGGCGAAGGGCTGTTTAACGCGATTTTACACTCTTTAACTCCGAAAACTCCGTAGTAGTTTTCTCATCTCAAGAGTAAACCCTCTTCCCAACAATCCGGCGGTGTGAGTTCCAGTAACTCGACAATGGTAGGCGCGACGTTTGCAAGTCCGTACTTTGACTCATCACCCGCTTTAAGCTTGAGCGACCCGTCACACACAATCAACGGAACAGCGTTAAGGGAATGTGCGGTTCTGGGTTCAAGCTCACCTTTTTTAGACTTTTCGAGCATTTCGTCGGCGTTTCCGTGGTCGGCTGTGACCATCAGCAGTATGCCGTTCTCGTTGCAGACCTTTTCGAGTTGTGCCAATGCCGAGTCCACCGCCTCAACCCCGATAATTGTAGCATCGATATTTCCGGTGTGACCCACCATATCCCCATTCGGGAAATTACAACGGATAAAGTCATACCTACCCGATTCAATAGCCGCTATTACATCTTGAGTAATCTCTGCAGACTTCATTTTCGGGGCTTGGTCGAAGCTGATTTTATCAGATTCAATCTCTTTATAGGTTTCAAGTTCCTCACTGAACTTACCGGATTTGTTCCCGTTCCAGAAATAAGTCACGTGACCAAACTTCTGGGTTTCGGAAACAGCGTACTGTCTCACCCCATTCTTGACCAGCAACTCCGAAAGGGTGTTATTGATTTCCGGCGGATTAACAAGATATAAATTCGGGAGTTTTAAGTCCCCGTCGTATTGCAACATTCCCGCATAAACCACATCGGGACGTTTCCCTCTGTCGAACCCGCTGAACTCATCATTATCGAATGCAAGCGAGATTTCAATCGCCCTGTCCCCCCTGAAATTGAACAGAATCACGCTGTCACCGTCTGCGATTCGCCCGACCGGTTCCCCGTTGTCGCAAATCACGAACGGCGGTAAATCCTGGTCGATTATACCGGGGTTCTCTTCTCGATAGGTCTCGATTGCGGTCTTCGCCGAATCAAACGCACGGCCTTCGCCTTTGACATGGGTGTTCCATCCCCGCTCAACCATTGCCCAGTCGGCTTGATACCTATCCATCGTGATTTTCATGCGACCGCCGCCGGAAGCTATACAAGCATCGAATCCGGAGTCGTTCAAATCCGCCATAACGGCTTCAAGCTGTTCGGTATAATCCAATGCGGAAGTCGCCGGGACATCCCTTCCGTCAAGCAGAATATGCACCCGCACCCGCTTCACACCATCGGACTTCGCACGTTTCAGCAATGCAAACAAATGCGTTATGTTCGAGTGTACGTTCCCATCGGAAAGCAATCCCAATAAGTGGAGAGTTCCTTCCTCCACCACATTCTTGATTATTTTCTTCCAGGTATCGGATTCGTAGAGTTTGCCCGACTCAATAGACTCATTCACGAGCCGCGCCCCCTGGGAATAAATCTGTCCGCAACCGAGGGCGTTATGCCCGACTTCGGAATTCCCCATATCATCATCGGAAGGCAATCCCACCGCGCTTCCGT
Organism: Oscillospiraceae bacterium; assembly: GCA_009777835.1. Taxonomy (GTDB): domain Bacteria; phylum Bacillota; class Clostridia; order Oscillospirales; family Ruminococcaceae; genus Ruminiclostridium_E. The sequence continues at coordinate 45,769 of WRKZ01000006.1, read as the reverse complement.
GTGCTTTCAGACGGACGTTGGGGTATTCTTTCAAGAATCTGTCAAGGGTCGGGGTCTTCGCAAGTGCGACTGCATCCCCTATTCCCGTTGACGAAAACCCGATTCCGTCCATTACAACCAATAAGATTTTTTTCAAGCTAAATCCTCCTCTGATTCTTTCTGCAGTTCTATGATTTCCTGCTACAGGTCTTCTAATGCTGCTCTGCAACGAAAGTCTTGCCACTCACGCCATAGCCGCTTTTATAATCACCTCGAAATCAGCCGCAACCAATGAAGCCCCTCCGATTAATCCGCCGTCCACATCTTCCTGTGCGAGGAGTTCGGCGGCGTTTTTCGCGTTCATCGAACCGCCGTACTGAATCGTCACCGAATCGGCAACGTCCTGCCCGTAGAGTTTAGCAATCACACCGCGAATAAATCCGCAGGCTTCACCGGCTTGTTCTGCAGTAGCAGTTTTCCCTGTACCGATTGCCCAAATAGGCTCATAAGCTATGACTGTTTTTTTGACTTCGTCGGCAGTAAAGCCGGTAAAATCCAACTTAATCTGCGTAGACAAGATTTCCTCGGTGATTCCCGCTTCACGCTCATCAAGGGATTCCCCGACACACATAATAGGAATCAGTCCCGATTTGAGTGCGGCTTTAGTCCGAAGATTCACCGTTTCGTCGGTCTCTCCGAAATACTGGCGGCGTTCGCTATGCCCGATTATTACGTATTCCGCACCGACTTCGCACAACTGTGCCGCCGAGATTTCTCCGGTGAACGCACCGCTCTCCTCGAAATGCACGTTCTGCGCCCCGATTTTGACCGAAGTTCCTTTAACAGCCCCGACTGCTGTTTCGAGGTTGGTGTACGGCACGCACACCACCACCTGCACATCGGAGCCGTCTGAAACACCCTTAAACTGATTAATCAGTTCAGCGGCTTGGACTCTGGTTTTATTCATTTTCCAATTGCCGGCTATTACGACTTTTCTTAAATCTTTTTTCATTATTATAACCATTTCCTTTCTATTTCGCGTGTTTCTTAAGCTTGCTCATATCTTTTTCCCTGATTTTTATTTCAAGATGACCGCAATCGGCACAAGCAGACGCACTCATTCCCATGCCTGATAATATCTTGCCGGCAGGGAGAAATATCGGACCGCCATATCCATCCAATTTCCCGTCTACCCACCGATTTCCGCCACATTGAATACAGTTTTTCAAGATTAATCTGCCCCCTCTCCGGATTTTAACCGCTCTTCGAATGTTTTCTTAACGTTTTCGGCATCGCTCACTTCCACGGCAACAATATTCAAGCGTCTTGAATAACATCAATCCCCGGTAAGACTTTACCTTCGAGATATTCTAGACTTGCGCCGCCACCGGTCGAAATGTGCGACATTTTGTCGGCAAATCCCAACTGAACCACCGCCGCCGCAGAATCACCGCCACCGATTATCGTGGTTGCATCTGTCTCGGAAAGTGCCTGCGCAACCGCAATCGTTCCTTTGGCGAGGACCGGATTCTCGAACACGCCCATAGGCCCGTTCCAGACCACCGTTTTAGCGGACTTCGCTGCATTCGCGAACAATTCACAGGTTTTCGGCCCGATGTCAAGCCCCATGGATTCAGCAGGTATTTGAGCCGATTCAACGTATTCCACTGCAATTTCCGCATCAATCGGGTTCGGGAAAGCAGAAGCAATCGCCGTATCAACAGGAAGCAACAGCGTTTTGCCGAGTTTCTCCGCTTTCGAGAGCATTTCTTTGCAATAGTCAAGTTTTTCGTTATCTACAAGCGATTTCCCTACCTCATGACCCTGCGCTTTGAGGAAAGTGTATGCCATTCCGCCGCCGATGATAAGGGTATCACACTTCTCGAGCAGATTGGATATAACATTAAGCTTATCGGCAACCTTCGCCCCGCCGAGAATCGCCACGAACGGACGTTCGGGAGTCTCAACCGCATTACCGAGAAACTCAATTTCTTTGTTCATAAGATAACCGACTGCTGTTTCACCCTGCATGAAATTCGTCACCCCTGCAGTAGAGCAGTGGGCACGGTGAGCCGAACCGAACGCATCATTCACATAAACTTCCGCAATTGACGCTAAATCTTTGCTGAACGCTTCACCGTTTTTGCTTTCTTCCGAACGGAATCGGGTGTTTTCGAGCAGAACTACGTCGCCGTCGTTCATTGCGGCGATTGCTTTACGTGCGTTTTCACCCGCGACTTCATTATCTTTAGCGAAAGTCACTTCTTTGCCGAGTAATTCGCCCAGACGTTTCGCAACAGGCGCAAGCGAGAGTTTTGCTTTATCTTCTTCGGTTTTGACCTTACCCAAATGCGAACAGAGGATGACTTTCCCGCCGTTTTCGCACAGTTTCTTGATTGTCGGTAACGCCGCAACTATGCGGTTATCGTTGGTGATTTCACCGTCTTTCAACGGTACGTTGAAGTCACATCTGACCAGTACCTGCTTTCCTTTAACCTGAAGATTTTCCACGTTTTTTTTGTTCAATGCCATTTTTTGTTCTCCTTATATTATTATATTATTTTTTGACTGTTGTTACTTCGCCAACAAAGTTGCGGCATAATATTGTATCAAGGAACTCTGTAAGAATCACAAGCTTTTTATTCATATTTCATAGCACCGCGATTCTTTCCCTTGACAATCAGCGCAACGACTTTAGGGCCTGTATTCGTCCCCACCACGCAACCTAAATAAGATTCCATCACCGGCGGCTTGCCGAGTTGTTTCGAGATTTTCATGGCAAATCTGTAATAGAAATCGCGTTCGTCTGCGCACAGGCTTAACCACGGAGTCTCCGGGGTTGCCGCCGCTTCGACTATTTTCGCAGCCTCTTCCAGGAACGCCTTTTCGCCGCGGACTTTCTTCAAAACAACGCTGACCCCGTCAATCAGCGAAATAATCGGGCGCAACCCCATCAATTCGCCGAGGAATGCCGCCGCCGCCGTAATCCGACCGGACTTCTTCATGTGACGAAGACTGAGCGGGAGTAAATAGACCTCCGCACAGGAAAACCAATCATCAAGATAAGCCAAAACCTGCTCCACACTCTGCCCTGCATCGATTTTCTTCACGCTTTCAATCAACGGATACCCATATCCCAATGAGTACGTTCTTGAATCTACTATGTGCAATTTAAGCCCGCCTAATTCACCCGACTGTTCGAGATTTTCCTTGGCTTTCAATGCGTTGAAGTAGGTATTCGAACCTTTGGAATTAATCAAAATCGTAATGACTTCTTTTTCTCCTTCGGCTATACACTGCCGAAACTTCTCCTCGAACCGCGGTACGGTAATCTGGTTCGTCACCGGAATAGATGACGAATTATTCATCAGAGCATAGAATTCCTTCGTTGTAACGTCTTCCCTCTCGTGATAAACAACATCATCCAGCATAACTTCGAAATTAAGCACGTCGATTCCGTATTGAATCTCCATTCCCTCCGGTAAATCACAACCCGAATCTGTAATAAACCTGACCTTTCTCTTCATAGCCCTCCACCTGAAATCAAAATTAACTTAATAATTATACAATACTCTCCCTTAATTGTCAAGGATTCCCGCAAAAAATGTTAAACAGAAAATGCTTGAATATTTGCGCTTCCTGTGGTATAATTGAAATACACCCTCCATGGTTGCTTTTTTCAGAGGGGGAATCGTGGTATACTTGTTCGGATGTTTTGGGCGAGATTCCGAAAGACTGTTTCTTTAATCGAATGAGAAATAATTATTATAACCAGAGAGGTCATAGCTATGAACAATTCAACTTTTAAATCGGAGAATACGGAGAATGTCGATTCTGCTATAGCAGTTCAAATATCCGACGACAGGATGACTGCTTACTTAATTCTTACCGCACCGCTGGACGGCGGGCAGGAAGCCACGCTCGACGATGTGCTGAAAGAAGCGTCGGCGTGTTCAATTGCGGCAGAAATCGATACCGCTGCAATCGCAACCACAATTCGGGATAAAATGTACGCGGTTCGTGTGGCAATCGCTAAAGGTAAAACGCCGGTCAACGGAGTTGACGGTGTAATTTCCTATAAGTATGAGTGTTCGGGGGCTCTGTCGGCTAAAACCAATGAGAGAGACGAGACCGATTATAAAGACTTAGGTCTCGTAACCAACATATTGACCGGGACGTTAATTGCAGAAATCACCCCCCCGACCGAAGGAGAAGACGGGGCAGATGTCTGCGGCGCACAGCACAAGGCGATTCCCGGGAGGGAAGCTAAGTTCCTTGTCGGGAAAGGCACGGCACTTACACCTGAGGGAGACGCGATAGTCGCAGAAATCGACGGAAACCTTCGCTGGTACAGAGACCACTTTACCGTTGACGAAGTCCTTATCCTTGCCGAAGATGTCGGGGCGGCAACCGGAAACATCGATTTTATCGGGGACGTTCAAATCAAAGGAAACGTCATGGAGGGTTTCACGGTTAAATCCAAGAAGAACATCACAATCAACGGAACGGCGACTAATGCGAAAATCAAAGCTGACGGAAACATCGAAATTAAAATGGGAAGCGTTAATTCACAACTCACAGCTAAAGGCGGAATAAAAGTCGGATTCTGCGAAAGTTCTGTAATCGATTGCGGCGGCGACCTGACCTCGGCAAGTTTTGTCTCAAGCGAAATCTTCTGCAAGGGGACAGCGTTCGCAATAAACGGAAAAGGTGTTATTATAGGCGGAAAAATTACCTGCCTTAAAGGAATGGTTTTCAACACCGTCGGCTCGGAAAGCTACACCAAAACCCGACTCACCCTCGGAAACGGTGCGATTCTGTCGGAAGAGAAGTTCGTGCTTGAAAAGGAAGAAGCAAAACTTTCCGAACAAACGCAAAAGCTGATTCAAATCATCGATACCCTCAACGATATCAAGAAAAATAAGGGCGGAATCCCTCGGGATAAAGAAGATATGCTTGCCACCGCCATACGTTCAAGGTTTCAGTATTCCAACGAAATCAAACGAATCAACAAGAGAATCGCCGAGATTGAGGCAAGCTTCCTCGATAATGCGAATCTTATGATTGAAGTTCGGAAGACAATCTGGCCCGGTGTAAGCGTGAGAATCGGTGCGTTGCAGAAAAAAATCGAAAACAAAAGTGACCGTTGCAGAATTTCAATCGATAATTCGGGCGAAATCACCGTCAAAGCGATTACGGGGAGCATTTAAAACAAGTGGGAACTCCGATTCATGATTTTTTGCAAAGTTATGCGGCTTCGGGGGTTGAACGCTGTCATATGCCCGGTCACGGCGGACTGTCCAACCCGCTCGACATCACCGAAGTCTCTGCCGAAGCAATCGATGTAATTCGAGAAAGCGAACGCAACGCCGCCCGACTGTTTAAGGCTAAGCGGACGCTTTTTTCTGTGTCGGGGGCAACTCTGGCGGTATTCGCTATGATTAGCCCTTTTGCAGGACGGCGAATCACCGCATACCGAAACGCACACCGTAGTCTGTGCGATGCCGCTATACTCCTGGATATCGGTATAGATTGGATTCATACGGGTGAAACACCGGAATCACGCATTAACTGCGAAACCGCCGCAATCTTCGCAACAAATATAGACTATTACGGGAACATGGCAGACATTCCCGCAATCGCCGAAGTCTGCCGCCGTCACAAAATTCCTCTGCTGACAGACAACGCCCACGGTGCGTATTTAATCTTCAACGATACACACCCTATACAACTCGGTGCGGCAATGTCGGCGGATTCCGCACACAAGACCCTCCCCGCATTAACCGGGGCGGCATATCTCCATATAGCGGATTTGTCATATGCCGCACAAGCCGAGTCGGGAATCGCCCTTTTCGGGAGTACCAGCCCGTCATACCTCATACTCGACAGCCTGGACTTATGTAATCTGCATATTTCCGAGCAAAAATCGAGTGCAGTCGAAGCGTTCGAAGCGGTAAAGGAATTGAAAAATCGTTTGAGTGAAGCGGGATATTCGTTAAGACAAACCGACCGCTTACGAATCACCGTGGAAGTCAACGACTACGGCTATTACGGCGATGACTTTGCTTCGGCATTGCAGAAGTTCGGCATTGTCTGCGAAATGTTTTCCCCGCAACACGTGATTTTGATGTTTTCTACCGTCACAAAAAAAGAAAACACCCAAAGGGTGTTCGAAGCGTTTCGCTGTATTAAGAAAAGACCGTCTGTAATTCCTGCGATTACCGAGAGTCTCGCTATTTTCAAAACCGTGAGACCGAAATCGGTTATGTCCCTGCGGGAGGCGTTTTTTTCACCGAAGAAAACAATCCCGTTAAGCGAAGCCGCCGAAAAAATCTGCGCGGGAATCTGTGTGACGAACCCGCCTTGCGTTCCGTTGATTATTCCCGGTGAAGTGATTTCGTCGGAAGTAATCAACGTTTTGAACGACACGGGTATGCGCAAAATCGAAGTCGTGACTTCATAAGGCAATTTGATGTGTGCGTTATTCGGCTATAAATTTCTTGAGTTTTTCGATAACATCGTCACACTCTTCCGAATGAACCACAAGTGTCAAAGGTACCGACAAATCTAAACTGAACAATCCCATGATTGATTTCGCATCGACTACATATCTGCCCGATACCACATCGATTTCATGGCTGGACAAAGACACGATGCCCACAAACTTTTTGATATCTTCAATGACATCAGCACCTGTAAACTGGATTTTTTTCACCGTCATGATGTAATACACCCCTTTCATAAATAAGTATCAGCCTAGAATTATATCAGCATAAACAGCGAAAGTCAATAGCAACCGACAGAATTTGTTAAACATTCACAAAAAAACTGCCGTAAAGGAGGCTTTTTTTATGCGATTCGCAATAAGTACGTTTGGCTGTAAAGTCAACCAGTACGAAAGTTCTTTAATTGAAGAGACGTTCAAGCGCGGTGAAATCAACGGTTTCGAAAACAGCGGGAATCTACACGTAATCAATTCCTGTACCGTCACCGAAAATGCCGACCGTAAAGTTAAGTCGTTGATTTCACGACTGAAAAAGGAAGAACCGGGCGTTACGGTGGTTTTGTGTGGCTGTTTTCCGAAGGCGTTTCCCGAAAAGGCGAAGGCAACCGGTGCGGATATAATCATTCCGGGGAAATTCAACGGACTTGAGTCTTTGCAGTTGTTCTCACTTCAAGAAAACCGAACGAGGGCATTCTCTGACATTGAGGATTCGCAAAACACTGAAAGGGAAAACCTGTTCTCACCTCAAGAAAACCGAACGAGGGCGTTCTCCGACATTGAAAATTCGCAAAACACTGAAAGGGAAAACCTGTTCTCACCTCAAGAAAACCGAACGAGGGCATTCTTAAAAATTCAGGAAGGGTGTAATCGGGATTGTTCTTATTGTATAATTCCGAGGGCGCGGGGCGCGCCGAAAAGCCGTGAAATCGCCGAAATTGTTACCGAAGCCCAAAGGTTAGTCGCGGCGGGACACAAAGAAATCGTGATTATCGGGATTAACATGTGCTTACATCCGGAGTTTATCGGGGTAACGGAAGCAGTTTGCAAAATTCCCGGGGCAGAGCGTGTACGACTCTCTTCACTCGAACCGGATTTGTTGAGCGTGTCGGACATAAAACGTCTCGCCGCATTGCCGAATCTGTGCGGGCATTTTCATCTGTCACTGCAAAGCGGAAGCGATACGGTGCTGAAACGCATGAATCGGCGTTATACAACGAATGAATTTCGTGAAATCGTTGACATTATACGTAAATCTTTTCCGCAGGCGGCACTGACTACCGATATAATCGTAGGATTCCCCGGAGAAACCGAAGAGGAATTCCTGCAAACCCTCGCTTTCGCCGAAGAAATCGCCTTTGCGAAAATTCACGCTTTTGCGTTCTCGCCGAGGGAGGGAACGGTAGCGGCTAATATGCCTGAACAGCTCCCCAAATTGCTCAAGAAAGAGCGTGTAGCACGACTCTGCTCACTTGCCGAGAAAATGCGCAGTAACTTCTTTTCGGGGTTAATCGGCAGTGTTTCACGGGTGTTAGTCGAAAAGTACTCCGACGGATTCTCATACGGTCATACGTCGTGCTATTCTCCGGTGAAAATAGCGAGACTTTATTCGCAAAACGATATAATCGAAGTGAGAATCACCGGAGCGAACCAAAACGAGTGCATAGGTGAAGCAATCCCCCGCCATTGAATTGGCGGGGGATTCGTGCTTGTTGATTTACATTTTAGTAGCCATTATAGCGGCATCGCTTGCGAATTCGAGTGCGGTTGACCTCGAAATCAGTCCCCTGCGGAAGTAACCGATGATACAGTCATCCATCGTAACCATTCCCGCTTTAGAACCGCTCTGCATTTGCGAATCCAGTTGATAGCACTTGTTACTGCGGATTAGGTTACGAACCGCATCATTTCCTACGAGGATTTCCAGTGCTGCAACCCGTCCGCTGCCGTCTTCGAGCGGCAAAAGCGTCTGACTGACCACCCCTTCAAGAATCTGGGAGAGTTGCACCAACATCTGCGGCTGAACATCAACCGGGCAGGCATCTACGATTCGGTTGACGGTATGAACCGCACCTTTCGTATGCAGGGTTGCCAAAACAAGGTGTCCTGTTTCTGCAGCGGTAACAGCAAGTTGAATCGTCTCATAATCACGCATTTCGCCGATGAAGATAACGTCCGGGTCTTCCCTTAACGCACTGCGGAGTGCGTAATTGAAACTCTTCACGTCTCTGCCGATTTCTCTTTGGTGAATCAACGCTTTGTTTTGTTTATAGCGATACTCAACCGGGTCTTCAACCGTGATTATGTGACATGAACGATTCAGATTAATGTGTTCCACCATGGACGAAAGCGTGGTGGTCTTACCGGAACCCGTCGCACCTGTTACCAGAACAATCCCGTTCTTTTTCAAGGCAAGTTCACCTAAAATCGGGGGGAGTTTCAACGATTCCAGGGTTTGAATCGAGCTGTTAAGCAGACGAATCGAACAGGCGAGTTTGCCCATCTGCCGATAAATGTTGATTCTCTGCCGACATTCGTTCTCTAATTCGATTACGAAATCTAAATCTTCCCCCTCATTAAGCTGTTCTTCCTGTCTTGCGTTCAGCATAGACAAAATCGTGCGGTTGGGAATCGGAATATCCTTGTAATCATCCACCAGAACCAAAGTCCCGTTCACCCGGAAAACCGGCGGCTTACCAACGGTCAAGTGCAGGTCGGACGCTTCGACCTCCCTTGCAAGCATGATTAAATCTCTGACATCTACTACTGCTGCCATATTTTATAAACCCTTTCTTTCTGCGACATTGTTATAACCCCCGATTTGTCGGGTGCGGATTAAAACGTCACGTTTATTTGATTTTGCTTGGGATTCCGCAAACCATTAAATATGCTTCCAGTGACTGGTTCGCTATTCGCTGGTTCACGTTGCTTAGTATTTTTCGATAGACCTTCTCGTAGGGTGAATCCGGCACGGGACAGAAACTCAATTCCACCGATATAATCAAGAGTGTGCCGTTGATTTCCTTGACCTCCCAAATCAACTCGATTATATCCTCGGTAATCTGCTTTTCGATTTCCTTTCGGATTTCCGGCTTCATTTGACTCGCCGCCTCATACGAACCGCATCTCTCCAGGACAATTCGGTTGGTGTATTCGGCTAAGTTATCCAAAATGGCAAACTTATGACCCTTCACCAATTCGCTCAGATTCCGCGAACCCTCGCGAATAACCCAACTTATTCCGTTTTTGTCGCAATTATACTTGATTCTGTCAGCGATGTCCCTCTCCAGACTATCATAGACGCACATATACATAACGTCGTCCAAACGCCCGAAATAGTTTACCGCCCACCGCGCTTTTCCACTCTTCGCGCCGCCTGTGATAAAAATGATTTTCGCCATTCCTTCTAACCTCTTTACATTTATTTAGCAGACGTGCCCTAAATCAAAACCGGACCCGTCTTAAATCGATTGGGTTCTCTCCCCCCATTACAGTATACAGATTTATTCCCATTTATTCAATCCGACCGTGGGGGCTATTTTAGTTTAAACTGCCGCAACAAGTCTTCCAGTAAGGAGGATTGACCGCTCATTTCTTCTGCGGCGGCGGCACTTTCCTCTGCCGTTGCCGAGTTCTGCTGAACCACCTGTGAAACCTGCTCAATCCCGATATTAATATGCGCTATTCCGGCAGACTGTTCCTGCGACAAACTTGCGATTTCGCCTATAAGCTGACTGCTTACATTAATCCCCTGCACAATTTCTGCGAGACTTTCGGCGGTTTCAGCCGCGATTCTGCTGCCCAACTCGGCTTTCTCCATCGAATTCGCGATTAAATCGGCAGTATCCTTCGCCGCTTCCGCGCTCTTGCTTGCCAGGTTACGGACTTCTTCCGCCACAACCGCAAACCCTTTCCCCGCCGCACCTGCCCGTGCCGCCTCGACTGCGGCATTCAGCGCGAGAATATTGGTCTGGAACGCAATATCGTCAATGGTTTTGATTACTTTTCCGATTTGCTGGCTCGCCTCGTTGATTTCCCTGACCGCATCAGTCATAGCGTTCATATGCCGATTGCCTTCCTCCGCACTTTCCTTGATTTTCCCGGCGAGGTCGGCGGCTTTATTCGCCATTTCTGCGTTGGTTTTGGTCTTGTCGGCGATTTCAAAAATCGAGCTTGACAGTTCTTCCACCGATGCCGCTTGCTGTGTCGAACCCTGCGCCAACGATTGCGCGCCGCCGGCAATCTGCCGCGAACCCGACGATACCTGAGTCGTAGATAAAGAAATCCGCCCGAACATTTCGTTAAGTTTTTCCATCATTTTGACGAGGGTGTGCATGAACAAGTCATGTTCCGACCGGGGAATAATGGTAAAATTCAGATTTCCTTCCGCAACCGAACTCAAATCGCTGCAGATTTCATTCAAGCTGTCAATCAACGATTTATAAGCCCGATAAAGCCCCCCTATTTCGTCGTTGCGTGCGCCGTGAATTTCAAGCACTTTAATCTCATCCGGCTTGAAGACTATATCTCCGTTAGCGGTCATTGCGTACCATTCTTCCAGGGTTTTGAGCGGCCGCGAAATAATGTTCGAGATGTACATGGCAAATGCCGCAGAAATCCCCGCACAGGCGAGAGAGACCGCGATAAGTATGATTATGGACATACCCGCCGCATTGCTCATCTCTTCCGAATCTTCGTGGACTTCTTCACTTGCAATTTCAATCATGCTGTCAAGGGTTGCGTTGATTTCATTCGCAACAGAAATAGTACTCCGCAACGTCGCGGTAGCTTCTGCCGCATCCCCTGCCAGCGCGATTTCTCTCACCTTATCGACTTCCCTCTTGAATCCGTCAACAAGAGACTGCAATTTCGCCGCTTCATCGTTTTTCAACCGGATTTCTTCACGACTGTGGCGAGAATCGTTCTCGTTCAAGGCGACATATTCCTTCATCAGCTCATTAAAAGTCGAATATGCCCCTTCAAATTGGGGTGTCAGTGTACCTGTTATAATTTCCGGATTTTCAACTTCCATACAGAAATTCGCCCCGCGGAACCGAATAAACGTAAATTGCAACTTCATCTCATGGAGAAGCCCCTCCTGTTCAACAGGAGTCTCCAAAAGGTAGGAGTAATTCCCGTTGATTACCCCGATTGAATAAATCCCCACCCCTGCTAAAACCAGCGAAAGCATCGTGACAATCGAAAAGCTGAGCATTAGCTTTTTGGCTGTTTTCATGTTTTTGAACATATCAATCCCCTCCTATTTTCTGTTAAACTCGTACATACAGTATAACATAAACATTGGAATTTTTCTATATACAAAACTCATAAAAATTTGGCAGTTTTTTTGGTAAAATTGCACAAAGAACCCCCTCTACAGGGGAGAAGGGGTTCTTCCGTAATTTTTACATTTCGATTACGATATCGTTCGTATCTTTGAGGAGTTCTTCACCGATTAATAATCCGTCGATTTTCGCACCGTTGACCGTCACCGATTTAACACCGCTTTGCGAACCGCCGGGGTTTTTAACTTCGACATTCAGTTTTTTGCCGCGGAAGGTTTTTGTCATTTTGAAACCTTTCCACTCACCGGGGATAGACGGATTGATTACCAGTCCTTTCATTTCGGGGCGAAGTCCCAGGATTCCCTCAACACTTCCCACCATAACGGTAGAAGCCGTTCCGGTCAACCAGTGAACGTGTGCGCGCCCTGCCTTCGGAGACTCTTTTCCTTCGATAAACTGACCGTGAATATACGGTTCAACCACGCGCAGGTCGGCATTGTCATTATAGGAGGAAGGTGCAGCTTCTTTCCAGTATTCGTAAGCCCTGTCCCCTCTTCCGAGCAGGGATTCCGCTAAAATCACCCACCCCTGCGGCTGCGAGAAGATTCCCGCATTTTCTTTCACACCGTTATTGAAGCAGTGCATCAGCGTAGTCCCGTGGATTCCGTGTTTCGCATATGCGGGATACATTACCATGACACCGTAAGGTGTATTAAGCTCACGATAGACCGAATCCATAGAAGCTGCCGCCTGTTCCGGTGTAGAAAGCCCGGAAATAACCCCCCACGTCTGCGGATTAAGCCACATGGATGCTTCGGGGTCGCCTTTTTGACCGATGACTTTGCCGTCTTCGGTAAATCCGCGAATCCAACGGTCGCCGTTCCAACATTCCTTGTTGAAAATGCCGGATAATTTGCCGAACAAATCGTCCAGGTACTTGACGTATTCGTCATCGCCCTTTTCAACTGCATAGAGACGGATATTCTTCACGGCATAATAAAGCTGGAATGCCACGAAGGTTGATTCGCCTTTTTTGCCGAGGCGCAGACAATCGTTCCAGTCGGCATGAAGTCCTGCCGGCATTCCGTGAACGCCGAGATTGTTCATCGAGAAATCAATCGCGCGTTTGAGATGTTCATAGACCGTTCCCGATTCGCCGTCGTTAGCGAAATCCACCACTTCGTCCAGGAACGCGATGTTTCCGGTTTCGGTGATGTACTTGTAAATCGTCGGGAAAAGCCACAGCGCATCGTCCGCACGGTAAGAGTCGTGCTTGGTTTCGGTATCGTAAGACGGGTCGCCGGGTTTATCTTCGTTAGGAGGATTGTGCGTGTATTTCACAAGAGGAAGCCCCGCCCCGTTAGTCACCTGCGCAGTCAGCATAAAGCGAATCTGGTTGAGTGCCATTTCCGGGTCAAGGTGAATAATCCCTTGAATATCCTGCACCGTATCACGATAGCCGAATCCGTTACGGAGTCCGCAATACTGGAATGAAGCCGCCCGCGACCAAATAAACGTAATGAAGCACTGATATGCGTTCCAGGTGTTGAGCATTGCGTTGAAGTTCTCGTCGGGGGTTTCGACTTGTAAGTTGCTGAGTTTTCCGTGCCAGTAAGCCTTGAGGGTCTCAAGTTCTTTTTCGCAGACAGAAGCATCCGCATAAGAAGCGATGATTTTAGCCGCTTCGGCTTCCGGTTTTTCGCCGAGCAAATACACGAAATACTTGCTTTCGCCGGGTTGCAGTACTACGTCCGACTGTAACGCACCACAAGAGTTCCCGCAGTAGTTTAAGTCACCGTTTAATCCTTTTTCGATTCCTACCGGGTTCTGATAGCCCTTGTATGAACCCACGAATTTGTCTCTGTCACCGCAGAATTTATCCACTTTCGTCCCTGCAAGCCCGAAAAAGCGTTCCTTACGCGGGTCATTGAAGTTTTCATTATAAACCTGTTTTATAAAAGAATCTTTGAAATAAGTCCGTGAAATAAACAGGCTGTACTGCAGATTAACTTGGTCTTGTTCGTAGTTAGGGTCGTTGGTGAACTCCACGTAGCCCGTAACCGACAGTTTTCTCGCTTTAGAATCATTGTTAGTGACTTTAACACGCCAGACTTCGTAAGTAGCGTCCTGCGGAACGTAATACAGTGATTCACTCTTGATTCCCGCATACTCCGACGTGATGTTCGTGTAGGCGGTTCCGTGACGACATTCGGTTTTGTAATCGTCTAACGATTTCCCCACCGGCATCCATGCGTTAGACCAGTAATCGCCTGACTCCGCATCTTTCAGATAGACGTAGCGACCCGGCTGGTCGGTAGTCACCGAGTTGAAACGGTAGCGGCTTACCCGCCCGTTCGCACCGGATTTGACGAAACTGTATCCGCCTGCGTTGTTAGAAATAATCGCGCCGTATTCGGGGCTGCCGAGGTAGTTCGCCCACGCCGACGGGGTATCGGGCCTGGTGATGACGTATTCCTTGTTCTTCTCGTCGAAATAGCCGTAATTTGAGCTCATTTTGATTTCCTCCATATATTTTCTTGATTTTACCACTATAATAATAACACGTAATTCGAAATTAAACAAGGGTGTCATTTTGCACAAAGTTTCGGGCGGTTTTTTGTGCAATTTTACTAAATCGCAAAATAATCTTGAAAAAAGCCCTTGACAAATTACTGATTGAATGATATAATGTACGAACAGTTGAATGTGATGATGTGTATAACCTCACACAAGCGAACCCCCGGAGAATGCCAGTTCTCCGGGGGTTCTTTTTCGGGCTAATCATCGGATGCGTTTCTGTCTAACCACTTGCTTACGTAGTAACCAGCTACGCTCGCCATAACAGAAAGTATGAATGTGACAATGTATGGCATATCCTCACCTCCCTTCCCGACGGAAGAGCCGACGATACAACAATTATACATTTTTCGACAATACTTGTCAAGTTGATGGTTTTACCCCGTTGAACCGATTCATTGCGCCGTTCAAATCGCCGTCGGTGAACATTTCCGCCGCACCGACCGCGTTAGCCAACGCGAACTCCAACGCAGATGCTTCAGCCTTCAAAAATGCCGAAAGCACCCAATTCGCCATGTCATAATCGGGATGCGGTTTTCCGCCGACCCCTACACGCACCCGCGGAAACTCATCCGAATTACCCAGCATGATTATATTCTTGAGTCCGTTTTGCCCACCATCCGAACCCCTTGCGCGAATCCGTATGACCCCGACCTCGAAATTAACGTCATCGCAAATAATCAAGACCTGCGCGGGGTTCAACTTGTAAAAACGCATAGCCTCGGCGACGGCTTCACCGCTTTTGTTCATGAAAGTAGACGGCTTCATGAGAAGGCACTTCTGCCCGTTTATGACCGCTTCCCCGGTGAGCGATTTAAACCGCAGTTTCTTGACCGGGGCGAAATATTTTTTCGCTAGGTCATCGATTACCATGAATCCGCAATTGTGCCGCGTGTTTTCGTAGCGGATTCCGGGATTGCCGAGTCCGCAGATTATAAACTTGACCCCCGCCTGTGGGGGGCTTTTTCTGAAAAACATTCTTTTACCTCCGTATGTAAGGCAACACCCTACACCCTTACTTTCAATAAAAACCTGACCTTATTATACACGAATTTTTGCTAAAATCAAGCGTTTGACATTTTCAGATTTCTGTGTTAGAATAGATAGCATAGGAGTATAAAAGTTTGAGCAGAGAGTTCACGAATCGGCGGATTCGCCGTCGAGCAGGTGGGCTTGACAGGCTTAACTCTTGCCACATTTGTGGCAGAAGGGCATGGTCATAACAATGTCTGTTAAAAATGTTAAAGTTTCAGCCTCGGTTTTGAATGCCGATTTATCAGCACTGGGGGAAGAAGTCGGCAAAGTCGAGCGGGCAGGTGCGTCACTGCTTCACATAGACGTGATGGACGGGGTTTTTGTTCCGCCGATGACGTTCGGAGATGTTGTGACAAAATCATTGCGAAAAAAAAGCAGCCTGATTTTTGACGTTCATCTTATGGTAAAAAATCCCGAAAATCTTATTGAACGGTTCGCACAAGCCGGCAGCGATATGATTTCAATCCACGTCGAAAGCGATTGTGATGTTGCGGGAACGCTTGCACGAATCCGCAGACCGGGACTCAAAGCGGGACTTGCAATCAATCCGTCCACCCCGATTGAATCGGTATACACTTATCTGGGATTGGCGGATATGTTCATCATAATGTCGGTGAACCCCGGATACGGCGGTCAGGCGTTCATTCCCGAAAGCACGGAAAAAATCGCCGCTTTACGCAATGAGGCGGCAAAGCGCGGCGTTCCCGCCCTCATAGAAGTAGACGGCGGTATAAACGAAAATACCGCACCCGACGCAGTCAAAGCGGGCGCGGATATTCTTGTGGCAGGGACGTATCTGTTCAATTCGTCGGATATGAGCAAAGCGGTTGAATCCCTCAAAAACTCATAACACGCTGTTCATTTTTTCGCAAAACAAGAGCAGCAGTGCCGGCGGCTTCGCCGTCGGGCAGGCTGCTTGACGAAGACAGCAAAGACTCATAACACGCTGTTCATTTTTTCGACAGCATTCTCACAGACAAGCAGGTTATAATATTCGCAGGTGGTGGCGAGTTCGTGTTCGGGATTAAGCAGTTCGCCATATTCCGAGACAATCGCATTGACGAGTTTCCCGTTGTCGGAAGAAATATGCAGTCGGTATTCTTTTTGATTAGAATAGAGTGCTGAATCAAAAGTGATTTTTCCGCCGGATTCTAACCAGGACAGACTTTTACACGCCCCCTTGAGTTCGTTGACCGTGGAGAAACGACAGAGCAAGTCGTGGCTGAACGATTTCTTTGACTTCGAACCATTTGTCTTTGAAACCGACTTATCGGGCGGCGGCTTTACATGAGAAATACTCGCATTGCGTGCAGACAAGCGAATAGTTCGCTTGTTTTCATGGTCGCTGTAAGCCCCGATTTGAACGCCGCCGGAAAAGTTGTGGATTGAATTATGGCTCAACGATTTATTCTTGCTGTCTTCGGTGAGGCTGGAAATATACAACATACACCCGCCGTCCGGGCGCGGAAAAGCCTCGACAAACAATCGTTCGCCGGAAAAATCTACGCCGGAGCTTTTATCGAGTTTCACTGTCCGCAAGACCTGTGAGAGCAATCGCTTAGTGTCGGGGTTTTTGCCGGAAAGGCTTTCGTACTTGATGTCAAGGTCGAACATATCGAGACGGCTTAATGTCAGCTTCAAGGTGTTTTGAGACAAAACGTCAATCTGCATTGGAATTACACTCCTGTTTTCTTGATGATTTCTTTCACTGCTATATCTATATAATACTTATGTTAGGAAAGTCCGAAGTATGGATAAAAAAATATTGGATAAATTCGATTACGGTAACGAAATACCGCTCAAAACAGAGAATCAGGGCGTTTCTGCCAAAGAAAGCCTGTTTAGAAGGGATTTCAACCCGTCGCGAATTTATTTTGAACAGCTCCTGTGTCTTTTACTCCTCGGCGGGATTTCTTTCTGGAACTCCGGGCCGCGAGTAGCTGTGATGGCATTGTTCTCGCTTGTCGGTGCGGTTCTGATGGATATTATCGGGTGCGCACTGTCACGAAAAGTCTACGACCCGCGCGACCTATCAACCCTGACTGCGGGACTCTGCATTGCATTGCTCATGCCCGCAGGGATTGATTACAGCCTGGTTTTGTTCGGTTCGGCATTGACTATCGGGATAAAACACATCTTCGGCGGAAGGAACAACTACATATTCAATCCGACGGCGGCGGCATTTGTGTTCATGCTTTTATGCTACCCCGGGAAAATGCTGTTATTCCCAAAACCGCTTGAACATCTTCCCATATGGGGTGAAATCGTGACGACTTCGCTGTCGAATTCTACCTCAACCGAGTTTGTGAGTACCTTTAATATATTCATGGGGAACTTCACCGGTGCGATGGGAACCGTACATATCCTGGTAATCCTCGTTGCGGGGATTTGCTTGCTGTTTCGCCGTTCGGTCTCGATAACGGTTACGCTGTCGGCGTTTGCGGCAAATATGCTGTTCACGGGAATCAGCGGCGGATTCGAAGACGGGACGGGAATTGTTCGTGCTTTTCTGACGGTCATGGTGTCGGGATATTTCTTGTTCATGTTGATTTTCCTCGCGAATGACCCGCAAACCCTCCCGAAGACATTTCTCGGCAAAATCTATTATGGGGTGCTTTTCGGTGCGATGATAGTGGTTTTCCGGGTTTACGGAAAAGTCGAAGGCGAACCTGCATTCGCGTTGCTTCTGGTGAATACCCTTTCGGAACGTGTGGACACCATGGCACAACGCACCAAATCGGGGGTGAAGCGTTCGCTCGTCTTCGCACAGGCACGGCTGAACTCATATGAGCGGATTCGCGAGAAAGCCGCAACGGTTGACGAATCGACCATACGACCCAACCTTTCGGATACGCAGGAGATTTTTATCGAGCGTCAAAATTATAATATGCCGCCGTTGGATAATAAAATCATTAAAATTAATCGAAAAAAACAGGGATTAATAACACGTCTCAAAGAAAAACTGGGAAGTTTATCGGAAAAACGAAAATTAGCGCAAAAGGACGAGCCGGAAATCTCCGAATTGAACTTTATCGAGAACCTTCGCGAGGGAATGAAAGAGCTTGGCGAAGTTTTCAAAAAGAAAGAGGTTTTTGAGGAAATGTTCACCGAAACCGACGATGTTCAAGAAACCGACACCCAACTCACCCCGCTGGAGCTTATGCTGAAAATCGACGAAAACGACATAGTCGAAATCGAAGATGACGACAGCGAAAAAGAATCCGGCAAGAAAAAGAAGAAAAAGAAAGCTAAGAAGTAAATAGTCGAAAAATCAAGAAAGGACGCGTGTGAAAGGCTGTGTTTTCACCATTCGGCGGTGCGCGGCAAACCACACATATAATATGTGCGATGGAAAAAAGCAAATATAGGCTTTCCGACGGATTAGTCCGTCAGAACATAATCTTAATGAGTGCGACTGCAATCGGCCCGGTGGCGGCGGTTGCCACGAATTATCATAACGCGGTCGCGCTTTCGGTGGGGTTTACGGTAATTGCCTTTATCAGCGTTCTGCTTTGCAGATTCGTCCCGAAAAAGCTTGTCTACACCCTCCGGGTCATAATCTACGCACTGATTGGGGCATTGGCGTTTATTCCCGCTTACATGGTGGTGGAACATCTTTACGGCAAGGGGATGCTCGAAACGCTCGGCGTTTATTTGCCGATTTTGATAGTGAATCCGCTGATTCTCACGAAAACCGAGACGAGGTTCAGTCTGCGACCGTTTCATTTAATGCTGTACGAATTAGCGGGCTACATCACGGGCTTCAACTTTGTTTGCGTCGGAGTAGGTATTATACGGGATTTGGCGGTAAACGGGCGAATCGGCACATTGGAAGTGAATATTGCATTTAGGGTTCCCGCGTTGTCTACCGTTTTCGGCGGATTGGTTTTTATCGGGGTTTCGGCGGGGCTGTTCCGTCACCTTTATAATAAGTCGAAAGAAAGCAAAATCAAGAAAGCGGAAAAAGAACTTCGGCGGCAGAAACTCATGGAGGAGCTAACTTGAAATGGAATATATCGGAAAATTTATAACCGCGGCTTTGTTGGGAATTTTCCTGCAGAACTGCGTTTTCGAGCGGGCGTTGGGGCTGAATATACTGCTGTACGCTTCCCGCAGGAGGTCTAACGTAATCGGTTTTACACTGGGTCTGTGCTATATAATGATGACTTCTTCGGCGTTGTCGTGGTGTCTCGACAACTATTTCGGGGACTCATCATATTATCCCATGTTCGCTCCGGTATTATATGTGTCGGTCATTGGTATAATATACACAGTGAGCCTGATTGCCGTGTGGCGGTATTTCCCGAAGCTGTTCAGGCAAATCAAGAAGTTCGTGCATTTGACGGTGTTTAACTGCGCCGTAATCGGGGCGTTGTTTCTGAACACACAAGCCGGCGAAGATATAATCAGCTATATCGGATACGGATTGGGGACTGCACTGGGATTCTTCATAGCGGGGTCGTTGCTTTACGTCGCACATGAGCGGCTTAATTCGGAATTAGTACCGTCGGTATTCCGCGGAATGCCGATTATGGTGGTCTATATCGGTGTTCTTTCGATGGTTCTGCACGGATTCACCGGGTATGTCGTATAATTGAAACTCTTACATTGAAACTTAAAGGCGGTGATTGTAATATGCCAAAACGGGGGTTGAAAGTCAGGCGTTCAAAAAGTCTGTACAAAAAAAGAAAAAGCGGCTTCCGCAAAGCAGTCGAGACGATGATGTTCTGCGCTTTGCTGGGCGGGCTTGTTTTTGTCGGAATCGTGATTGCGCAGGCATTGTTCAACTACACGCCGCCGAAAGAAGACCCGGTAGATAATCCTGTCACAGACATAAGCAAACCTCCGGACGATGAAACGACCGAACAGCCGGACAGTGATTCCGCATCGGAAGAGCAGCCGCATCTCAACAACGGTGAATTGGCATCAAGCGTATATATTAATCGTGATGCGTTGATTACCGGAGATTCCGGGGCATTGCGCGCTCAATTGCAGTCGGCAAGGGCGAACGGGTTTAGCTCGGTTGTAATCGAAATGAAGGACGATACCGGTCGTGTCTTATACGTGAGTGAGGTTGAAGGGGCAGCGTTCGTCAGCGAATACGTTGAGGCTTTTACACCGATTCTTACCGCTAAACAAATTGCCGATATCTGCGCCGAAGAAGGGGTTGTTCCGGTCGCACGTATCAGCACGCTGAAAGACCATACCGCACCTTCCGGGGTTGTATATTCGGGTTGGCTGGACAATCGACGCGAGAACGGAGGAAAACCCTGGGCGAATCCGTATTCTGAAAGAACCGTCTCATATAACGCGGAAATCACTGCCGAATTATATGCGTCTGGGTTCGAAAATGTGATTTTCGCCAACACTCTCTACCCGGTTTTCGGAAGCTATGACATTCCTTTATTACCCGAACCGGTAACGAATCCCTCAACGAATTTCATAGGTTTGATGAATTTCTTAAACGGGGTTTCGGGCGGTGTTCCCCAAGCGAACACCTTGATTGAGGTCAAAATGAGTGACTTCAGAGGAGATGATTTGAGCGGAAGTGCGACAATCCTGCGAAACGGCGGCGATTCCCTCCATGTGAAAGGAATCACGCTCATTTTCGAACGAGAGTATTTCGATAGATTTTCGGCTACCGAAGACGATGTCGAAAGTGTTGTACGAACCGCATTCGAGACTGTGCGAGGATATTCCGGCGGTCTGGAAATCCTTCCCGTACTGGACGGAGCAGGCATTTCCGACAACGACCGTGAGAGGATTGTCGAGGCGTTCGGCAAAAACGGTTACGAAAATTTCGCGGTTAAAAATTATTAAGTCGCAGGCTACCTGTGATTGAATTCATTCCGGTCTAAATTTAAATAACAATAATGGTTGATTTTTCAAACGAAATAGTGTATACTGTTTTGGTATTATTAAACTGTAGAGGAAATTATAATAAGGAGAAGTTAAAATCAGAATGAAAGCAAAAGTTGCCGAGGTGACGGCTCAATTTGGAGGGTCTATGCGGCCCGGAAAGAGAAGGTTATAATAAATGGATTTTCAAGTTTTACTGGCGGACGCTGCTGAACTTCAGCCGAGTCCTACTGCTGCGCTGTTGCAGTTAGCGTTGCCTTTCGGGTTGATGATTGTGTTGTTCTACTTCATTTTACTCCGCCCGGAGAAAAAGCGCAAAGAAAGAATGACAGAAATGCTCTCGAGTATTCAAATCGCAGACGAAGTGGTGACTTCAGGCGGGATTATCGGACGGGTAATCGATTCCAAGCCCGACTCTGAAGCGATTGTAATCGAAACAGGCGGAGATAAAACGCGGATTCGCGTTTTGAAATCTCATATTATTGAAAATAGGACGGTACATGACGATGTATAAAGCCAAAACAAAACGAATCAAGAAGTTTTTATCCGCATTAGTTGCGGGAACAATGCTGTTCGCTTTGGCGGCATGCGAAGAAGACCCTTCGGTCAGCCCCGAGGCGCAAGGTAACACAAGAGGAACGTCGGGTGCAAGCAAATCGGAAGGCGAATCAAAAGAAATTAATCCCGACAGAATCATCGGCAACGTCGGCGGTGTGGTAAAACTCGAACCCGGAGATAAATACACGGTGATTACGGTTAAGGATTTCGGCGAAATCAAAATCAAACTGTTTCCCGAGGTTGCGCCGATTGCAGTAGCCAACTTCATTAATCTGGCGGAAAGCGGATATTATGAAGGCAAACTCATTCACAGGATTATCCCGAACTTTATGCTTCAAGGCGGCTCACCTTTCGGGGACGGAATGGGCGACCCCAATTACAAGGACTATTTCTCGATTGAACCCTCCGAACACGCTTCGCATATCTACGGTGCACTCGCTATGGCGAATGCGGGGCCGCAGTATAATTCACAGCAGTTCTATATCGTGAACAACAAGAACGGATACACCGGTCTCGACGGCGGTTACACCGTTTTCGGGCAGACGCTTGAAGGTTTCGATGTGGTCGATGCGATTTCATCGGTGAAAACCGGGGCTAATGACCGCCCGACAAAAGAAATCTCAATTGAGAGCGTTACGATTCACACCCATGAATAAAACAAATAAAACAAATAAAACGAGTAAACGTAAACCACTCGCTTTCACCTCCTTGATATTGTGGATATTGTGCGGACTCTTTATGTTGAGCGTGTCCGGTTGTGTCCCGCAGAATCAAGACGGTGATTATACCGAAACCACCGGGGAAATCACGACCGGAGAAATCACAACTGCCGAAACTTCGGCAGTTTCAGCCGTTTCAACCGTTTCAACCGAACGTTACAGCCCTAACGACAGACTGGGCGAAATTATCGGCGAAGAACTCCCTGCACCGGAAATGTTGGAATATACTCCGTATGTTCCGTCAGAACATGGAATGCGCAACATTTCATCGTGGGAACTGTTGAAAGAAATCAAGACCGGCTGGAATCTCGGAAACACGTTTGATGCGCCGAATTCCGAAACAGCATGGGGGAATCCGCAAACAACCTACGAAATGCTCCATGCAGTGAAAGAAACCGGGTTTGATTCAATCAGGATTCCCGTTTCGTGGGGATTTCGCACCGGGGGTGCGCCGGATTATATAATCGAACCTGAGATGCTCGACCGGGTGGAAGAAGTCGTCGGTTATGTCATGTCACTCGATATGTATTGTATCCTCAACACACATCATGAAACGTGGCTGTTACTCGACGAAAAGAACATCGAACAGACGGAAGCACAACTCACGGCAGTCTGGAAGCAAATCAGCGAGAGATTCGCCGATTATAACGAGAAACTGCTTTTCGAGGGAATGAATGAACCGCGAACCATCGGTTCGGACGCGGAATGGCAGGGCGGAACATCCGGCGAACATCGTGCGGTTAATCGTCTGAACAAGGTTTTTGTTGAAACCGTACGTGCTTCCGGCGGACGGAACGCTAATCGGCATCTGTTAGTCCCAACCTATGCGGCGAGCGCGGAGTCGGCGGCAGTCGAAGCACTTTCTCGCGGTTTCTCGACGATTGCAGGCAATGACAACAAGGTAATCGCATCGATTCATGCGTACACCCCGCACAGCTTCGCTTTGAGAGACAAGGGGAGCGCGCAGTGGAATCCTTCCGAAACCCATGACACCGATGAAATCGACTGGGTTTTCGAACGGCTGCAAAGCAGATTCATCGATAAAGGGATTCCGGTAATCCTCGGCGAGACCGGGGCGGTTGACCGCCGCGGAAATCTTCAAGCGCGGGTTGATTGGGCGGGATACTACTTCGGGAAAGCAGCAGAATCGGAAATCCCGTGCTACTGGTGGGATAACGGTCTGTTTTATTCGGACGAACGCCCCGACAGGGAACATTTCGGACTTTTGAATCGGCATTATAACGTGTTTATCTTTCCGGAAATAATCGACGCAATTATGGAAAATCAAACACGAGATTAAAATTAAGGGTTGACTTATCGGATTTTTTGACGTATAATGTTTTGTGAAAATTGCAGTACCAAAGAGCGAGCTTTGCTCGTCCTGCAGAGTAATACAAGAATCATCAAGAAACGGAGTGTAAAAGCAAATTGAAAAATATAAAGAAACCGGTGGTTTTTATAATCGCATTGTCGATTCTGGCGTTCGCTGCCTTGAATCTGTTCGGGGTCTCGACCTATTACGGTGACAACACATCAGTCTGGGTGAAAAGTGTAGAAGACATTCGCTGGGGAATAGACATAAGGGGAGGGGTTGACGTGACCTTCACCCCGCCGGAAGATTATGAAGGTGAAATCACCGAAGAAGACATGATTGCCGCAGAATCAATCATAAAAGTACGTCTGCTTTCGCGGAACATCACCGAACATGAAGTCTATACCGACTATGCCACCCGCCGTATAAACGTGCGGTTCCCGTGGCAAGCATCGGATACGAGTTTCGACCCGGAAAAAGCAGTTGATGAGCTGGGCGAAATGGCGGCATTATCTTTCAGAGAAGGCGACGTTGAACGTGATTTCTTGGGAAATCCCGTCAATCCGGTTGAATATCTGTTTCTGCCGCAGGTTCTCGAAGGCAGAGATGTAAAGCGGGCTTTCGTGGACTATCAAGATGAATACGTAGTGGTACTCGAACTCGAAAGCTCGGGTGAAGCAAAGTTTGCCGAAGCAACGGGAAGACTCGCGCCGCAACAAGGGGTTATTTCAATTTGGATGGACGATGTTTCGTTCTCTGCCCCACAGGTGAGAAGCCAGATTACAGGCGGTGTGGCGACTATTACCGGCGGCGGTAGTGGCGGCTTCGAACTGGAAGAAGCCCGCGACCTGGCGAACAAAATCAACGGCGGTGCTTTGCCTTTCGCACTCAAAACCGACAGTTTCAGCGTGATTAACCCCTCTATGGGGGAAGGTGCGCGGGATGCTATGGTCTATGCGGGAATAATCACCTTCGCTATTATAGCGATAATGATGATTATCCGCTACAAAATCCTCGGCGCGATTGCCGTGGTGGGACTTACGGGGCAACTCTTCGCTATGTTGGCAATTATTTCGGGATTCTTCGGGGAAGCATTCCTGGGCGGTTCGGACAGTTTCACACTGACTATTCCGGGAATTGCGGGGATTATCCTCTCACTCGGAATGGGGGTCGATGCTAATATAATCACATCGGAACGTATAAAAGAAGAACTCCGCTCCGGGAAAACGCTTGACGGTGCTGTACAATCGGGATATAAACGTGCGTTCTCGGCTATCTTCGACGGAAACGTCACGGTTATCATCGTTGCGTTTGTGCTGATGGGGGCTTTCGGTAGCCCGGGCAGTTTCGCCACGACCATTCTTTCGCCGATTTTCTTCGCATTCGGCCCAAGCGCGGAAGGTTCGATTTATGCGTTCGGTTTCACGCTGATTATCGGTTCGGTTCTGAACTTCGTCTTCGGTGTATTCGCTTCAAGACTTATGACCTACTCGGCGGTGAAGTATAAAACACTCCGCAAACCGACTTTATATGGTGCTTACAAGAACGATGAACAAAAACAGAAAGACAAGTCAAAGTCTGTGTTTGATGCCGTTGCCGCACGGAAGAAATTCCTCGTTGCGCCGATTATACTGATTACCCTCGCTGTTTCAATGTCGCTGATTATAAAGTTGCCGGTCGCTATAGAGTTTAGAGGGGGAACAATCCTCAACTACACCTATGAAGGCGAAATTAACACATCGGCGGTTAAGGGAAAGGTCGAAGAACTCAATCGCGGGTTGGTAAACGTCAACACCGGGACTGCAATCGGCGGAACAGATAAGACGATTACGGTTGAATTCTCATCGGCTCAAGGGCTGACTGTTGAGGTTCAGCGCGAACTCACTCAGTCACTTGAAGAGGCATTCCCTGATAACAACCTGAATCTGCTGGGTTCGCAAGACGTGAATCCGCGCATGGGTCACTCATTCTTTATGAAGTGCCTGGTTGCGGTAATATTCTCATTCGTGGTACTGATGGTGTATATCGCATTACGATTCAAGGCGATTAGCGGATGGTCGGCGGGTGCATTCTCACTGTTGACACTCATGATTAACGTACTGATTGTCTTCTCTACGTTCGTGTTTTTCCGATTCCCGATTAACGCCAACTTCATGGCTGTGGTACTGACGATTCTGTGCTACTCGATTAACGATACAATCGTTGTCTTCGACCGAATCCGCGAGAATAAGCAACTCTACGGGAAGAAACTGGGCTACAACGAACTCGTGAATAAAAGCGTAGGGCAATCCTTTGCACGTTCGCTCAACACTTCGATTACTACCTGCACGGCGATGCTCGTAATCAGTGTAATTGCTGTAGTAGCAGGGGTGGGTTCCATGTTGACCTTCGCACTGCCGTTGTTAATCGGACTCATTGCCGGGTTCATAACCTCGCTGTACACGGTAGGCCCATTCTGGGCGGTATGGCAGAACCGTACGAAATCAAAGAAGTAAGAAACCGTATAAAGGGGGTAGAGTCATGGCTAATCAAATGGAAACACGTATTGAAGTAAAAGAAGACTTGTTCGACCTTTATCTGGCAAGGGTCACGGGGGGAGTAGATGTCCTCATTGCAAAAGCGGAAGCAAAAATGGATAAAGAGGATATCGAAGCAGTAAAAAACAGGTTCAAAGAATGGGAAAAAAGCAATAAAATAAAGAGGTCTTAATCATGGCTGATTCATCGGAAATAATCAACAATGACAAGAAGAACCTGTCGAATCTTATGGCAATCGAAGCACTTGGCGGTGATATTAAGGCGGCAATCGCCAGTGCCAAAGCATCCATGAATAAAGAAGACGTAGATGCCGTAACAGCGGAAATCGAAGCGTATAAACGCTCAATCGGTAAGTAGGAGTTGCGCTTCATCTCACTGTAAATCCAACTCCTTGAACCCCAAAAAAGTGGAGAGGTCAGAGTAACCTTTATGAAAATCGGCATTTCTACCGCTTCATTATATCCTTTACACACCGAAGACGCACTGTTAGAAGTCGCGAAACTCGGCGTGAAAAACGTAGAAATCTTCCTCAACAGCGTCAACGAACTGGAGGGGGAGGTTTTTGCGCATATGCAAAACACAATCAGAGAATACGACATGAAACTCGTTGCGGCACACCCGTTTTCGACACCGATGGAAACGCTGTTCCTGTTTTCGTCCTACGACCGTCGTGTGAATGAAATCATGGACTTGTATCGGCATTATTTCGACCTGATTAACCGATTAGGCGGCGAAAACGCACTGTTCGTGATTCACGGCGCAATCAAAAGCGCGAAATGCTCCGACGAGTGCTACATAGAACGTCTCGGCAATTTGATTCAAGCCGGACGGCAACAGAACATCACGGTCATTCAAGAAAACGTCTGCTACTGCAAAAGCGGAAGCGTAGACTTCCTCGAGAAACTGGCATGCACCCTGGGAGACTCAGTCAAATTCACCCTTGATATAAAACAGGCGCGGCGTTCAGGACTTGAACCGTCAGAAATCGTACGAAGACTCAAAGACAAAATCACACACCTTCATTTAAGCGATGCAGATGAAGAACACGACTGTCTCCCGCTCGGCAAAGGCAACTTCGATTTTGCGTTATTCTTCGATGAGCTGAAACAAGTCGAGTTTAAAGGCAGTGCAGTGGTGGAATTATACCGTGATAATTACGGCGAGTATTCGGAATTGTCGGATTCTGTAAATTTTTTGAAGAAATTGTTGGAAAAGCCTTGAAATTCTCTATATATTGTGATATACTTATCGAATAGGGGCTATATGTGTGTTTTGAGCGAGAAATAAAAGGGGGATTATGTATGTTATGTCCGAAATGCAGTCATAATGACAGCAAAGTCGTAGACTCACGTCCTGCTGACAGCAAGATTCGCCGCAGAAGAGAATGTCTCCGTTGTAGCGAGAGATTCACGACGTTTGAAATCATCGAAGATATTCCGGTTATGGTAGCAAAGAAAGACGGCACGATTGAACCGTTCGATAACAGAAAGCTAATCGAGAGAATCTGTCGGGCGACAACCAAACGCCCGGTAAAATTAAAGACCATCGAAAACATAGTTGATGGGATTCAAACGCATTTCAAGAACAACTTGCAACGTGAAGTCACATCCGACAAAATCGGGGAGCTTGTTATGATGAAACTCAAAGAAATCGACCATGTTGCGTACGTGAGATTCGCGAGCGTGTATCGTGAGTTTGCCGATATCGAGAGTTTTGTCGGGTTTATATCCGAACTCCGAAGTGAGGATTTATAGTCCGAAAAAATCAAGAAACACGTAATTTTGTAATAAAATTGTAATTAAATCTCTCTTGACTTTACCCGCATATTATGTTATGATAGTAGCATAAAGGCGGGTAAATCTGGTTTACTTTCACCCGAATCACCCGAACAACACAGAATTTTTTTATTATGAAGGAGAAGATTATGAAAACAAATCACAAAACCGTAATGCGTACACTCATCGCAATTATGACCACCCTCGCCATGATTGCGGGAATGGCAGCCTGCAAAAACAAATCCACCGACGTGGAAGACAACCTGAACAGCGGCGAAAACGTTTCCTATGAAAAAGCCGAACGCGCTTTGCTCAAGAACGGATTGTCGGGTTATTCGACTTTTTCGGGAATGTTAGACAGCTCTGCGGGCGGCAGCGGTGAACTCACGTTCACTTTCACCCCGGAACAGTACATTAACGACCTCCTCGCAAGCTCGGGAATGTCACCCGTAGATTCCCTCAATCCGACTACGCTGAAATTGGGTGCGGTAATTGAATCCGACAGCAAAAGCTACTTGAATCTGGCATATCTGAATGGTTCGAAAGAAGTGCTGTCCCTCGACTACTGGCTCGACGGAAACGACTTGATTATGTCTCTTCCTGCGTTACTCGATAAGTATCTGACCATCAAAGCAGATGATATTTACGGCGATATGGGCATGATGTCAATGATGGACTTTGCTTTGGCTTCGCCCGCGCAAACGATTGACTTCCCGTCGGATGAAGCGTTGCAATCCCTGTCGGATGCCGTTTTCGACAAGTATTTCGAGCTTGTAAGCAAAGCAAGGGTACGTGAAGATGTCGAAATCGAAATGAACGGGGCGAAATTCACCACCGACAGAACAACAATCAACCTAAACGAGAAAAACCTGTCGGAACTTGCATTGGTTTTCTTAAAAGCAGTCCGCTCAAACAAAGAAATCAAGGACTTCATTATTGAAGTTTACAACACCTCTATGCCGTTTTCGGAATTTGACGTTGAGCTTCTCAACGAAATCCTTGACGAAGCAATTGAAGATGGTGAAGAATTCCTCGCCAATTTAGACCGTGAACCCGAAACCATCGCGACCATGGTGGTTTACATCAGCGGTTCTCACATTATCAGACGTGAATTTTCAAACGTGTACGGCGAAGTGAAAATCATCGTTTCCGGCTATGAAACCAAGGACGAATACTTCAGCGAATTCTTGATTGAAGATAACGATGGTAAAAACGGGTATATGCGTTTCAGCAATTCCGGCGAAAAAGACGGAGATTCTTCCACCGGTGTTCTGATTATCGACTTCAATGATATGGATGAAAACGAGAAATGGCGTGAACACTTCACTTTCACTGCCGACTATAAAAACGTAACCGCTACCTCGGGCGATATCAGCATTTCGTTTAAAGGTTCCGACCTTCCCGAAAGTGTAGGCATTGAATTGTCTTACAGAACAGACAGCTTCACCGGTTCACTCACCCTCGGCGGCGTGAAAGTCGGTACTGCGGAACTCATCTGGAAAGACAACTTCAGCGGAAAAGCGAAACCTACAATCAACTCCGGCAACAGCATCGATTTGTTAAACGATGACTCAAGCGATTTAAGCGAAGACCTACTGGCGAATCTCATCAAAATCACCGAAAGTTTCGAGAATGACGGATACGATATTCTGGGGTTGAGCGTGTTCCAAACAATCAGCACCTATCTGGAATTCATGAACGGCGGATACTACAATTCCTGCCCACTCTGCGGTGAAGATTCCGATATCTGCTATTATGACTGCTACGAATACGATTACGATTGTCCGGACTGCGGTCAAGAAGATTGCTACTACGACTGTGGCCCATGCTTCTTCTGCGATAGTATCGATTGTGTAGATTATGAGTGCTTCGAATATTAACGATTAATTATTGCTCCGAAACGGCGGGCGTTATTACAACGCTTCGCCGTTTTCGCAAAATTAAGATTGGATTTTTTCAAAACGTGCAACCTTTTCCGACTTTGAATTGTTTGTATTATATAAGACTCTCGTTGCGGAGCGATATAATCAGTCAGTTTGAAAATGCTTTGCATTTTCATTGCACTTTTGTGTGCAGAAAGGAAATTGTCATGACAGTGAAAAAGTTTCTTAAAATAACCGCGGTAATCATGATTTGCGTCATTGGGTTAGCCGGGTGCGTCAGTTACAACAAAGACGTTACCGAGGGGACTATGGGTCAAGTTGGCGGTGTCAACCCTCCCGCCAACCACGCTGTTGATGGACATTACGACTATGAAATGGGCGACATCTATTACGAAGGGGATGAAGTCCACGGACAGCAAATCAGTTCCATGCCGCATGAACGCAAGGTAATCCGCAACGCCACCCTCACGGTGGAATCACCGAAAGACATTGACGTGTCAGACTTGTACAAGCAAATCATAACGTATTGTGAAACGCTCGGTGGGTACGAGTTCTCCAAAGAGATGAATCAATTTGAAAAATTCTCTACCGTTAATGCAGTCTTGAAAATTCCGCCGAGCTCACTAAACCCATTGCTTGACTACATCGACCAAAACTCAAACATCACACATAAGCGGGTGGATTCGGACGATGTGACGAGTGAGTATTACGACCTAAACACCCGTCTCGAAACTAAACGGCGTTCGCTCGACAGTTACTACACCCTCCTCGAAAAAGCCGACAGCACAAGTGAAATCGTATCGCTTCAACGGACGATTGACAGCATAATCGAGGATATTGAATCGGTCGAAAGCCGCCTGAAAGTCTTAAACTCGTTGGTTGACATGGCAACGGTGAATCTGTTCATTAAACCGGAAAGAGAAGAACCGGTCGCCGAACGCCGCGAAATCGACTGGAACGCACTCAGTGCGGACGACATGGGATACTTCATCAAAACGGGGTTCATCACAGTCGTGAACACGATAGCCTCATTCTTCCAATGGCTTGCAATCGCGCTGATTGTATCATCGCCGGTATTGCTGCCCATTACAATCGTGATTATAATCAAAGTGAGGAAGTATCGTAAAGCCCGAAAAACGCAAGAAAAACCTATCGCAGTCATAGTCGAAAATCCGGAAACACCCGAAGAAAAGGGGAATTGATTTGAATAAATTTATGAAAGTCGCTTTTGATGAAGCGTCGGAAGGTATGAAATTCGGTCATGGCGGGCCGTTTGGTGCGGTAATCGTTCAAAACGGCGAAATCATAGCCTGCGCCCATAATCAGGTACTTCTCACGAATGACCCGACCATGCACGCCGAAGTCGCGGCGATTCGCAAGGCAACGGATAAACTGGGACGGTATTCCCTTCGTGATTGTGAAATCTATTCCACCTGTATGCCCTGCCCTATGTGTTTGAGCGCGATTATCTGGGCAAAAATCCCGAAACTGTACTACGGTTCTTCCGCTGAAGATGCCGCGGATGCCGGGTTCGATGATGATTATATTTACGAATACATTCGCGGCGGATTAGCCGACGAAACCCGCTTAAAGTCAAACGTTCTCGACGCTGAACCCTGCGGTGAGTTATTCGCAGAATGGAAAAAAAATCCGCATAAAAGAATGTATTAAAGCCGCCGTGAGCGAGAGTCCGAACAACTCTAAACGCTTGACGAATAAATTCAAGCGTTTAGCGAATAATAACATCAATCCGGGAAAGAAAGGATTGATGTTATTATGAATAATCAAGAATTTGCGAATAAAAACATCGAATGTTCGGTGACGAACTGTGTGCATCACTGCACTAACGGCGATTACTGCGCACTGAAAAGAATTTCGGTGGGAACCCACGGAAATAAATCAGATACGAGCGACTGCCGCTCGTTCGAGTGTAAGCCGAAAAACTGCTAAACAAAATGAATCGGGATGCTTTTACAGCATCCCGATTCGTTTTTTTCACTAGTCGATTGCAAGATATGCGTCTTTCAAAGGTAAATCGTCCCACGATGTATAGTAATACCCGATATAAACCGTCATGTTTTCAAGCGTGACGAACTCTTCATACCACTGCGCCGCCTTTTCGATTTCGATAACCAGTGTGGTACTCGGCTCCTCCTGTTTAACGGCCTTTTTGGAGTCTTGCGCCCAGTAATACCCTTCATCCACACTCAACCAGATAAACTGAAAGTCATAGAAGTCAGGCTCCGGTAGCTTTTCAAACTCAAGAACCAAGTACTTTGCATTCCTAAAGTCATCGGCAGTAAGGGTAGAAGAACCTTCGGTCGTCCAACCCTTCTGGGTGTGGAAACCGGTACCTGTATTAGCGACCGTGAACTGCCCTAATTCGACCGTTTTAGTAAGACTCTTCGGTTGATTCTCCCCGCCGTTTTCATCTGTTCCGGAATTATCGGAAACGTCGGAAGATTCCGGCGCGGAAGTCACCTCGGGTGCGGAAGTTGTCGTAGCCGCTACAGTTGTATTAACCGGTGCGGAAGTCTGCGGGGCATCGGTTTGATTCTGCGGAGGAGTGGTGCTTGCCGCTTCCGGCGCGGAACCGGAATCACTCCCTACTAAAAGGGCAACGCCCGCAACCATGAATACGAGTGCTACGAATAATGAAAGAAACGTCTTCGCTTTATTGATTTCCATAGAGTTCCCTCCTCTGACTATAGTTATTTTTTAACGAAACCCACCGACTTCAGCGATTCGCGTGAATTTCCCGTTGCCGGGGCTACGGTAAATATCCATAAACCCGTCTTCTGTTTCGACAAAGTAGTACGCATTGGAATTAGTTGCATAAACCATGGAGACTCCATCGGCTACTCTGTTCCGGGTTGCACCGGTAGCGAAGTTCAGCGTTCCGTCACCGCTCGACGATGAATAGTCGGTCATGAAGAATACCGTTCCTTTTCCGGAAGCACTTAAGCTCCTTGAATGTACATCTTCAGCCACCCGCGTTCCTTCACCTTCCGAATCGGTGGTCTTTTTGCGGAAAAGTTCGTCATAAGCATTAACGTAATAGATGTGCCCGCCCTTGCCGATTGCATAATTCTTCACGTTTCTTGCAAGTGTAACCACATCGGCTTCGGGGTTTGAAGCGTTCGCAACGCAAAGTGCGTTACGGTCATTCACATAGAAAAGTTGCTTGCCGTCACTGCTCATCTTGATTTCACTCGCACTCTGTGAGAATCGTTTCCGTTCGAGTTTGCTGTCAAGCAAATAGAGTTCGCCGCTGCCCCAGCCCCCCGTAAGGAACACCTTATTCTTGAAATCTTTAAATCCGTAAATCGTTCCGGATATAGCGGAGTAAGAACTAGCTTCCTGTGCGCCGTCGGGAACGATGAACGTGTTAATCGCCGAATTCGCCACCTGGGAAGGTTCGCCGCCTTTAACGCTGATTCTCGCTATGGATGAACCGCTCGAATTCGTGGTGTTATACACGATTTGGCTGTAATCGCTGTTAAGGAAGTACCCGCCTTCCCCGCCGCTCGTGCAGAGTCTTTGGGCATCGCTCGCCCCTGTACCTTTTTGAACTACAAGGCGATTTTCGGTATCGCGCACTTCAATGTAGTAAATGTAGCTCCCCCCGTTAGAAATCGCTACCGGTATAACGTTCGACTTGAACGACTCTCCCCTTTTACCGCCGGTGCTTATGAAAGCACGGCTCTCGAAATCACCGCCGCCGTAACGATTGTAATAACCATCGACATCTTCAAGATAGAACACCGTTTTCCCATCGGGAGAAATCGTGGTATAACTATTGGAAGCGTAATCGTTAAAGTAAGCATCCGACGTGATTACCGATGAGTTCGTTCCGTCGAACAGATTCAAGTTAGCCACTCCAAGAGAAGAATCATAGTCGGTCCAGTAAATCAATCCCTTGCCGGAATCCGCCAGAATGAAATCGTGTACTTCATCGTGAACTCTAACAGGATTCCCGGAACCGCTCACATAAAAAAGCGTCCCGATGCCTTCTGAATAGTCATAATCTGCCAGAAAAGCCCCTTTAGTACCGTCCATACTTGTTTGGTCTGCTTGATACGGAAGTTTGACTTCGGCTGTCTTTCCGTTGTTGTAAATAATAATGGTGCTGTCATCACCGGGGGCGATTGCCAGGTCTTTCATTTTCGCATAAGGCGAAATGCTCCCGATAATTGTAATTGCAACGGCTGCGGCAGCTGCCAGTAATCCCAACGGAATCACGACTTTAAGTAGCTTTTTGAAATTGAGTGAAGTCTTCTTCGGGGCTTCCGCACTCACCATCGGCGCACCGGGATTCACCATCGGTGCCGCCATGGGTGGGGGCGCAATGGGTGCGGCAGGATTCGCCATGGGTGGAGGTGCAATCGGTGCAGCCATCGGAGTTGCCATGGGCGGAGGCGCAACGGGTGCAGCCATAGGGGTTGCCATCGGAGTCGCCATGGGTGGAGGCGCAATCGGCGCAGCCATCGGAGTTGCCATAGGTGCGGCGGTCGGGTCGGGGAATGCCGAAGGTGCGACCGGATTAGCAATCGGTACGGCAGGCGGCGCAACCGGTGTCGCCATAGGCGGCGGTGCAATCGGTGCGGCGGTAGGTACGGCGGCGGTGACAGGTGTTCCGCAACCCGCACAGAACTTTGTGCCGGGTTCGTTATCGTGACCGCAAGAGGTGCATTTTAACATAATTGGATAACCCTCCTAAAAATAAAAAAATCTTTTTTGCATTATCCTTTATTATAATATAATTTCCCTCAAATTTCAAGCCTTTTTAAAAATTATTTTGAAAACGTTAAGTTGAAACTTTAATTGTCCCCACACCTGATACGGTTTCAATTCACATGAATCGAGGGTGCGTTTCACCCTTTTGAAAACACCGGCATATATTGTAGCTATACTACAACTGAAGCCCACAGAAAGGAGAACAAATCATGGTTTACGAAGAATCAAACGAATTAGGCATGGGAAAAGGCTCATTCAAGCAGGATGTGTTAGCGATGGCAACGGTCAATCGGCAACAATGGCGGGAAGTATACAAGCACGACTACGGGTTTAATCGGGGGACTATTTTCGCCGAATTAGACAAGCCGTGGCTCGGCTATAACACCCGACGCGAAATGAAAGGAGGCAATCGAAAATGAGCGAACGCAGTAAAATGCTTCGGCAGGTGCAGTGCCTGGATTTCGCCCTGTTTGATGCAGCGTTATACCTCGACACCCACCCCGACGATGCAAAGGCGATGAAGTACTACAATCACTACCAAAAGCAGGCGGCGAAAGCACGCAGTGAGTTCGAGGGCAGGCACGGAACACTCACCCATCACACCCATAACAGCGACGGAGATATGGAGCGGTGGAATTGGACCGATTCCCCATGGCCGTGGGAATACAATCATGAGGAAAGGAGATAGGATATGTGGATATATGAGAAAAAATTACAGTTCCCGGTAAACATACGGAAACCCAACCCGACATTCGCGAAAATCGTGATTACGCAGTTAGGCGGCCCTGATGGTGAGCTCGGCGCGGCTAATCGCTACTTAAGTCAAAGATATGTAATGCCCGACAACAAGGTCAAGGGGGTTCTCACCGACATAGGGACAGAAGAACTCGCCCATGCAGAAATGGTGGCGACAATCGTACATCAACTCACCCGCTCGATGACTATGGAAGAAATCAAGAAAGCGGGGTTCGATGCCTACTTCGTAGACCATACAGCAGGGATTTACCCGGTCAGCGCAGGCGGAATCCCGTTCGACGCGACTGCGTTCGCCTCCAAAGGCGACCCGATTACCGACCTGCACGAAGACATGGCGGCGGAACAAAAAGCCCGCACTACTTATGACAATATTCTGCGCCTCATAGACGACCCCGACGTAAGAGAACCCATAAAGTTCTTGCGGCAACGCGAAGTCGTGCATTATCAAAGGTTCGGCGAATCTCTGGGAATCGTTACCGACAAGCTCGACTCAAAAAACTTTTACGCTTTTAATCCGGCGTTTGACAATTAGTTTCCGGGGTCAAATCACTTGCCGACGCAGAAACTCCTGAACACTTCATCAATGATTTGCTCACCGGCACTCTTCCCGGAAAGCCGATACAGGGATTCCAACGTGTTCTCAAGAAGGAATCCCGTGACATCTAACGAAACCTCACCCGACTCCAACCCGGAGACTGCTTCATTCAAGGTGCGTTCAGCTTCTGTGACACAAAACCGTTGCCGTTCATTGGCAATGAACCCCGCCGACAAATCAAGCGAAGCCGTATCAAAAATCTCCCCGATTACCGCCGACAAACCTTCGAGTGAGTCGGCGTTTTTCGCGCTTATCCTCACCACGTTCTTGAAATGCCCCGACAGCACCGCCAAATCTAATGACGAATCAGGCAGGTCGATTTTGTTGACGATACAAACAGCGTTCCTGCCCTTGATTCGCTCAAGCAAAGCGAAATCGTCCTGCTCAAGCGGACGCGAATTGTCAAACACGGCAAGAATCAGCGATGCCTCCTCGATTTGCCGATACATATACTCAATCCCGATTCGTTCTACAACGTCGTCGGTATCACGAATCCCTGCACAGTCACACAACCGCAGAATCACCCCGTCGTTTCCGGGCAGCTTTACCGTTTCTTCAATCACGTCCCTGGTCGTGCCGGGAATATCGGTGACTATACTCCGCTCCCTCCCTGTAAGGAGATTCATCAACGTTGACTTGCCTGCGTTCGGCTTACCGACGATTGCCGTAACAATCCCCTCCCGCAGGGTAGCCGCGACTTCATAACTCTTCAGCAACATCGAAAGCTGTAACCGACAATCCGAAAGCTCCCCTATGTGAGAATCCGCCTCAAAATCGTCGAGGCCTTCTTCCTGATAGTCGAGCCAGGCAGCAATATGCGCCGAAACCGCCAGAATCCGTTCGGAAATCTCGTTGATTTTACGATGTAATGAACCCGACTTCTGCGCGTTGGAGCATATCAGATACTGTTCACTTACCGAATTAATCACGTCAACCACCGACTCTGCCTGAGTAAGCGACATTTTTCCGTTAAGCACCGCACGTTTGGTGAATTCCCCTGCTTCCGCCAAGGATGCACCTGCATTAATACAAGCCGAAAGCACCCGTCTTGCCACGAAAACGCCGCCATGACAGGTAATTTCGGCGACGTTTTCACCGGTATAGCTCTTCGGTGCGCGGAAAACAAGCAGCACGCCGTCATCCAACTCTAAATCGCCGTCGGTGATTTTTCCGTATGAAGCAGTATAACCCGCCATTTGATTGACGGGTCTCTCTTTCGAATTTACGGGTACAAAGACCCGCTCGGCGATTTCAAACGCATCCTCGCCGGAAATCCTAATCACAGCTACACTCCCCGCCGAGTTCGGGGTTGCTATCGCCGCTATTGTATGCAAAATTAATCTCCTTTTATAAATGGGGGATTCTCCTAAAACGTCAAGCTCGCCTGCCAGCGGCAGAGCCGCTACCTGCGAGCTCTTGTTTTGCTCCCCAAACCCCCTGTCGCTTCGCAGGGAAACCCTGCTACCTGCGAACTCTTGTTTAGCTTTAAAACATTAACAATCTGCCCAGTCCCTCATTATGGAGTTCGTACTTCACCGCCGGATTGGCGTTTTGCACCTTAAGGCTTCCGCGTTTCGAACCGCACGCACGCTGACCCGCCTGTAGTGAACCTATTCCCGCTTGATTGATTGACACAACGTCACCGAAGTCAAGCGTAACATTGGGATTAAGCCTTGATGCCCGAAAAATCTCATTCATTAACTGCGAACTCGACCCGTCATTTATTTGCCCCGAAACAAATAAAGTTACTCCTCGGGGGCTTCTGCTTTCTGTTATTTTCATGTTGTATTTCTTTCTATATTTGTTAAGAATGGGGTCTACGCCCCCAAACCCCCTGTCGCTTCGCAGGGAAACCCTGCTACGCTCCCTAAAGAAATGAGGCTTCGACCAAATCGTCAAACCTGACCTCACTCGTCTTCATCTTCGATGAAAACGTTGAGCAGAATAGGTTTTCTCACTAATTCGTCACCGCTTTCTTCCATAAGAAAAGTGCGGGCATTTTTAGGCTTGAACAGCTTCGACTCGGCGAAAGTCTCAATCTCATCAATCGTGACTTTTTTCAGCATTTCCTCCAAAACATCGTTGACTTTATCAATCAGTCTGCCCTGCGCCCCCTCGAAATAAGTCTCACAATCAATATTGTATTCTTCTGCGGGATTTTTACCGCCTACCGCCCGAAGATGAATCCCTGTCCGCAATTCAGACGTATATTCGAGGTAGTCGCACCAAATCTCGTTAATCGCCGAAAGCGCGATTTTTCGTTCCGCTGCGTTCAGTTTCTTCCGTCCGAACTTCTTGACCGCAACCCCGTACTCATCCTCCGAATAACCCTCCCAAATTCCGGGCGGTTCACCGTCAAGATAAGCGAGACGCTTCTTGAATATAATATCACGATGCTTTTCCCCAATCATGGTAAACCGAAGGAGCCGTTTGCGTTCTTCAAGCAAATCGCCCTGTGCGATTCGTTGAATCCGTGCGATTTCCCTCAAAGCGACCTTATTGGTGATTACATCATCGGTGGGTTTGGGATAACGCCATTTCCCGATTAGCCTCTTGAGGTTGTACTTCTGCATGATTTCATCTTCAAGCGAGACGAACAGCATGGTCTCCCCGACATCGCCCTGTCTGCCCGCACGACCGTTGAGCTGGTCGTTCATGCGCGCACTTTCATAAAGTGCCGTCCCGATTATGAGCAATCCGCCCGCCTTGACAACTTCATCTCTGGTAGACTCATCCACACCGCCGAGCTTGATATCAATCCCCCGACCGGACATATTAGTCGAAACCGTGACCGCCCCCGCTTGTCCCGCATTCTTGATGATTTCAGCTTCCATCTCATCGTTTTTCGCATTGAGAACGGTTACTCCCTCTATTCCCGCCTGTGCGAGACGTTCGGCGAGACTTTCGCTCTCCTCAATGGAAGAAGTCCCGACTAAAACAGGCTGCTTCTTGTTGTGGGCTTTCACGATTGCTTTGGTAACAGCTTTCCACTTGTTCTGCAGGTCGTAATAAACCACGGTATCCCGGTCAATCCTCTTGGATTTATTGTGCGGCGAAATAACCTCAACCGTAAGACCGTACAACAATTCAAACTCTTCCGACGATGGGACGGCTGTCCCGGTCATTCCTGCGATTTCGCTGTACTGCCGCGCGAAAAACTGAATCGGAACCACCCCTGTAACCACCCCGCGCTCGGTGACTTTCAACCCGTGTTTCGCCTCCACCGCCGATTGCAATGCGCCCGGCAAAAGTCTGTGCTGTGCGATTCGCCCGGTCAGTGCATCAATCAACTGAATCCGGTCATCTTTAACAACATAATCTTTATTCTCACGAAGATAAAACAGGGCTTTCATACAAGTCTCGATATTACAACGCAGGTCGATGTTTTCCTCGTCGTAGAGATTCTCCATACCGAAATGTTCTTCGGCTTTGTGAACGCCTGCGTCTTTCAAATACACGCTCATCGTTTCGAAATCTATTCCGTAATCACTTTCCTCGAAAGTCTTCACAAAATCGAACACGCGGGTGAAATCGTCATCCACCGACGCATCAACGTCCCCTGCAATAACGAGGGGAATCCGCGCTTCATCAATGAGAATACTGTCGGCTTCATCGAAAATCGCCACATCAAAGGGAATTTCGGGCTTATGCGCCTTTTGTTCATCGTCGAAGACCATGAAATCACGCAAGAAATCGAACCCGCACTCTTTAACAGTACTGTAAATCACGTCGGAGTCGTTGTAAGCCGATTTCCGCTCTTCAAAAGGCGTGGTCTCGGTTATAAGGGAGACCTTCACATCGAGTAGGTCGTACACCGGTTTCATCCAGTTATAGTCCCGCTTGGCGAGGTAATCGTTAAACGTAAACAGGTGGACTTTTCGCCCCTGCATCTTATACAAAAACGCCGCAAAAACAGCCGAAAGCGTCTTACCTTCGCCTGTTTTCATCTCTACCACCCTCTCGGAATAAAGCGACACCGCCGCCACTAACTGTTCGTCAAACGGAATCAGCCCCAACGCCTTTTCGGAAGCGTTGCAGCACGCCGCAAGACAAATCGTCTCCCATCGGGAATAGTCACTCGCAGCGAATTCGGCGGCTTCCTTCTTCAACTCCGACAAATCACGCTCACCAAACTCACGGATTTTAGCAAAATCCACGTTGAAGCTGTTATTCTTCATTTTTATTATCTTCTTTTTCTTCTTCGATTTCGTCAATATCATCGATATCATCGCCGATTACGAAATCAATATCGAACTCGATTTTTTCGCCGCAGTTCGGACAGTTAACCGTACCGCCTTCCAGCATACTCATATCCACCGCGACGGTGTTCTCACAGTTGCGACAGGTGATTTCGTACAGGTCATCGCCGTCGGTTTCATAATCGTCGAAGTCTTCCCCGTAGATTTCCTCTTCCAACTCTTCGACTTGTTCTTCCAAATCACTCAAGACTTCCGCCAACTCATCGAGCTCTTCGTCGATTTCTTCCAACTCTTCCGCGATATCACCCAAAACACCGAGAATCGCGAGGGTGATTTTCCCCTCGTTGGTACTTTCGTCGATTTTCATTCCCTCTGCAAGTCCTTTGATATATGCCACTTTTTCCGAAATAGTCATTTTCTATTCTCCTTTCACCGATTTACTTGTTCGCGCGTTCCATATATTCGCCTGTCCTGGTATCGATTCTGATAATCTCTCCCGGTTCGATGAACAGCGGCACCCTAACTTCCGCCCCTGTCTCGACCGTTGCAGGCTTGAATGCGTTCGTCGCTGTATCCCCTTTGAATCCCGGGTCGGTTTCGGTGATTTCCAACTCAACGAAGTTAGGGGGTTCAACCCCGAAAACCTTCCCTTTATAAGAAAGCACCATACAAGTCATATTTTCTTTCACGAAGCGGAAACTGTCGGTCAAATCGCTCTTGTTCACGGGGACTTGTTCATACGTTTCGTTATCCATGAAGTAATACAAATCTCCGTCAACATAGCTGTAATCCATGTTGCGCCGTTCGATAAAAGCGGTCGGAAACTTAGCCGAAGGGTTGTATGACTTCTCGACTACCCCGCCGTTGAGTACGTTACGGACTTTCGTCCGCACGAATGCCGCGCCTTTTCCGGGTTTAACGTGCTGAAACTCCACCACCTGCATAACGTTTCCGTCTTCTTCAAATGTAACGCCGTTCCTGAAATCTCCTGCTGAAATCATTTCTCTTTTTCCTTTCTAAGCCACTGTGGACTCCCCAAAATTTGTTAAGCGACCTATACCTACCGCCGCTCTTCTTCCCGGGCTTCAACCCCTGTATTAATTTTTAACCCTTTTATTCTATACTATTTTCCCGAAAAATGCAAGCGTTTTGCATAAAATTTCTCAATTCCCGACAAGCCAATCACTTTCGGGTTTAGCAATAAGCCTTGCATTATTATAAGCCATATCCAAAGTCAAACAAGTCTTGCCTGTATAAACACCCTCGACTTTACTGACCGCAAGAGATAAGTCAACCTTTTTCGGGTCGCCCAGACTTATCGGAATCAAAAACTGGATTTTACCGTTAAATAACTGAGGTACAGCCGCCTTATAATTCTCCATAATTCTTACCTTTGCATATTCTAATGCCGCCCCCTGGAACAGCATCGGTAAAATAGGTGAATCCCTGTACACTTCGGGAATCCTCTCTCTGTTTCTTTGGTCATCCAATATATGGGACGTGCTGTATTCTTCAAATCTTCGAGGTTTTTTGTATAATAATCAGGGAGATAAGCGAAATCTGAAAGTTTCATAAGATTTTCCTCCAAATTTATAAATTTTTTTAAAAAAAGCATTGACATTCAATCAAAGAATGAGTATAATACATATGTAGGGTGCTACACAAGCGGCGAACCCTACTATAATTTAAAGCTTGTAACTAGATTTTTAACCTTGGCAATTTGCCAAACAAGAGAACTGCTTTCGGGCGGTTCTCTTGTTTTTAACCCTTTTATTCTATACTATTTTCCCGAAAAATGCAAGCGTTTTGAGTAAAATTTCTCAAATATGAAGCAATGTCTTGGGTGTTTTCGTAAGATTCACGCACCCGTTTTTCGTAACCACCACCATATCCTCTATTCGTACACCGAACTTCCCCGGAATATACACCCCGGGCTCGATGGTCACTACCATGCCCTCCCGCAGGGTCGAATCCTTCTTTGCTTTTATCGACAGCGTGGGCTTTTCATGCACCTCCAGTCCCACCCCATGACCGAGACTGTGTTTGAAAAAAGAATCATATCCCCACGCTTCCAGCGTTGAACGCGCCACGTTATCGAGGAGTTTACCGGTAATGTCGGCACGAACCGCCTTCAAAGCGTCGGTATTCGCCGACCAGACGGCATCGTATACCCGTTTCATCGTTTCGGACGGTTTGCCGATTACCAACGTCCTGGTCATGTCGGAATGATAACCGTCAACAACCGCACCAAAATCGATTATAACGAAATCACCTTGTTCGAGGGGTTTATCGGTAGGGGTCGCATGAGGGACTGCCGAATTCTTCCCCGAAGCAACTATGGTATCGAAGGCAATCCCGTCCGCCCCCAACTCAAGCATATAATAATTCAGAA
This sequence comes from Oscillospiraceae bacterium, assembly GCA_009777835.1. GTDB lineage: Bacteria > Bacillota > Clostridia > Oscillospirales > Ruminococcaceae > Ruminiclostridium_E. The sequence continues at coordinate 3,069 of WRKZ01000006.1, read as the reverse complement.
TCGCGGCGATTTGCTTTTCGCTCATTCCCGTTTTCAATTTGCTGTGGAGTTTCCCGAACGCACGTTCCGCAATCCGCTGTGCCGCCTCGATTTTCTTGATTTCGTCGAGAGTTTTTACCGTACGCTTTTTCACAAGAAGCTCGGAAAGGCGTTCAGACGTATCGAACTCAACCTGCGGGAACATTTTCTTGTACCGTTCAAGCCCGGCAATCGTCATAGCCTGATTCTCAAGCGAAACCGTCTCAATCCTGTGCTTTACGAAAATGTATTCCAATTGCTGTTTGAGTCCGTGTTCGGCAATCTCGTCAACCAAAACCACTTTAATAGGGTGAAGTCTTCCGTGGCTGTCAGACAACTCCGAAATGATTTCAGCCGCCCTCTCGTAATAGCGAGAATCCGTCAAGAAATAATCCCTGTCTTTGGTTATGACCACCACACCGTATGACGATTTAAATCCGGTTATATACCGCCGATTCACCTGGGAAGTAAGCAATGCCGCATGACTTGAATCAAGCAGCCAACCGCTGATGAATTCCGTATCTATCATTTGGAAGTCTCCTTGCTATATAATTATTTAATTTTTCGCTCACTACGCGGCGGGACGTGACTTTGTCACGTCCATAGTCGTTTTCAACGACTATAATAATACTCTGCCATCTTTGCGCAATCTTCGGCTTGTGTTCCATCGGATTCACACACGATAAACGGCTGTAATCCCCGGGCGTGCACTTCATCGAGAAACGGCTCATATTCCGGACCGAACCCGCGTTCGGTACCCTCATCGAAGGTCAAGTGCTTTTTTTCGCCGCCGCCGCTTTTGCTTTGCGTGTATTCGATTTTACTGAAATGCACGTGCAGTTTTCTAAGTCGGTCAATGCCGAGCTTGTCCTCGATTGTATCGAAAATCGCCGCATAATCCGCCCGCGACTTAAGCTCGCCGAAAGTCCGTGCGTTCAAATGCCCGAAATCAACACAAGGAAGCATACGTTTATCAAATTCGCATAGTGCAACAACCTCTTCCAACGTGCCTAGCTGATTGCATTTTCCCATCGTTTCCGGGCAGAGTATAATGTCCTCCAAATCCATTTCATCGAGGGCAAAACGTGCTTTTTTAAGGCTCTCCAAAGCTAGGTCGAAGGCTTTTTCGCGCGGAATCTTCGCACATGAACCTGCGTGTATGACTACTCGCTTAGCCCCGATTGCTTCCGCTGCCAACGCCGACTCGACAATCCACCCGATACTCTTATCGCGGGTGGTTTCATCGATACTCGAAAGGGATATATAATACGGCGCGTGAAGCGACAGGTTGATATCTTTTTTAACGAGTTTCGGGAATATTGAACGGGCAATCCCCGAAATGTTTACCCCTTTACCGCACTGAACCTCGAACCCGTTCAGCCCGAATTCGCCCAGATATTCTGCTAATTCATGCGGATAACCCCGCTTTTGATAGCTGTTCGGTCTTCCTGCTGTTGCGAAAATTATCATAAGTTTCTACCCCCCGATTATTGCTTCTCAGCGAAGTCTCTTCTGAAAACAGCACCCTCGATTTTGCGTTTCAGCTTGAAAGTCCATTTATCCTCTAAGTAAAACGGTTCGACTAAAATCGTCTTGATTCCGTAAACATTTCCGCCGAGTATATCGGTGAAAATCTGGTCACCCACCAACGCAATCTGCGATTTCGGGATGTTCATCTTCTCAAGTGCCTTTGTCGCCCTGTGAAGCCCCATCGGGAGTGGTTTACACCCAAAAGCGATAAAATCCAACCCCAGTTCCCGGGCTAACGGTGCGACCCGTTTCTCGGTGTTGTTAGACACAATCATCATCTTCACGCCGAGCCTTCGCATATCGTCCAGCCAATCCGTCACACCGAGTTCGGCGGCGGGGTTGTCGTGCATGGAAAGCGTGTTATCAAGGTCGAGCAACAGCCCGCGAACCCGGAGCTTGTAAAGCAGTTGCTTATCAATTTGCAAAACGTTCTTGAGCCATATAGTGGGTTTAAAGAGCATTTCAGCCTCCAAAATCTATTTCCGGTTAAATTTAGGGGCGACCCCGGTGTTAGCAGGAATCGCCCTTTTCATAAACTATTTGAATTTGCGTTTACGAGCCGCTTCGGACTTTTTCTTACGTTTGACCGAAGGCTTTTCGTAATGTTCACGTTTGCGAACTTCAGCAAGAACGCCGTCTCTCGCGCAGGAACGCTTAAAACGTTTGAGTGCTGTTTCCAGAGACTCATTCTTCCCTATACGAATTTCTGCCAACCTATTTCCCCCCTCGCCAAATTAACTCTTCCCATTATTATACACTGAATTTTTTTCTTTGTCAATAGGTAAATTTAATTTTTTTGATGAATTTTCTAAAAAAGGCTTGACAATCTCTCAATCACACAATCACACTATCCCCAACATCTCCAAAAATCAACCCCCGCTTCTCGTGGAAGCGGGGGTTATGTCAACATTGTGCTATTTTCCCGGGACGTCACCATCCAAGTATCGTTGCCGCAGACGAGCTTAACTTCTGTGTTCGGGAAGGGAACAGGTGGGACCTCGTCGCTATAAACGCTGACTGACGAACAGTTGACAATTGATAGTTAACAGTTGGCAAAAGTCTGAAGTTCATCGATATTGGAGAGAGGTTCTCTCAAAATTGAATAGCGGTTAGTAACAAAGGTTCTGATTAAATAACTTGACTTAATTCTACGTGCAGTATACAGTCTAATAACTGTCAATTATCAATTATCAACTGTCAACTGCCGTTAGGTTAAGCCCTCGACCGATTAGTACTCGCAAGCTAAACGCCTCACGACGCTTACACATTGAGCCTATCAACCTCGTGTTCTACAAGGGGTCTTAACTGATAAACAGTGGGATATCTTATCTTGAGGACGGCTTCACGCTTAGATGCTTTCAGCGTTTATCCGATCCGTACGTAGCTGCCCAGCTGTGCCACTGGCGTGACAACTGGTGCACCAGAGGTACGTCCATCCCGGTCCTCTCGTACTAGGAACAGCTCCTCTCAAATATCCTTCGCCCGCGACAGATAGGGACCGAACTGTCTCACGACGTTCTG
>WRKZ01000005.1 GCA_009777835.1 Oscillospiraceae bacterium | reverse complement strand
GGCAGACCGAAGGTAAAGATGACTGGTTGCCCGGCGGCGAAGTTTGGTTGCAGCCTGTCCCCGACCAATCGATAGAAGTACGGTTCGGCGGCGACCTTAATGAGTACTGGGATGGCGACCATCATCATGTTACCCAGCATAATTATCAGTGCGTGAACGCAGTTCCTTATGATATGTACGTTTCGGGATATGACAGTCCGGGCGTTTCCAAGTTGAGGCTCTGGAAAGCCGAAAGCCCTAATTTCGACATGGCGTACTTCAATAAGGGAGATATTGAGCGTGCGGTGTTCGACCCGATTGCTCAGTCAATTTCTAAAGTACTCTATCCCGACGATACGCTGATGGAAGGCAAGGCACTCCGCTTGAGACAGCAATATTTCATGTGTGCGGCTTCCATAGGCGACCTCGTTATTCGTCAAATGAATACCTACGGGACGTTGGATAATCTTCACGATAAAGTCGCGATTCAAATCAACGATACCCATCCGACATTGGCGATTCCTGAGTTAATGCGGATTCTTCTCGATGATTGCGGGTACGATTGGTCGAAAGCGTGGCATATAATTCAGAATACTTTTGCGTATACCAACCATACCGTTTTAGCCGAAGCCCTGGAAACCTGGGACAAGGATTTGTTGCAGCGGATTGTTCCGCGAATCTTTACGATTATCTGCGAAATCAATAATCGTTATTGCGGTGGATTATATAATCGGTTGCAGGATTCCACCAAAGTCGAAAGAATGTCGATTATTTCGGGGAATCGTGTTAAGATGGCGAATCTGTGTATTGATGGTTCTCATTCGGTGAATGGGGTTTCTAAACTCCACTCGGGTATTATCAAGGAAAGTGTTTTTAAAGACCAGTACGAGGATAAGCCGGTGATGTTCAAGAACGTCACGAACGGAATTGCGTATCGGAGATGGCTATTACAGTCTAACCCGGATTTGACGAGCCTTTTGGAAAGTAAAATCGGCTGCGGATTCAAAAAAGACGGCGGCGAACTCTCGAAATTCACTGTCTTCCAGAATGACAAGTCGGTTCTTGAGAAGTTGGGCGAAATCAAACGTGCGAATAAAGGCGTTTTCGCTAAGTACGTATACGATACTATGGGAATCAAGCTCAACCTCGACAGTATCTTCGATGTTCAGGTAAAGCGTCTGCATGAGTATAAGCGGCAGCACCTGAACGCCATGAACATTATAAGCGAATACAACTTCCTTATGGAGAATCCCGATGCTGATTTCGTTCCGAAGACCTATATTTTCGCCTCGAAAGCCGCCCCTGCTTATTATCTGGCGAAGCAGATTATAAAATTGATTTGGTGCCTGGGCGAAGAAATCCGTCAGAACCCGAAAATCAGTGAGAAATTACAGGTGGTTTTCCTGGAAGATTATCGCGTGACTCTCTCTGAAATTCTGATGCCGGCGAGTGAATTATCGGAACAGATTTCTTTGGCGGGAACCGAAGCGTCGGGTACGGGTAACATGAAACTCATGTTGAATGGTGCGTTGACAATCGGAACTTACGACGGCGCAAACGTGGAAATCCATTCGCAGGTTGGAGATGAAAATATCTTCATCTTCGGAATGAACGCGCAGGAAGCCGCTATAATGAAAGCCAACGGATACTCGCCGGAGGGATATTACAACAACAATGATACAATCAAAAACGTAATCGACAGAATGTACAATTCGGTCAACGGCGTACCCTTCCAGGAAGTAGCGGATGACCTGCGTACGAGCGATAGGTATATGTGTCTTGCCGATTTTGAGTCGTATCGGGCAGCCCAGGCGAAGGCAAGTCAAGTTTATCGTAATCCGCAAGAGTGGAACAAAATGTCACTTGCCAATATCGCAGGTGCAGGGTTGTTCTCGGCTGACCGTGCGGTTCGTGATTATGCGGAGACGATTTGGAATTTGATTTAGGATATGCAACATTAATAGTAAGAGTAAATTCAAGGGCTACCGAACTGTCATAGACGAGTCCGGTAGTCCGAACTTTTTAAAAAGAAAGGATGATGCACCATGCCGCAATTCTTGTTGCGAATTGTGGAAAGTGGGGCAATATGGGCTAAAAAAATGAAGATTGCATTTTCAACAATAGCGTGTCCGGATTTTTCGTGGACGGACATTTATTCGATGGCAAAGGACTTAGGATTTAACGGGATTGAAATCCGCGGATTAGGAGACGAAATTTTCGCACCGAAAGCGAAGCCGTTTACCGCAAACCAACTTGATAAAACGCGCGAAACACTCAAACGTCTTTCTCTGGAAACGCCCTGCTTTTCTTCCGGTTGCAGTTTGAAAGACCGGGATAATTTTGAGCAGAATGTAGAAGAAATCAAGAGTTATATCCAGCTTGCCGAAAAATTGGGCGCGGATTATGTTCGCGTGTTGGGGGAAGTCGAACCAATGCCGAATCCGGATTGCCCGGTGGATGACGATGTTGTAATCGAAACGCTGAATGCACTGAAGGGAATCGCCGCAAAAGCGAAGGTCACGTTGTTGGTCGAAACTAACGGCGTTTATTGCGACACGAAAAGACTTCGGAGGCTGTTAGATGAAGTAAATTCTCCCAGTGTGGCGGCGTTGTGGGATATTCACCATCCTTATCGTTATGCAGGGGAAGAGCCGACTGAAACGGTTGCAAACCTCGCCGACTATATCCGCTATGTCCATGTGAAGGATTCGCTCATGGTTGACGGTTCAGTGAAATACAAGCTCATGGGTGAGGGGGACTTGCCGGTCAAAACCGCACTGGAAGAGCTTGTGAAAATCGGTTATGACGGTTATGTCACCCTTGAATGGGTCAAGCGTTGGGCGGGCGATTTAGAAGATGCGGGAATCGTTTTCCCGCACTTTGCGCGATACATGAAGCCGTATCTCGTTGCAAAGAAACAACTCTATAAAGCGAATTCCGGCGGTTTGTATCCGTGGCGGAAGAATTGTCATATAGACGAGACTTTTCCTGATGTGTTAGACCGAATCTGCGAGGAATTTCCCGACCGATATGCCTTCAGATATACCGAATTGGATTATTCCCGCACCTATGTTGAATTTCGGGAGGATGCTGACAGGTTTGCCGCGGCGTTGGTTTCGATGGGGGTTGGTAAAGGCGACCACGTTTCGATTTGGGCAACGAATGTCCCGGCATGGTTTATAACCTTCTGGGCAACGGTGAAAATCGGGGCTGTTTTAGTCACCGTGAACACTGCCTACAAGATTCACGAGGCGGAATACCTGCTTCGTCAATCCGACACCCACACACTCGTGATGATTGACGGGTTCAAAGATTCCGACTATGTGGGGATTATTAAGGAAATCTGCCCCGAATTGTCTTGTGCCAAACCCGGCGAACTCAAGAGCGAAAGATTGCCCTGCCTGCGCAATATAATCACGATTGATTCAGAACAGCCGGGCTGCTTCACCTGGGAGGAAGCACAGTCGCTCGGAGAAAAGGCGTTAGCCGATGAAAGCGGCAGAATCGCTAAAGAAATCGAAAACCGCCGAAGGACAATCACCAAGCACGATATCTGTAATATGCAGTATACCTCCGGTACGACGGGATTCCCTAAAGGGGTTATGCTGACCCACTACAACGTAGTCAATAATGGTAAGGTAATCGGGGATTGCATGGACTTTTCCACCGCTGACAAGCTGATGATTCAAGTGCCGATGTTCCACTGTTTCGGAATGGTGCTTGCAATGACCGCATCAATGACCCATGGGGCAACCATGTGTCCGATTGTCGCTTTTTCACCTGCGAAAGGGCTGAATTGTATTAATAAAGAGAAAATCACGGCATTTCACGGTGTGCCGACTATGTTTATTGCGATGCTGGGACATGAAAATTTTTCGAAGACCGATTTCTCACACGTTCGGACCGGGATTATGGCGGGTTCGCCCTGTCCGGTCAAGGTGATGGAAGACGTTCTGAACAAGATGAACATGAATGAAATCTGTATCACTTATGGTCAGACCGAAGCTTCCCCTGCAATTACCATGAGCAGTACTACCGACAGCGTAGAGACCCGCGTGAGTACGGTGGGCGGACCGGTGTTCGGGGTGGAGGTCAAAATCATTGACCCGGAAACAGGAAACGACCTCCCCGATAATGTTCCGGGTGAGTTGTGCGCACGCGGTTACAACATCATGAAAGGGTACTACAAAATGCCCGAAGCGACAGCGGCGGCGATTGATTCGGATGGGTGGCTTCATACAGGCGACCTGGCGATTCGTCTGTCGGACGGGAACTATAAAATCACCGGGCGGGCGCGTGATATGATTATTCGCGGCGGCGAGAATATTTATCCGAAAGAAATCGAGGATTTTATCTACACCCACCCGAAAGTGCAGGACGTTCAGGTAATCGGTGTTCCGTCGAAGGCATATGGCGAGGAAATCATGGCGTGTGTTATTTTAAAAGAGGGTGAGACGGCAAGCGAAGCCGAAATCAAGGAATTTGTGCTGAAGAGCATGGCGAAACACAAAGTACCCAGTTATGTAGATTTCGTTACGGCATTTCCGATGAATGCGGCAGGTAAAATTCTTAAGTACAAAATGAGGGAAGAAGCTGTTGAAAAACTCGGGCTGCAAGCGGCAAATAAGATTGTGACGGCATAGGAAGGGAAGATTTGGTATGAAGCATTTATTGATATCCGCGATGTTGTTATCGGTGTTGGCTTTTTCGGGGTGCGCTTCTGAACCTAAACAACCGTCTGAATTCGAGTTTGAATATAATGAATATTATGAGGGGTATTTCCTTGTTGCGTATAATGGCGATAATCCCGAGTTGGTTGTCCCCGCCAAATATAAAAATCAGCCGGTTATAGGAATAAGCTCTGTTTCCGGGACTAATGAAAATGTCACCGTTTCACGGATTGTTTTTCCTGATAGTATAAAGACTATTCAATTTTCGTTTAGCTTTTTGACGGAACTTGAAGAGATTAATCTGCCGAATTCGCTTGAAGAGATTATAGGCTCTTTCGGTTTTCAATCGTCTATAACAACGGTTGACATTCCCGATTCGTTGAAGTTTATTGACCATAGCTTTACAGGAGAGAATTTCACCCACATAAATGTGGGTGAAGGCAATCCGTATTACTCTTCCATTGACGGGGTGCTGTTCAACAAGGATAAAACAGAGCTTTGGTTTTATCCGGCAGGGAAAAGTGAGCGCGAGTACGTCGTTCCCGACAGTGTTACGAGAATAGGATTGAACATGTTTATGAACGGAGATTTTAATCTCACGAAAATAAAGCTTTCCGCAGGATTTTCGGGATTTTTTATGTGGGATGTAAGAACCACGTATGGCGATGGTCGGGTCCAAAACTATGACGATTTGCAGAATTTAGGTAACCCCTTTTCGGGTTGCGCCTTTTTGGAAATCATAGAGGTTGATGAGAATAATCAGACCTTCACTTCTATTGACGGCATTTTGTTCAGCAAAGACGAGAAAATCTTGTTTGCCTATCCGCCTATGCGAAAAGGCTCGTCTTATACAGTTCCCTATGGGGTTGAGGTGATTTCGCATGGTGCCTTTCTTCAGTCTTATTATGATAAAAGCGGGGAAATCATTCCCATCGAATTAAATGAGGTCACGCTCCCCTCTACAATTACGAAGTTGGGACCGAGTAATTTCCTTGCCATAGAAAGGCTTTACATCGATATGAATGAGGCAGATTGGAATGAGAATGTGGAAAATTGGCTTCGGAGACATCCTAGTACCGAATGGATTTTTAACGATTCACCGCCGGTAACGCAAACCGAGACGGAAAAACCGCCGGAAACGCCTGATGTAATTGCCCCTCCCGAATAGCTATTACAAAAACAGTGGGGTAATTTTACCCCACTGTTAATATTCGTTATTCTTCCATTTGTTTACTGAAATACATAGCCGCCGCATTGACTAAAGCGGTCTGTTCGGGATTAGCGTATTCGTGTCCCTCCGCAGCGAGCATCATTACCGCACCGCTAACGTCACCTTGTGAGATAATCGGCGAACAAGCGATAGCGTATCTGTCCATGCCTTCAATGGGATTAAGTCGCTTGTCTTCATAGGATTTGTAAACATGAGTTTTGCGCTGTTCAATCAAGTCTTCAAGGGAGTTGGAGACCCTTCTTTCGAGGATTTCTTTCTTTTGGATTCCCGAAGCGGCGATTACATGGTCACGGTCGCAGATTACTGCGGGACATCCCCCGATTCGTGATAAAACTTCCGCATACTGCGCTGCCGTATTGGAAATTTCACCTACAGGTGAATATTTTTTGAAAATAACTTCGCCGTCAACGTTAGTGTATATTTCAAGCGGGTCGCCCTCGCGTATTCTCATTGTGCGCCTGATTTCTTTAGGGATTACTACGCGCCCTAAATCGTCAATTCGCCTGACGATGCCGGTTGCCTTCATATATAAACCTCCTAATTCGTTTTATACTAAGCAGAAATTCTGCATTGATACTAGTATCTGTAAATTAGGGAAGTATATTCAAAAATTTTTTTCGGAATCGTATTGACAAATTCAGTCCCCCGACTCACGAACCGCCGAAATTAACGCCTTGATTTTTTGGCAGTCTTTTACGCCGTTCGTCTCAACCCCGCTACTGACATCAACGGCAAAAGGATTGACCTTTTCAATTGCATCTTTGACATTATCAGGTGAAATCCCGCCTGCCAGAAAAAACGGCTGATTGATTCTTTTTGGGAGTGAATTCCAGTCAAAAGTCCTGCCCGAACCCGGTTCAACACCATCAAACAGCAAGAAATCCGACCCTGTCGGTAATTCATCGGTTTGAAGGTTTATCGCCTTGATAATCGGTACACCGGTTTTCGCCAATCCGCAAATGTATTCGGCGTTTTCGAATTCGCTCGAACCATGAAGTTGAATCATGTCGATTATGTCGTTTTCGACCATGTCGATTATATTTTCGGCAGGTTCGTCCACGAAAACGCCGACCGCAACAATCCCGGGGCGAAGCCGCTTACGTAGTTCCCGTGCTTTTTCCGGGGTGATTGCCCGTCGGCTTTTTTCAACGAAAACGAATCCGATGTAATCCGGATGTAACTCGTTAACACAGTCGATATCTTCAACCCGTGTAAGCCCGCAAATCTTGATTTTTGTCAAGTTTTCGTCCCCGTTCCTCTCAATTTTTCTATTTCTGCCTTTTTGTCGTGACTCCGCATGAGTGTCTCGCCGATTAATACTGCATTTACCCCTGCTTCACGGAGAATGTTTATGTCGGCAGGTGAATTAATGCCGCTTTCCGCAACGAACAGCCTGTCGGAGGGAACGAGCCGCCTTAAACGCCCGCTGAGTGAAACATCAACCTCAAAAGTCTTAAGATTACGATTATTCACACCTATAACGCGGGAATTCGCCGATAATGCCATCTCCACCTCGGATTCGTCATGGGTTTCGACCAACACCGAAAGCCCGATATCGTGAGCTATTTCGATGTATTCGGCAAGGGCAGATTTTTCCAGTATGGCGCAAATAAGCAGAATCGCGTCGGCACCGAGGATTTTTGCCTCGTAAATCATGTATTCGTCAACGGTGAAGTCTTTGCGCAACAGCGGAGTTGCGACCGTGTCGGCGATTTCGCAAAGGTAGTCATCACTCCCTTTGAAGTAAAACGGTTCGGTCAGCACTGAAATTGCTGCTGCCCCCGCCGACTCATAATCCCGCGCGATTTGCAGGTACGGGAAGTCTTCTGCTATAATTCCCTTTGAGGGTGAAGCTTTCTTGATTTCACAAATGAACCCCAAATCAGAAGAACCCAGTGACTTCTCAAACGGGAAATCGCCGACTTCTATTGATTCTGCCTGCCTTCTCACTTGCGCGAACGAGTGGATTTTCTTCCTCTCATCAATGCGATTGCGTGTACGAGCCGCTATTTCATCTAAAATGTTCAATTTTACCATATCCCCCCTGTTGAATAATTTTTATTATATCCGAAAAAGATTACTTTAGTAAATTCGGTGAAAACGCCGCCGTCATCGCTCTTGAAAACCTCATAATAATCGGTTGAATCGCTCACGGAAATTAACAGAGAGTAATAATAGACCTGCTTATTATAAACGTCGAGTTGGGTGACACCCTCAGCGATTTTATTTGACAGGGTCGCGTCTTCCGAACGAGAAGAATGGAGTGTCGCGCCGTTTTCAAAAGAAAAATCCGTCATAAAATACACGATTTCCCCGGCATAGACCTGCAACGTCCCGAATTCCACTTTATCGGCAATTTGAATACCTCTTCCGCTGTCATCTGCCGTTTTGCGGAAGAGTGCGTTGCTTTCGGCATCGGTGTAATAGATATTCCCATCACTCGTGGTTACATAACTGTCAATGTTTACCGCAATCACCTTGCCGGCTTCGTCAGTTTTGTTGTTCAGCGGACGCGATTTCAAGCTCGCACTCTCCCAGTTTCCGTCTTTGTAGAATAGCGTTTTACCGTCCCGCGATAGGGTTACATCGTATAGATTTCCGTTGTCAAGTGAGCGGGAATCGTATGCCGAGTCCAGCGAAAACAGTCCGTTTCCTAACGTTGAGAAGACTTTCCCGCTAAAATCGTCGAATCCGTACGTGACACTGCTCTCGTGGCTTTCGCGGGAGGACTGCGCCCCCTTCGGAATGATGAATCGTGAGAGTACATCGTCGGAAATCCGTTTCCTCACGCCGCCGTCAATGCTGATGTAGGCGAATTCCCCCTCGTTGAAGACAATCTGCGAATAATCACGGTTGAAATGCGTAGGCACAGCCGGTCCGATTCTTGCAAGTGACACCCCCGTCGTACTCGAATCCGTTCCCTTTTTCACCATGAGTCTGCTGTCTTCTGCGTAATAGACGAACTTCCCTTCATCGGCGATTGCATACGGGAACATATTTTCACCGAACAATTCGCTTTCGCCGCCGTTTCTGCTGATGAAGGCTTTACTCGTGAATATAGGTGTCGATTCACCCTCTTGATTAGATTGGAATGTCATGGTAACATCGGTAACGTAGAAGACCAACTCACCATCCGGGGAAATCACTCCGCAAACGTTTGACCTTCCGTCATAAAAAGTGGATTCGCTGACTAAGCGTGATTCTTCCCCGCTTGAGGAAGTCGCTAAGTAGTGCAGTTGAGCGGTTTCATTGTTGTTGTTGAAATGACTCCAGTAAATGAGTCCGTTACCGGAATCTGCCAATTTGAACCCATATACTCCCACCGCGATTCTGAGCGGTGCATCGGCGAATTCATCGAAAAAGTAGAGTGTTCCTCCGCTCTCGGTGCTGTAATCGAACAACGCTGTCGCCTTTGTTCCTTCCATATTGACTTCATGATTATAAAACTCACCCGCTATTTCCTGTGTTTTACCATCATGGAAAACAATGGTCGTTTTATCGCGATTGGGACTTTCAAAGAAGATGATGTCCCTCTCCATTCGATAGACCGCACTGAAATCATCGTCGGGATTGTCACCTTTTTTTAAGAAACAGCTCGACAATCCGATTAAAACCAGGCAAATCGGAATCACACGCATTGCATTACGAATTATACTCATATATGACCATGCCTTTCCGACACCAACGTGCAATGAAACTCGTTGCCGTCTACGCCCCTGATACCGGGCGTTTTGTTTCAAATTTATCAGCTCCTATATACTACTGTAGTATATAAACAGAGGCGTCATGCAATGACACCTCTGTTTTTTGATTGGATTTAAAGCCAACCGCGCTGTTTTACCGCTTTGTTCACCCGGTCGATTGCAATCATATACGCTGCATCTCTTAAATATACTCCTCGCTCTTTCGAGAGTTGGTATACCCCGCTGAACGCTTTCGACATGGTGTAACGGAGTTTCTCCAACACTTCTTCCTTACTCCAGAAGTAGTTCATGTTACATTGAATCTGTTCAAAATAGCTAACCGTTACCCCGCCTGCATTAGCGAGAAAGTCGGGTGCTAAATGGATTCCCCGCTTTTCGATGAGCGGGTCACAATCGGGGGTTACAGGGCCGTTAGCCGCTTCCGCTATGACCTTTACATTCCCCGAAACGCAGGAGAAGTTCTCCGGTGTGATTTGGTTTTCGAGTGCCGCCGGGAACAATATGTCAACATCTTCCGAAAGCCACGCTTCGCCCGGTAAAAGTTCATATCCCAACGATTGCGCCTTTTCCTTGTCAATGCACCCGAAATTGTCTTTTATGCTCACGAGTTCTTCGATATTACAGCCGGTTTTCTTCCTGAAAGTATAGGAGGCTTTATCGGCAAGGTCATAACTCGAAACGCTGATGACAGTCCCCCCTAAATCGGAATACAGTCTCGCCGCGTATTCGCCGACGTTACCGAAGCCTTGAATACTCGCCGTTGTTTCTTTTATATCGATGTCTTCGTTTTTGAGAAGGTCGTCTACGATGTACACAACGCCGTATCCGGTTGCTTCTGTTCTGCCGAGCGAACCACCCGAGCCGACCGGTTTACCGGTAATCACGCCGGGATAGTGCCCCCGTGCGATGGTTTCATATTCGTCGAGCATCCAGAGCATATGCTGACCGTTTGACATAACGTCCGGCGCGGGAACGTCTACGTTCGGACCGAGTAAGTCAAACGATTGCCGCACGAATCCACGACAGAGCCGTTCTTGTTCCGACAGGGACATAGTACGCGGGTCGCATACGATTCCGCCTTTACCGCCGCCCAACGGAATATCAACTACCGCTGTCTTCCAGGTCATCCACATGGAAAGTGCACGAACCGTGTCTGCGGTTTCGTGCGGGTGGAATCGCAGTCCGCCTTTTGCGGGGCCGCGCGCGGTGCTGTGTTGAATCCGATACGCACGAAACGTTTTTGATGTTCCGTCATCCATTTTCACAGGAATCATGAAATGTAACTCCCGCATTGGCTGCCGCAGAAACTCCCGTGAGTCCTGTTCGAGTTGAATCATATCCGCCACTTTGTCGAACTGCGCTTGCGCGTTCTCAAAAGGGTTGTAGGTTGATGCCATTTTTATTTTCTCCTTATTACGAATTAATTGAGATTAAAAGCAATTATACTGCAAATCAAGAAATTTGTCAAGAAGAATTTTTATTTTGGCGAATTTCTTTTAAAAAACTCTTGACATTCTCTGAAAAGTCTGATATACTGTATCAAGTCTTGTTGGAGACGATATGCGCCGTTAGCTCAATTGGATAGAGTGTCTGGCTACGGACCAGGAGGTTTGGGGTTCGAGTCCCTTACGGCGTGTAGAAATTAAAAGCGTTCCTGTTTTATTTCAAACGGGAACGCTTTTTTGTCTCTCTTTTTTGCTCTTATAGAAGTCCCGCCGCCTCTTCGTCTAAGATTACAGTGACGTTCGGGTGCAGATTAAGCAGGGTCGCAGGGATTTGCGTGGTCACTTTCCCCGAAAACAACTCCTTCACGACCGTCGCCTTTGCTTTCCCGCTAATCAGCAACAGAATGTGTTTCGAACCCATAATCCCGCTTAACCCCATTGAAATCGCCTTCTTCGGGACATCTTCCTCTTTTTCGAAGAAGCGTGAGTTTGCGGTAATTGTATCCTGTGTGAGTTCCACCAAACCCGTTGCAAGCGGGAGATTTTCCCCCGGTTCGATAAAGGCGATGTGTCCGTTATTGCCAATTCCGAGGAGTTGTAAATCAGTCCCGCCGGCTTTGTTCAACCCGGAATCATAATCCGAACATTCTTTTTCGGGTGCTGAACATTCACCGTCGGGAATGTTTACGTTTGACGGAGGGATATTCACATGGGAGAAGAGGTTCTCGTCCATGAAATATCGGTAACTCTGTCGATTATCTCGTTTAATGGGATAATATTCGTCGAGGTTAAACGTCTTGACCTGCGAGAAGTCCAACCCGGTTTTCTTATGCTCCTCCGCGAGTCGCTTATACGTTCCAATCGGGGTTGAACCGGTTGCCAGACCCAGTACGCTGTCGGGTTTGGTGCGGACTTGGTTCGCTATGATGAATGCGGCTTCCGCACTCATTTCTTCGTAGGTTTTGCAGATAATTTTTTTCATGAAAACTCTCTTTCTAACTCAAAATCCGATACAGCGGTTTTTGTTCTTGTTCTATCATTGCCCATGCCGTAGCATCGTGCGTACATCTTGCCGGAATGTTCGAGGATTTATAGTATCCCACCCTTCGGCCTGCGCCATCCTCCGCACAATTCGGCCCGTACATCAATCCCGTCGAAGCGCAGTAGTAGTCCTCGACAGCCCCGGATTTGTTTTTCACCTCTGCCCAACCGCGGGGTTGGTCGATAGGGATTAGTTTTGACATGATTTCCCCCCAGACGATTGTAGGCGGTCTCCACCAGTCACCGCCGCCCGGTTGATTCGACAGCGCGCGGTTGTCGTCATAGCCGAGACGGATTACCGCTACATAATCGGGGGTTAATCCGGCGAACAAAACGTCAGACATATCGTTAGCTGTTCCCGTCTTACCGATTATTTCAACGTTCGGCATAGGCAATTGCGCACGGCGACCCATTTCATTCGGGTCTTCCACAACGTCCCGCATCATTCGGTTTACTACCCACGCTGAATCCGCACCGATTGCCTGCGAACCCACAGAGTCTCTCTCCATGATTATATTCCCGTTATGGTCTTCAATCCGCGAATAGAAGGCGGGTTTGTAATAAATCCCCCCCGTTCCGAAAATCTGGAACGCCCCGGCTAATTCGTGCAGTTTAACTTCCATAGAACCGGTTGCAAGTGACGAATAAGTCAAGTGCTGTTTCGTGGTGAGTGTGGTAATCCCCAAACGCTCCTGCAGGAAGTTTAATGCGGTATTTGGGCCGAGCAGGTGCATCGTCCGTGCGGAAACGGTGTTGGTGGACTTCGCTAAAGCGTACCATGCTGCGTAATTGCTTCCCGAACCGAGACTGCCGCCGTAGTTTTCCGGCCAGTCTTTAAATTGACCGGGTGCGCCCGGGTCGTCGATTAGCCCCGCAAGGTCAAGCAACATGGACGAATAGGTGATTTTGTTCATGTCAATTGCGGGGGCATACACGCCGAAAGGCTTAATGGTAGAACCGATGTTTCGTCGGGCTTGATTCGCCCTGTTGAAGGCATCATTACCGGGTTTGTCACCGACCCCCCCTGCTACCGCGACTACGTTTCCGTGCATATCCATCACAACAAACGCACTCTGAATAGTGTTCCGTGCGGGGGTTCCCGCAGCATACGGGTAGGATGGGTTTCGCACTAAATACGGGTCGTTGTAAATAGCCTCCAATTTGTCCTGCATTTCGATGTCCATCGAAAGGTAGATTTTATACCCGCCTTTTCGAATCAGTGCGGCGGCATTCTCATAAGGAATTTCGTTAAGTGCGGCTAAATCGGCGGTAATTTCCTTCAGCGCGGCATCGATGTACCAGTTATGCCGAACTGCATATTCGGTGAATTTAAACGGATTGATTAAATCCTCCATAGGGACATTTTGGAAGTACAAGTCTTCATCATCGGCATTGCCCTGCAGACCGTAGAATTCCTCATACCTCTCGTCTATATAACCGAAGTACGCACCGTCACAGCGAGGAAGCTCTTCAGGGCAACGGCACTGACTGCTAATCGGGAGACGGAACTGCACCTGTTCATTCAATGCCTCCTCATACTCCGCAAACGAAATATACCCTTGGTCGTACATATTCCAGATTGCGTTCTTCTGCCAGTATCGCGAACGTTCGGGATTATAATAAGGATTATATGAAACCGGTGACGGAAGCAGACCTATGAGTATACAAGATTCGGCTATGGTGAGCTCACTCGCTTCTTTATCGAAGTAATGTTTCGCGGCAGAGCCTATTCCGTATACTGTGTTCCCCAAAGCGACACGATTAAGATAACTCTCCAGAATATCGTGTTTGGAATATTTTTGTTCAAAGCTGATTGCCCGGAAGATTTCGCGCAGTTTTCTGCCTATGTTGACCTGGTCGTCTTTTGTGATGTCTCTGACTAACTGTTGCGTAATGGTTGAACCGCCGCCGCGTGCCTCGCCTATTCCCGCAAATTCCGAAAGTGTCGCCCCCGCCGTCCGATACCAGTCTACCCCGGCATGGTCGTAGAAGCGTTTGTCTTCCGTCGCTACGAGCGCATCTATTGCGTGTTGCGGAATGTCTTCCAAATCCACCCAAATTCGATTTTCGTCCGCACTCAACGCAAACAGTTCAATGTATTCCTCCGATTCGGGGTCTTCGGGATTGTAATGCGGATTCTTTGCTAAAAGGAAGCTGTTATAGCTGAGTTCCACCGCCTGTAAATCCACGTCGTACATGGATTCGGCGAACTGCGTGATATACACGCTCAAAGCAACTGCGACGACGCACCCGGTAATCACGATTATGAGAAACAGCGTCAGAAAAGTCGTCCCTATAACCGACAGGACGTGTTTCACCCCTTTAACCGGTGTGAGTTTGCCCTTCCTGCGGGGACGTTTGTCGGATTTCGGTTTTGGTGCGCTTTTGAGTTTTTCCGGCGGTTCTTCGGGTAAATTATGGTATATTTTGTGCATGAGTGACCCCCTGTGTTAGACTGTTAGTTTTTGTTCTTTAGCTTGAGTATAATTCAAGACAAAAACTTTCGGTTCCCAGATTGTTTTTAAGTAGTTTGGCAAAAGAGACATAAGCTTTTCACGTGCTTTTAGAGATTCCCTCTCGCTGTTTTTCTTAACAACAAGTATAAACGTAAGCGAAAGCCTTTTTGGTAAGACAAAATCATCGGGAAAATCCGCTTCTTTAACCCCGACTTTTATAGCCGAAAAAAGATTTAGAGCGTGTATGAATTTATCTTTGATTTCAATGATTTCCTCTTCGAAAATTTTGACGTTTCTCTGTAATTTATCCGGGTCATGCAGACGTGGTTTTGCTTCAACGAATAATAATAATCTGTCACCTTTGACCCGGATAAACTCGACCGTTTTAATTTTCGAATGTTTCAAGTCATCGTACACTTTCGATTTTTCAATACGAAAGGAATTATCGGGAATAAAATTCATATCGCTTTCTTCAATATAATCATTCATTTCCGCCAAGCTCCTTTTGAATTTCCCTGTCATACTGCTTGACAGGAACAGAGATTAGATGATTCGGTTCGAGCAGGTCGAAACGTTTGTTTGAATTTGCTTTGATTTTGCCATCGTCTTCATACAGCGAAAGGAACTTGATTTCATCGCTCTCTTTGCGTTGTATGTCGATTTCCTTTGCAAGTAATTCACTGTGCGTTGCAAGGAAAATCTGTACTTTGTTTCGCGATAACTCTATTAAGATTTCCACGAGTTTTTCCATTAGCAACGGGTTGAGACTGTTCTCTGGTTCGTCCCAGAAGAGTACAGTGCCGGGTTTAATCATTTCATTGCGAACGAGCAGAGCCAATAGTCCGAACTTGCGGAAACCGCTTGCTTCCATCGTGAATGGTATACGTTTGTCAATACCTTGACGTTTCATAAAGAAACTTTGACCATCGTGTTCCGGTTCGCCACCGATTAAGTCACAGATTTTGCGGTATAATGGTTGTTCCGGCACAGAGGGAAGCACACGGGATTTTGCAATAACCTCAACTTCCGGCAACAAAAGTTGCGCATTCCCATATGTTGCTGTTTCTACCAAACCTCGTGCGTTGGAGAGCAGGTCGTTCTCGGGAATAAACATTGAGGGAGTGTTTTTATGTCCCTTTTGAGTATATACAATTTCTTGTATACAATCACCCCAAATCATCGTTTCCGTTTCTGTATAATCGTCAGTCATAGGGACTTCAACCCATCTTCCGTCTTTAATCACTCTATCGCCTAAATCACCCTTGCCATCAATACGAATGGATTTAACGCTGATGCGATTAACTACACCTTCGCTTATTGTTTCCATTCTTAAATATTCAAACGGGTAATCACCAAACCTTCCAAGCCAATTGTTTTCAAAAAAGTAATATTCCGTATCTTTGTTGTCACAAAGACGGCACATCACTCTCATCAACGTACTCTTACCCGTGCCGTTACCGCCGATAAGGACGTTCACGCCCGGACAGAAGTCGCACGTGAATTCGCCCTTAAAAACCTGGAAATCCTTGATTTCCACACGTTCTATAGCCATAGCCTACCTCCCTAATCAACCTTACTCATACCGCGACCTCAATATGCGAGATTGCGAAAAAGTCCGGGATTTCCCGCTTTTGTTCGCTGTTCATTTCCTCAAGACACAATTCGGTTACTTCTTTAAGATTCACATACAATTGTTCGATTGATTCGGCACAGGTATGCGCCCCGGGTATACCGGGGGCGAAACCGACATACCCCCCGGACTCGTTGTCTTTCTCGATAACGACCGTTAGATTACGTTTCATAGCACTCACCTACCAATCCCGCAACACTTCTTGAACTTCTTCCCCGAACCGCACGAACACGGGTCGTTAGGCCCGACCTTCTCGCTCGACTTACGGACGACCGTGATTTTCGCACCCGCATTCTCGGCGAAAGCCTTCATGATTTGTTCGCGTTCGGTCATTTTACGAACAGTCAGAATCATTCTCACCGTATCTTCACGAATAGACGCAATCATAGCATCATACATAGCAAAGCCCTCGTGCCGATATTCGACAACCGGGTCTTTTCCTCCGCCCATAGTACGGAGATAAATCCCCTGTTTCAAATCCGCCATCGCATCGATGTGTTCCATCCAATGAGTGTCAACGTTGCGGAGTAACGCATCACGCTCAATATTTCGCATGATTTCGGAGGTGAACTCAGCCTCTTGTGCGGCATAACGCGCCAAAGCACGTTCCAGTAAATCCGCTTGAATATCTTCTTTCGAGACTTCGCCCAACTGTTCGACCGTGTAGTTGTAATCGTTTTCGTCGGTGAGTGCGAACCCTCTGAAATGTTCCCGCAGTCCCATGAGATTCCAGTCGTCGGCGATTTCACCTTGACAGAAAGTCGCGACTGTTTCGTTGACTGTTTCTTCGAGCATTTCGCGAATATTCCCGCTTATATCTTCATCGTCGAGGACTTTTCCGCGTTGTTTATAAATCGTACTTCTCATCTGAGACATAACATCGTCAAATTCAAGAACGTGCTTACGTGCCGAGAAGTTTCTGCCTTCGACTTTTTTCTGTGCGTTTTCGATTGTTCGTGACAGAATCCTGTTTTCAATCGGAATATCCTCTTCCACCTTTAGCATTTCCATCATGGAATGGATTCGCTCCCCGCCGAAGAGCCTCATTAAGTCATCGTCCAACGATAAGAAGAATCGGCTTTCTCCGGGGTCTCCTTGACGACCCGCCCGCCCCCGCAACTGATTATCGATTCGGCGGGATTCATGCCGTTCGGTACCGAGTATGAATAATCCTCCCACTGCGCAGACTTCTTCAGCTTGCGGCGCAATTTCCGCCTTGTACTTATCAAACAACTCTTTGAACGTTTCCCGCGCTTGAAGCACCTGTTCGTTATCGGTCTCGGCGAAACCGGTAGCTTCATATATGACCTGTTCAATCAACTCTTCGTCCAATCCGTCGCGACTCATTCGCTTGCGCATTTCCGAGCGTGCCAGATACTCAGCGTTACCGCCCAGCATAATGTCGGTTCCGCGTCCTGCCATGTTAGTCGCAATGGTGACTGCGTTCTTCTTGCCTGCCTGGGCGACTATTTCAGCTTCTCGTGCGTGGTTTTTCGCATTGAGGACTTCATGCTTGATTCCTTTTTTCTTCAGCATTTTCGATAATTGTTCCGACTTCTCAATCGAAATCGTACCTACGAGAATCGGCTGACCTCTCTCGTGACAATCCTCGACCTGACGAACCACAGCGGTGAATTTTCCGTTTTCGTTTTTGTAAACGTGGTCGTTATGGTCGGAACGTATACAAGGTTTATTAGTAGGAATTTCCACCACGTCAAGCCGATAAATTCCGCGGAACTCTTCTTCCTCGGTCATTGCCGTACCTGTCATCCCCGAAAGTTTGTCATATAAACGGAAGAAATTCTGGAAAGTGATGGTCGCCAGTGTTTTAGATTCATTCTTGACCTTCACCGCCTCCTTCGCCTCGATTGCCTGGTGAAGACCCTCGTTGAATCTTCTCCCTAACATCAAACGTCCGGTGAATTCGTCTACTATTATTATTTCCCCTTCTTTAACAACGTAATCAACATCGAGTTTCATTATTCCGTGGGCTTTAATTGCTTGATTCACGTGATGGAGAATCGAAACGTTATCGGGTTCCATCAAGTTTTCAATGCCGAAAAAAGCCTCGGCTTTCTTTACTCCGGAAGGGAGTAGTGTAGAAGTCCGTGCCTTTTCGTCAACGATATAATCGCCCTCATAATGGTCGTGTTCTTCTTTTGAATCGAGTTCAACAACCTTTTTCGCCTTGAATCCCCTCACGAGCTTGTTGGCTTTCTCGTATAAATCGGTGGATTTATCCCCCTTGCCCGAGATAATCAAGGGAGTCCGCGCCTCGTCGATAAGAATCGAGTCAACCTCGTCCACTATGGCAAAGTGATGTTCCCGCTGAACTTTATCTGATTTACGAACGCACATATTATCTCGCAGATAATCGAACCCGAACTCGTTATTCGTGCCGTAGGTTACATCGGAATGATACGACGCTCTGCGTTCATCATTGCGTTTTTCGTGAACAATCAGTCCCACCGTCATTCCCAGGAAACGGAAGACCCTTCCAATCAGTTCAGAGCCGTACCGCGCGAGATAGTCGTTCACGGTCACAACGTGAACGCCCCGCCCGCTTAATGCGTTGAGGTAGGCGGGGAGTGCCGCCACGAAGGTTTTACCTTCACCTGTTTTCATCTCGGCGATTCGCCCTTGGTGGAGGACTATTCCGCCGATAATCTGAACAGGGTAGGGTTTAATTGCGATTACTCGCCACATAGCTTCACGGCAGACCGCGAAAGCATCCGGCAGAATATCATCCGGGGTTTCCCCTTTGGAGAGACGTTCTTTCAAAAGCCCGGTTTGTTCTTTGAGCTGTTTATCGCTCATGGATTGATAATGCTGTTCGAGGTCGAGGGTCTTTTGCTTCAACGGCTCGATTCTCTTAAGCTCTTTTTGTGAATAAGTTTTGAATAATCCCATGTATGCTTTTCTCTTTTCTATATTTTTTCTATATTATATTCTGATTATAATTATTTCTATTATATCACATACAATTAGGATTTGTCAAGACTGAAATTCAAAAGCGGTTAAGTCAAAACACGCGCTTTTATGAGTGATTGTCGAATCATCTTACCGTATGATACGACCAGGAGGATTTTTATTATCGCCCCCGGAATGAACGGCGCGACGGTTCGGGTGAAAGAAATCGTAAGATTATGCTCGGTAATGAATGCGTACATCAGTAACCCCCCCGTGAAGTTCACCACCGCCCCCAGAATAAGCCACATGGTAAGCCAGAGCGTGTTTCCTCCCTTGTATTTCGCGCCGATTCCCGCAGTAAGTGCCATCAAAGGGAAGGTGAGAATAAATCCGCCGGTCGGTCCGAAGACAATCCCCATTCCTCCGGTGAATCCTGCAAAGACCGGGACCCCTATCGCTCCGAGTAGGACGTACACAAGCGATGCTATAGTGCCGTTTCGCAAACCCAGAACCACCCCTGCTAACGGGATTGCGAAGGTCTGCATCGTAATCGGAACCCCACCGGGTAACGGAATTTTCAATTGAGCGCATGCCGTGATAATTGCCGCGAATACAGCTATGTAGCAGATTTCGCGAACCGTTGATTTTTTTTCGTTTTTTCTGTTGATATCCATTTTTGGGTTCTCCTGTTTTTCTTTTTTTCTTCCATTATACAGAAAAAATTTTGAATTGTCAACTGAGTTTCTGAGAATTGGGTGACAATTCGTCTTGAATTTTTGGAATAATTGTGGTATACTATCGTATAGAAACGATTGGAGGGTTGCGTGGTGGGTGCTAACACAAAGAATCTGGTTTTACAATTTCTTGAGGAAAAGCGGGGCGAAAGCGTTTCCGGCGGGGTGATTTCACGGACGTTGGGGATATCGCGAAATGCTGTCTGGAAAGCGGTCAAGCAGTTGCAGAAGGCGGGGTACAAAATAGAGGGTGTGAGTAATCGCGGGTATAGTCTTTGCGAAAACAGTGACGTTTTGTCTGCCGCGGGAATTGTGTCGCACTTGCGGGAACTTTTCGGCAAGGAAATGTCGCACAAGCTTGAAGTCCATTCGGTAATAGAATCCACCGGTAAAGCCGCAAAAGAAAAGGCTATAGACGGCGCGGAACACGGAACGGTGATTCTTGCGGATAAGATTACCAAGGCGAAAGGCAGATATAACAGGAAATTCTTTACGTTGGCGGGACATGGGGTTTATATGAGTATCATACTCCGTCCGTCGCAATGGGAAGAATTCGACAGTTTTGATGTTCCTACGCTGGTGACGGCTCATGCGGCTGTTTCGGTGTGCAGGGCTATAGAATCAACAACCGGGAAGTCACCTCAAATCAAATGGGTAAACGATGTTTTTCTCGACGGGAAGAAAATCTGCGGAATATTGACCGAGGCTGTCACCGATTTCGAAAGCGGTAATATGCAGTGGATTATCGTGGGAATCGGCATAAATTTTATCACCCCCGAAGACGGATTCCCCGATGAAATAAAAAACACAGCCGGAGCTGTGTTTGACAGAATCGAGGGAACCGAACCCACCTGTTCACGAAACAGGCTTGCCGCAGAGGTCATTAATCATGTGCTGGAACCGGATGATGATAGTCAAACCCTATTGCAGGAATACAGGCGCAGACTTATGATGCTCGGCAAAAGAGTGGTGGTTTCGGGATTAAAGAAACCTTTCGAGGCGGTCGCAGTCGATATAGACGAGACCGGCAGATTAACCGTGAGAAAAGATGACGGAGAAACCCTGTCGCTTTCTTCCGGTGAGGTGAGTTTGCTTATTTCTTGAACATTACTCAAGTGTAATTGCAATTCCGTCATGTGCGGTGACTGTATCGGGGAAAATCTTTTGTGCAACACGAATCCCGTCGTGCGGGCGTTCCAGTGCGGGACTGTAGTGGGTCAGCCACAGACGTTTCGCACCGCTTTTTGCGGCAATCCTCGCCGAATCCGTGAACAGCATATGGTTTTTTTCTTCGATTTTACCGCGCATTTGCTCATCGTAATACATTCCCTCACTTATGAGTAGGTCGGTGTTATACGCGAAATCCGCCATTGTGTCGAACGGACGAGTATCGGTGAAATAGCACACCGAAATCGGCTTGCGCAGACCGTCAAGCACTTGTTCGGGCCGAATAGTCAGACCATCTTCCAACGTAACGGTTTCCCCGGCGTGTAAGACCTTGTACATCTTCACCGGAATGTCAAGCGCGGCTGCTTTTTGCGGACTGAAAATCGGTTTGCGGAACAATTCTGTTCGATATCCCAGGCACAACATTCCGTGACGTAAAGGGAGTGCTGTTACCGTAAGCCCTGCTTTCTCGATTTTTTGCGGCATTCCCCCACGTTCCCAACTTAACTCGATGATTTCTATAGGGAAAGGCAGTCTCGGCGCGATTATGGTCAGCGCGGACACGATTCGCCCGATTCCCGGCGGCCCTGCAATGGTGAGGGGTTGGTCTGCCCCCCTTGCAGAATTCGCAAGAGTGAGTAACATTCCTGTCAGACCCGCCACATGGTCGGCGTGGAAATGAGTGATTAAAAGCAATTCAAGCCGAGACGGTTTAAGTCCGGCTTTTTTGATTGCTATCTGTGTTCCTTCGCCGCAGTCAATTAAAACAGCCGCCCCCTGGTATTCAATCCAACAGCAGGTAAGCCATCGATTAGGCAGGGGAATCATTCCGCCGGTTCCGGGTAAGCAAACGTCGAGCATTTTAGGATTAGCCTTTCTTTGTGTGAGTTAAATTCTTAAAACCACTTTCTTGTGGAGATTGTTGATTACCGCCCTTTTGTAGAGTCCGCCGTTTTCACCGTCGAGACACCACGCGACGGGTCGGTCGCAGAGGATTTTTACGTTTGAGACCTTTTCGAAGGTGACATAATCGGGATTGTATTTTTGCTTGGATAAATCCATGATAATCTGGCTTAACAGAAGCGGATTGTTAGGATTCTTCACCAGAGTGAGTTCAAACTTACCGTCGTCTAATCGAACGCCGGACTTGTCCAGTTTAAACATTCCCGCTACCGAAGTTGAGTTAGTGACCAGTCCTACAACAAATTCATCTTTGATTACCTTACCGTCGAATTCTACTTTCATTCGATAAGACGGAATGTCGATTGCCTGTTTCAGCCCTTCCATCACATAGGAGAGATGACCGAACGTCTTTTTCATGTCTTGGGTGACGGTGTACGAAACCGACGTAAACAGCCCGAATGCGGCTACGTACATGAAATTCTTTTCGCTGGCCGATTGCCCGCCCCTGAATCCGCCTATATCAATGGCACGATTTTTCCCTGCAACGATTTTCTTTACCGCAAGGGAAACATCGTTCGGCATACCGACTGTTGATGCGAAATCGTTAGCAGTCCCCGACGGAATAAAACTGAACGGTGGAGATTCTGTCAATTCCGTCAATTCTGAAATTTCTGTCTGTTCCGGAAACCGCTGCAACCGAGAAAGCCCGTTCACGACCTCCGAAATAGTTCCGTCACCGCCATAGCAGACGATTAAATCGTAATTTTTGCCGTATTTGGCAACTTTCTCACGAGCATCGAATTTTTTCTTCGTGGGGAAGACGGTAACTTCGTACTTGCGTGCAGAAAACTCACTCACTAAATCCAACAAAATTGAGCCGGCTTTCATCTTTCCTGCGTTGGGATTGATAATCAAGAGCAGTCGTGGAGTCATCTGTTGTCCTCCGTCGTTCCGGATAATACCTCGGCAATTTCATGCAATATCTGAACAAACGGATTACTCGTTGTTGTCGTGGTCGTCTCTGCCCTTCTAAAAAGGAAGAGGTAGTAGTCACTGAAATAGCGTGATATCATAGTTTCTTTAGTTTCATCGCGGAGATAATGGTCATTGAAAAAAGTGGCCGGAACTTCTCCCGATTCGTTTGTAATCTCTTGCTCGTCGCTTTCGCCCCGAATTTCACCATGATTGTTCACAGCCGAATTTTCGTCTGATTCATAATCGTAGGAATTTGCCCATGCTTGACCTTTACCGTCTTCGTGAGGTGAATCAAGAGTACCCCCCCCCCCGATTAAGCCCATATCGCCTGCATAATCACGGTCATGGTCAAACGAAGGCGAACGCGCGGCAAAGTAGGTGACTCCGAATACTAACAGACAAGTCGCCGCCGTCACAGTTGCGAGGCGAGAGAACCTCCTCTGTTTGACCTTCACCGGGAGAATATGCGTTTCGGGCAGGTCGCCTGTATCTTGCAATTTCTTTAAATCGCAAATCAACGTCCCGACAAAAGCCGGCGAAGGCGTGTGCATTTCCGTTTTTTCAGTGTATAACTCTTTAAACGAAATCCTCATCGAAATCAACCCCTTTCAGTTTTTCCTTTAACAGTTTCCGTGCGCGAAAAAGCCTAGACTTCACCGTGTTAATCCCCTGTCCGGTCGCTTTTGCGATTTGACTCAGCGACAGTCCTTCGTAATAGAACAGATGAACCGCCACCCGCTCTTTTTCCGGCAGGGACATGACGGCAGGTTCAACGAGGGAACGTGTCTCGAAGTCTTTTATTGCTTTGTCTTCCTGCGGGGAATCGGCAAATTCCTCATTAAACTCCCCTGCATTCTTGACTTTATGCGGTGAACGCGCTACATTAACCGAAATATTGCTCGTCACGCGGATTAGCCATGCTTTCCTGTGTTCCTCGTCGTTGAAAGTCTTCCCCGACTTTTCGTGCGTGATGAGTTTAATGAAAACCTCTTGTACGATGTCTTCTGCGTCGTGATTGTTTCCGGTTTTAGCGAAAGCCAACCGATACAGCATGGTGGAATATCTATGCACGATTTCTTCAATTGACAGTTTCTTCACGTCCATGACACAGAATCCCTTCCTTATAATAATAAAACAATCCAAAGCTGAAAAAGGTTGCGTTTTTTGTAGTTATTTCTCCGCAACGAAAGTCTTACAAGAGTTTCGTTGCGGTTTAATATTACTCGAGCATATTGTCAATCGCCCCGATTTTCACTGTTCCTTGTTTCAGTGCGGCGAATCCCAGCATCAGCAACACCAGTGTCTGAACCAGTGACAGCCCGCTTCTGCAAATCGAGAGAATCCGATTAAGCCAGCCCATGTCAATCGAGCCGTTGAAAAGTGCGGCAACGCTTGTCAATAACGATTCTGAATCCCGTGCAAGTGAGATAAACGCCGACAACACAGTGAAGAATACGTATACCGCCACCGCTTTCACCGCCGTTTTGCGAAGCCACTCGTCCCCCTCATAAATAAGAACGTACAACGCCATTATAACCAACGCAACCACGTTGATTAACCCCATGAAATAGAGTCCCGCCCCGAATAATCCTACCGAAATACCGAATTTTGTTTTTGCCATTGTTATGACCTTACCTTTCCGCGCTTTTCGCGCAATTCAATAAATATACTTTATTAATTTTGGAAATCCGTATGAACTTCCTCTGCAGGGCAGGCAAAGCCCGCCCTTTAGTTTTGTTTTTACGGAATAAACGTGTTCTCGCTGCCGTCGGTTTTCATCATGAAAATCATACCCCATTCTTCTTCACGATAGATAATCCAGTTACCGACTACGTTCATATACCCGCTTTGGACTTGGTTGAGTTTATACTTCATCTCGTCCCGCACCCCCGAACCGTCGGTCTTGATTTTGTAAACCGCCCCCCCATCGTTCGAGTTTGCGTAGTAAATCCAATCCCCCGTGACGTTGAGATGTTCGTTGTTATCGAAACTCATGATGACCTTGCTTCTTTCGTTATTATCCGGTGCAAGCTTGAATATCCCGTAGCTGTCTTCAACGTTGCTTGCCGAACTCGGAACAACCATCGAAAAGTACAGCCAACCGTCATAAGCGATTTGCAGGGATTCAATCTCCTCGTCATCACGGAGTTTCTCGTTGTTCACACCTTCGGTAGAGACTCTGTATATGGTCTCGTCCCTATCTACGTTGACGTAGTAAATCCAGTCCCCCAGTACCGAAATATACTCACTGTAGGCGGCGTTGAGCTTCTTTTTGCCCGAACCGTCGGTCTTGACTTTGTAAATACACCCGTCTAATCCGACATTGACGTAATAAATCCAATCTTCATGAACGGTGACGAATCCACATTCTTCATCGATAACCAATGAAACATCCGAACCGTCAAGCTTCATTCGATAGAGTTTATCATCTTCCCATCCTATGAAGTAAATCCATTCCCCGACTACGTTGAGACCGAACCCGGCATATTCGTGTATTTCCGTGAATTCAGAGCCGTCTTGTTTCATTCGATAAAGCGAACCGAGGGAGCCTATGAAGAAAATCCAGTCCCCCTGCATAGTCGCCATTCCGTGGTTCTGAATGTTCCCCGCTGTGTTCCCGTAGACGTTGGGTTTGTCGTAAAATTCGCTGCCTTCTTCCTTCTTGCATCCCGACAAAAATGTCAATGAAAAAATCAACGTGAATACCAGGAATAAAGAAATCTTTTTTGTGAAACTTTCCATAATCAATCATCTCCTAATAGAATAAGTTTTTGCGCCGCAGAAAGCACTCCCGCTCTGCCTGCGGTAAATGTCAGTCCTCCTTGCAGGAACACTGTGTACGGCTCTCGAATAGGCGCGTCGGCACTGAGTTCGATTGAAGCCCCCGCCGTGAACGCCCCCGCCGCCATGATGACTTGGTGTCCGTACCCCGGCATTTCCCACGGAACCGGTGTAAC
This sequence comes from Oscillospiraceae bacterium, assembly GCA_009777835.1. Classification (GTDB taxonomy): domain Bacteria; phylum Bacillota; class Clostridia; order Oscillospirales; family Ruminococcaceae; genus Ruminiclostridium_E. The sequence continues at coordinate 28,037 of WRKZ01000005.1, read as the reverse complement.
GAATGAATCCACCGGACTTGCCGCCTGAATTCCTTCGCAGAAAGCGCGAATCCGCTGTTCATTGGTGAGGTTTACGGCAACGATTATGTCGGTTCTGTATTCGTTGTACCGCGGAAAACAGTCGAACTCCAACAGCTCAAACAATGCCGCCGCAAACGCAGAAGTCTTTAGTGCGCCCGCAACCGTTTCGGGTGCGCGGAACAACCCCATGTACATTCCGCGATTCTGATTAAGCGAACACCCCGCTTCCGAACCGATTCCCGGTACGGTCAGACGTTGCGCACAGAGCTCGACTAAATCGCGCTTCCCGGCGATGTATCCTCCGGTTTCGGCGATTCCTCCTCCGGGATTCTTAATCAGACTGCCCACGATTAAATCAACGTCCGCCGATGTAGGTTCACTTTTCTCGCAGAATTCACCGTAACAGTTATCGACTATGATTGCGGCTTTGGGGTTGACTTCGCGTACGGTTGCCGCAATCTCACCTATTTGAGTTACCGTCAGCGGTTTTCGCAACGAATACCCCCGTGAACGCTGAATGAATACTGCTTTAACGTTTTTATGCACCCTACATTCTCGACGAATCGCTTCAAAATCCGGTGAAGAATCAGGCAGTAATTCTACTTGGCTGTACTGTATGCCGTATTCTTTTAATGAACCGCCGGAATCTCCTTCGATTACACTGTGGAGTGTGTCATACGGTTTGCCCGTGACCGAGACGAGACGGTCGCCGGTACGCAAAATTCCGAAAAGTGCGACGGTAATCGCGTGTGTCCCATTTATGAAGTTGTGACGTACCAACGCACTTTCTGCCCCTAATGACTCGGCGAAAATCCTGTCGAGTGTGTCCCGACCTTCGTCGCCGTATCCGTATCCGTTGCTCCCTTGGAGATGATTTTCCGATACCCGCCCGTTTATGAACGCACGCAAGACTTTCTCGCCGTTGTAACGTGCGTTCTCGTCAAAACTCTTGAACGCGTCCCTGCACATTTCTTCTGCTTGAGCCGCTTTTTCAAGGAGTTCGTGGCTGAAATCCAAATTGCTGTTCTCCTTTCATATTTTAGATTTTTTTACCGCAAAGTCACGATTGTCACCCCGTCTTCGCCTTCGCCGTATTTGCCGGTGCGGAATTCTTTCACCTGCCGATTCAATTTAAGATAAGCGTGAACCGCCTGTCTCAGAATCCCGGTACCTTTTCCGTGAATAACCGTTACCGTTTGAATGTGATTCATAACGCAGGAGTCCAAGAATACATCTACCGTTGAAATCCCTTCATCACTGCTCATCCCGCGAATATCCACTTCCAGCAGGCTTGAACTTCTTCCCGAATGGGCATGATGTTCGTGAGGGTGAGCTTTGACCGATGAAAAACCGTGATTCTGTTTTGAAATCGGCTTCCCGTTAAGTGAAACCCGTTCTTCGTCTTTGACCGTTACCAACCGCAGGTTCGTTACATTTGTTTTGGTTTTGACTATCCCGACCTGCACCAGACAATTCCCGGAAGAATCCGGCAGGGAAATCAGACTTCCTTTCTTGTCCATATCGACCAAAAGCACGGTATCGAATTTTTTCAGAGCACGCGGGAGTTTATAGTTTTCGTTTTTGTCGTTTTTTTCGATTGGATTAGCCTCATCATGCAATCGATTAAGCGAGGTATTAACCTTTGAACGAATTCCCCTAACTTTTTCCGAGAAGTCGGACTTGTCCTTACTTCGTTTAAGCTCCTCCAATTCCTCCAGAATTGAATCCGCGCTTTGCCTGACCCCTTCTATAATGGAAAGACTGCGCTGCCGTGCATTAGTCAATTCTTTTTCGCGAAGTGCGGCGAGCGTCTTACGCTCATTTTCAAGTTTAGCCGCCATCTCGCGTGAATCTCGCTCATTTTGAGTGACTTTCTTCTTTAGTGCCTCGACTTCAACCCGTGAATCCTCAAGCTTGCGAATTATATCATCGAACCGCTTATTTTCACTGCTGACAAGTCCCGATGCTTTTGCGATAATCTCGTCACTTAAGCCGAGACGTTTGGCAATCGCCAGGGCGTTAGATTTACCCGGTGTGCCGGTAATCAGCCGATAGGTCGGTCGAAGCGTGGCAATGTCGAATTCGCAGGAGGCATTTTCCACCCCATCTGTTTCGAGGGCGTAGATTTTCACTTCCTGATAATGCGTGGTTGCTATAACAAGACAGCCCTTCTCTTTGAGACTGTCGAGAATCGCCACCGCCAATGCGCCGCCTTCCGAAGGGTCGGTACCCGAACCCAACTCGTCCAACAGAACCAGGTCTCCCGCCTTGACTTCGCCGGTGATTCTCACGATATTGTTCATATGAGATGAAAACGTGGAAAGGCTCTGCTCTATGCTCTGTTCGTCACCTATATCTGCGAAAACGTTACCGAAAATCCCGATTCGTGAGCCGTCTGCCACAGGGAGCATTAGCCCGCATCGTGCCATCAGCGTGAGTAATCCCGCCGTCTTGATTGCCACTGTTTTCCCGCCGGTGTTCGGTCCGGTTATGACCAGTTGGCGATTGACGGTTAATGGTTGACAGTCCCCCGCAGTTATGTCGATTGGTACGACTTTTTCGGCGGAAATAAGCGGGTGGCGGGCTTTTCGAAGGTCGATGGCGGGGGTTGCGGTTAATTCGGGGATAACCCCCTTCATTCTCGCACCGAGGTTCGCTTTAGCGAAGCAGAGTTCCAGGCGGATACAAGCGTTGAATCCGTCGTTAAGTTCTTCGGCGAATCCGCCTGCTAACGCCGACAGTTCGGCTATTATTCGCTCGATTTCGTCCTTCTCGCGTGATTTCAGTACCCGGATTTCGTTGTTGGCTTCGACAACCCCCATCGGTTCGACAAAAAGCGTCGCCCCCGAACCCGATGTGTCGTGGACTAATCCCGGGATTTCGTTCTTGTGTTCGACTTTGACGGGAATGACAAATCGCCCGTCCCGCTGAGTGACCAGGCTCTCTTGAAGATATTTCTTGTTGTCGGCATTGCGAATCAGCTTGTCGAGACGTTCGCGGATTAACAAGCTTTGCTTTTCGAGACTGCGTCGAATCCGAAAGAGCTCCGGGCTTGCCGAGTCTGCCAGTTCATCCTCCGCTATGATTGATGTTTCGATTCGTTCAAGCAGTTCTTTATTCGGAAAAAGCTGACTGAACAGATAAGAAAGGCTGTTGTCCTCTTCGGATTGTTTTCGCCAACTTATGAGAAGGTGTATTTCGCGGAGAACCGCTGCAATGTCCAGGAGTTCGCGCAGTGACAGACTCCCCCCTTGAGATGCTCGTTTCACCGATTCGCCGGGTTCTTTTATATTGGAGAACCGAGGGGTGCCGAGTTTTGCGGATAAGCGAAACGCATCTCCCGTCTTGTTCAGTTCATCGGCAACCTCAGACGGTTCATCCAGCGGATTCAACCTGCCGATTCTTTCGCGGCAAGCGTCGCTGTACGCTTCATCGGCTAACAGCAGCAGAATTTTATCGAGTTCTAATTTTTTGTGACATCTATTCATAATATGCTATTATAGCATACTGCTCTTGATTTTTCAACAGTAGTATGTTATAATGAGCAAAAAATATTATTACAACCGAAAGTGAGAAAAAAATCATGGCTGAAATCAGAGGATTCAAAGGACTTCGCTACGCAGAAACCGCAGGTAAATTAAACGAATTATGCTGTCCCCCATACGACATAATCAGTGAGAGTGAACGGCAGGATTTGCTCAAACAAAATCAATACAACATTATCCGGTTGGAGCTTCCGCGTTCCTACAAAGATGGTGCCGAGAACGAAGACATGGAATCGTACAAAGAAGCCGGCAAAATCCTTCGTGATTGGGTGAATTCGGGCATTTTAGCTGACGATGGAGACGAGAGTCTCTACGTTTATGAATTTTCGTTCGATTTTGAGGGTGCGAATTACGCAGCAAAAGGATTCGTCGGGTTAGTTAAACTGGAAGAATTCTCGAAAGGGATTGTCTTACCGCACGAAGAAACGCTTTCAAAGGCGAAAACCGACCGATTCAATCTTATGACGGCAACCGGGGCTAATTTCAGCCAGATTTACTCTTTGTATATGGACGACGATAATGCCGTTCTTGATACTCTCCACAAAGCGACTGACGGTTCACCGTTGTCGGAATTTACAGATAAAGACGGAGTTACCCACAAACTGTGGAGAATCGATGGGGTCGGAGGGCAGGCGACAATCGCGAAAATCGCCGAATTAATGAAAGACAAGCAGGTCTTCATAGCAGACGGACATCACCGCTACGAAACGGCGTTGAACTATCGCAATTCGGTTTCCGATAAGTCGGAAATCGGGACTTCGGCTTACGTACCCATGATGTTGGTTAACATGGAGAATCCCGGATTAATCGTTCTGCCCACCCACCGAATCGTTCGGGATTTACCGGGATTCGATTACAGTGAAATCATCGCGAAATCGGGCGAATACTTCGACATTACCGAAGGTCTGAGCAGAGAAGAAAGCGTTTCCCAATCAGCGGCGGCGTGTAAAAACGGCAAGAAGGCATTCGTCCTGTATGTGGGCGGTAAATATACGTTGATGACCTTGAAAGATATAGCTGTCATGGACTCACTCCTGCCTAACGAAGATATCAGCCTTCGACAACTTGATGTGAGTGTACTTCATTCGCTTGTGTTAGAACGCTTACTCGGTATTGACAAGGCGAATATGGCGGCACAGACGAATCTGACGTATATCAAACTCGAAGAGGATGCAATCGCCGCGGTTGACAACGGCACGGCGAATTGTGCGTTCCTGCTTAACGGTACAAAAGTCGGCGAAATCAAGGACGTGGCTTTAGCGGGCGGGAAAATGCCTCAGAAGTCAACCTACTTTTACCCGAAGCTGACCACCGGGCTGGTCATGAATCGGATTTTTGCGGAGCAATAATACTCCGCTCGAAAAGTCTTGTCTAATCGGGCAAAGCCCGATTAGGACTTTTCCAGTTCAAATTGCCCTGCGTCTCGCCCCTCCGGGGCAACCGACGCATCCGTCGAATTAAACCGCCAAATGTCAAGACATTTGTTGCGGTTTAATAATATCTAATAGGATATTCATTGTACTTTTGTGTGCAGTAAGGAAATGGTTATAGACATGAAAAACGAAATAATAAATCATCTGAACGAACACATTATACCCTTCTGGGATTCCCTCGTTGACCGTGAAAACGGGGGATTCTACGGGTATGTGGGAAACGACTTAAAGCCCGACAAGACCGCTGATAAAGGGGCAGTCCTGCATTTGCGGATTCTGTGGTTTTATTCCAACTGCTATCTTATTTTGGGGGACGAAAAACACCTCAAAACAGCGAAACACTGTTACGATTTCATTGTGAAGCACTTTTGGGATAAAGAGTGGGGAGGTGTCTTCACGAACGTCACCGCCACGGGAAAAAGCCTTTCCCCTTATGAGAAGAGCGGGTATAGTTATGCGTTCTTCATATACGCAATGTCGAGTTATTACGCCGCATCGGGTGATTCTGCCGCGTTTGAGTTGGTGTTGGAGCTTTTCCGCAAAGTCGAAGTCAAGGGTTATTACGAGACCTATGCGCAAAATTGGTGTTCGCGTTCCGAAAACAAGACTGCGGGATACATTCTGCATTTGGTGGAATCGTATACCGAGTTTTATCGTGTGACAGAATCGTTATCGTTGAAGGCACACATTGCAAAATGCACCGAGGAAATCCTGCGGATTATCTACGATAAGATTTATAACAAAGATGAGGGTTGCCTTTATGAAGTCTTTGACGAAAACATGAATGTGGTCGGAGATAAGCGGATGTATGGGCATTATGTTGAGGCGGCATGGCTAATCGGGCGAACGTTGGACACATTTGGTGATTTGTTCGACCTTGATTTGACGGCGAAAATTCGCGTCATGAACGAGTCGTTGTATAAAAAAGCGGATGAAGTTGCCTTTTCGACCGGTGGTGCGCTGTATTATGAAGAAGTCGGCGGGGTTGTGAATAAAAGGAGGGCATGGTGGCCGCAAGCCGAAGGTGTGGTAGGTTTTCTCGATGCTTTTCGACGAACGGGAGAGCAGAAGTATTTCGAGAGGGCGGAAGGTCTGTGGGGGTATATTAAATCCCATGTAATCGACAAGCGTGAGGGCGGGGAGTGGTTCAATGAACTTGACGAGAATGAGAATCCCGTTACAGAGACTTTCGATGAGAAAAAAGGCAAAATGGTTGAACTGCCAATCGTCGGCGATTGGAAATGCCCGTATCACAACGGAAGAATGTGCCTGATGGCAATGGAGGTCTTGGAATGAACGGAACAAACAACGTAACTTTCAGCTTTAACGGAGTGGGAACGACAATGCCGGGTTCGGTTCAGGTGGCGGTGGACGGCAGAGAACCGTTCATGCTTGTCGGGGGTGAATCGGTCGCCATGCAATTTGAAGAGGGAGTCTATAATATACGTGCATCGATTCCTTATGCCGGTAACGAAATCGGTGTGGTGTCTGCGAAACTCACGGTCAAGCGAAATACACAGTATGAGGTTACGTACGCATGGTCAGCTATGATGGCGGCAGGCAAGCTCACGTTCCGTACTTTCTGCTCCGGCGGCGATTACAGGATTAATTCTAACGGCATAAGGGTCGAGAACAAGAAGTCGGTGAGAATCACTACTGTATTCGGTAAAGGGAATAAAGCTGTTACCGCCTTGATTGCGATTTCAATTGCTTCGGTTATATTGACAATTTCGGTTGCTTTGATTTTTTCTTATCGTGAAAGCTTAAATTCAAATCCACATAATGAAAGATATTGGGAAGAGCCGAATAATCGGGAAGAGCGAACGCAAGAAAACCGCCCGAAAATCGGGTATATAAATGAGCCTTTTACAATCACCGAATTGTATAATTACAGCGGCGAGATACGTAGGTTTACTGCAATCGAATCGATTAGAATTACAGAAGTCGAAGAACGCACAACCAATACAAGGCTCACCTTTGAAATAATCGGTGTGGTGGAGGGTAGCGATTCTCTGCGGGTTGAGGTCAAGTGTTACGACAGTGACGGATTTATCATGACAACGGGAACCTTATCCGGCAGTGTATCGGAAGGTGAACGATTCAGGGTGAGTGATTACATTTATGTACCTGCCGACACCGCAAGAATCGAATTTGTCAAGGACGGTTCGGGGGAAGAAAACGAATGAACGTCTATTTCACTGCTTCGGAAATTCCCGGTGATAAGTCAAAACAGCGGGAAGCCGTGCTCGGCTTACTCGACTACGCACTCATGCGGGATTTCGGGGTTAAGCGCAGCGATTTCGGTGAATTTGTTTACGGGGAACACGGTAAGCCGTATTTCGCTAAACAAGAGCCGATTAATCCGGGTATATGCTTCAGTTATTCCCACTGTAAGTACGGAATAGCGTGTGCGGTCGCACGTCGGGAAATCGGCGTTGATATTCAAAACATTCAACAAACACGAAAAACAAGACCCGCCCTGATAGAGCGGGTCTGTTGTGCTGATGAAATAAGCCTAATCAAAACCGAAGCCGACTTCACACGTATCTGGGTTTTGAAGGAGGCGTTTGCGAAATTCACCGGAAAGGGATTTTCACAAGGATTCAAGGGTATCGACACGACCGTGTTCCCGCCCGAACTTGTTCACAGGCACGGAAACCTCTTCGTGGCTTGTTATGCCGAGCCGCCGAATTCGATTCAGCCGTTGTCGTTTACGATTCTTTCGGATAATTTCTGAATTTCGTCGGCTTGCTGAACGTTGATTAGCACCTCACTCGAAATTTCATCCATGTTGAGTTTGAGGTTTTCAACCACCCTCAAGAAAGATTCACTGATGTCGGTCATCTGCTTCAAAAGCGGTTGGACCGACTCATTTATTTCGGTTGAACCTGTTGCCGAGCGTTTGGCTTTCTGTGCGAGGGTTCGCACTTCTGCCGCAACCACGGCGAATCCTTTTCCGTGTTGACCTGCACGTGCAGCCTCGACACTGGCATTAAGGCTAAGTAGGTTCGTCTGCTCCGATACGTTTACAATGTCATTAGTCAGGTGCAGATACCGCTTCATATCGTTACCGATTTCCGCAATAATCTTGCTTAACGCCCCGGCTTCGACCGCAATTCGCTCAACCTCCGCCAGGGTGACTTCCACCGCCTGTGCCTGCTTTTCGCTGTTTGACTTAAGCAGAATAATCGACTCCGCAATCCCTTTTACGCCATCGTTGAGTGCGTGTTCACGTTGAACTCGTATGTCCTCCAACGAGGAAAGTTTGAGGTTGTCGTTCTCTGCCAGCTTCTTGAGATAATACACGCAATTATGCTCGACGTTCACACCGCGGGCAATCATTTCCGCCATTTCGTAGCAGGTGTCATACCCGCAGCATTGACAGTCAATCTCACGCTCGGCTTTGGTTTCTTTAAGCAGTTTTGCGTAACACGCTTCGACTTGGTAGCGCGGTAACGGCTTTATGTCGAGTTTCTGTTCGGAATAACCGCATTTGAAATCACTCAGGTTTAGCTTTTTATCGAATTCGACGAAATGCTTGTAGTTCTTAGGCTTATTCGCACGATTTTGCGCCGCCGTTTTCCGTATGTTGTGGACTTCATACTCTACATCGTCAGAGTCGATTCGTTTGTCGATTCCCGTCCCGCCGTTACACCCGTGGAGACAGTTCAGCGCATCGACTAAAAGGGGTAGCGGTTTTCTGCTTTTTACCCGCTCACTGTACTTAGTGAAGTAATCGTAGAGCATATCGCTGCCTTCGACCTGTCGAACCCATGCTGTTCTGCCGGTGTGGAATTCAACGTTTTCACGCAGACCACCGGGCGACGGATAGAAACTTCCCAATTCCCCGGGGGGACTGTCGGGATTAACTTCCGGTGCGCTTAAATAATCGATTTTGTTCTTGTCGAAATATTTCGCGAGAGATTTGAAGGTCACGTTATATTTGATTAAACCGTGACGGATAAATTCCGACTTTTTCCCGAAACAAGGCGACAGGAATACGATGTCGTCGCTGATATTCATGTACTCCCGCATATAGACTGCCGTACAGCTTGCAGGACTGTGTATGGGAATCAGCTTTGGCAAAAGCTCCGGTGTGTATTTCTCAATCAGATTGACTATTACCGGGCAGGGTTGGGAAATCCATCCGCTTTGCCCGGATTCCTTGATGAATTTTAAGTACGCCCAGGAGGTTATTTCTGCCCCGAAAGACACATCATAGATTTTTCCGATGTTGAATTTCTTGAAGAATCCCAGGTACCGTTTCCATTGGGGATAGTTGGTTTTGAACGCAGGTGCGAAAACAATTGAAATTTTCCTCCCGGAAGTCAACGCCTCCATGAATTCCTGCGTATCGTCAACGTATTTTCGTGCATCTTTAAAACAGCATTTGATGCACTGCCCGCAGTCGATACAGTATTCCGACCTTACATCGACTACGAGCTTACCGTCCTCACTCTTACTCTCGCGATTGGCGAGACTTACGGGACACTCGGCAATACATCGATTACAACCTACGCACTTGTCGTAGTTCAGATGGACTAAATCACAGCACGAATCCTTTTTAGATTTAGAGTTTTTGGAAAAGTTTGTGTTTAACATAATTCTCACCTCCGCAGAATAATTTTACATACGGTTTACAATCCGCTTACAATGATATTATATCAAATACCCCCTATAGTTGTCAAGCATTTTAGCTATATTCTACAATTCCTACAAATTTTGTTGAAAAAATTTGTGCATATTTCACAATTAGTCGCGATTGTTTGTTACGTTTGGCGGAGTGCTTCAATTGGTTCGAGTTTTGCGGCTTTGACTGCCGGGTACGCACCGAATATCCCGCCGAGTCCCACTGCGAACGACACCGCCATGATAATCGGTGTGAGGTTCAGCGAAAAGTCGATTCCTATAACAGCGCAACCTATAGCGGTGACTCCTACACCTAATCCTGCGCCGAGTGTACTGCCGATTCCCGAGAGTGTCATGCTTTCGAGTAAGAATTCCCGCGCTATATCGAAGTCTTTCGCCCCTATTGACTTTTTAATCCCGATTTCGCGTTTGCGTTCATTCACGCTGACCAGCATGGTGGTCATCACTGTTAATCCCGATACCAGCAACGATATTCCCGCAATCAGGGACAGGACTACCGTGATGGTCGTGAGGATGTTTTCGAGGCCTTTTTTTTGCTGAAGCAGGTTTGAGACAATTAAACCCGAGTTTTCTCCTCTGGTTTGGGTGATTGTGTTGCTGATTGCATCTATGATTTGCAAATCACCTTTTTGCCCCTGTGGTGAGACCATCGCTTGGTTCTCATCAATCAGGACTGCTATTTTATCGTAGCCGGTTTTCCCGGTGAGCATTTGCATGGTCGTAATCGGGACGTATACGAAGTTCGGAATTATCCCTGATAATGCGGATTGAAGCGTACTTATTCCTGATTTTGCCACACCGACGATTTCAAAGTCATGATACACCCCGCCGAGTAGGATTCGTGCGGTTTTTCCCACGACGTTGGAACGTCCGTATCCTGCGATTGCGATATCTTCATCTATAACGCAGACCATCGCCCGGCCTGCCGTGTCCTGCGATGAAATCAGTCTGCCGTGCAATGCTTCAAGCGAGATGATTTCACGAGCGTTTGCGTTGATTCCCCAGGTGAAACAATTGATGTTTTCATCTAACAGCCTGGTTTTGTTAATGCTTGACATTAACGGCATAGCCTTTTCCACCCCGGAAATTCGCGTGATTGCGGCTATATCGTCGGGGTCTAATGCGGGAGGCGCGCTCGCACTTTCGTGCTGAACAAGAATCGAGTTTATCCCCATGGTTTCGAGGGTTCGTGTGATTTCGTTGCTCCCCGCATTCCCGGCGGCAGAAATCAACACTACAGCGAAAACGCCTACTGCAATCGCAGAAATAGTAAGTGCGGAACGGGTTTTAGCCCTGAAAATGTTACTCAGCATTTGAGTCTCCTTCCTTAACCAGTGCGTTATCGCTGAGTGACTGCGGATTCAAAATCACCCGGTCGGAGGTGCGTAGTCCGGATATGACCTCCGCACCGTGACTGAGTTCAATCCCGGTGATGATGTCTCTTCTCAACGCTGAATTTTTTGAGAGGACGTAGACGTATTCGCCTTTGTCATCTTGAAGAATCACCGAATACGGCAATACGAAAATCGTGCGTGTTTCGCTTACCTTTATATCGGCACGCGCCGAATATCCCGAACGCAGAATCCCGCCGGATTCCCCCGATGTTCCGGAAGAACCGCTGATTACAACGGTGTTGGGGTTATCGATTTTAAGGACTACCTCCACAACGGTCTCGTGGGAGTAGTCTACCTGCCGATGACTTGCGGTTTCGTCAACGCTTTCGACGGTTGCCGTATAGATTCCGTCATCGAATGCAGCCCCGCTTAAATCGGCAGACTGCCCGACTTCTACCCGGCGAATATCGCTTTCTCCGATTGCAATGGTTACGTACCAGTCGCCGTGGGGTGTTTGGGTGATTATTCCGTTGCCCGAAACGGTTTGATTGTATTCGGTAGGGGTCATCGAGACCGTCTCGACTACCGGCAGAAAACTCTCGACCGCATCGGGGATTCCCCACACCGTTATCAATCCCGCAATCAGAATCACGGCTATGACTGTTCCTTTGAAAATCAGGCTTTTCATTTTTGATTTCGCTTTTGTTATCATTATATAATCATTCCCTTCCTGCCGAAGTTTTGTTTTCGCAATGCTCTATATTATTATGGAATCTTTTTTGGAAAATATTATGGGTATATTCCGAAAATTTTTGGCTAACTTATTTTTGAGGCTATAATCTATGGAATGAACGAGGTTCTTTCAACATGAACATGATAATCTGTAACGAAAAATGTCGCCACCAGAAAGACGGTTACTGCGGACTTAACGGGGTCGCGCAAATCACGAACGCACTGGCATCCCCCTGTTGCTATTATGAAGGTAATTCCAAGGGCAAATCTAAAAAGAACGGAGGGACCGGTGCAAATGCTCAAACTCCGTTCAATTGAGAAGGTCTATCATATGGGTGATAATGAAATCAAGGCACTCGACCGGGTTGATGTAACCGTTGAGAAGGGCGAATTTGCGGCGATTCTCGGTACATCGGGTTCAGGAAAATCCACCCTTATGAACATCATGGGGTGTCTTGACCGACCGAGTTCCGGCGAGTATTTTCTGTGCGGGAAGGACGTATCGCGATTGTCCGGTCGCGCACTCAGTTTTATTCGTAACGAGAAAATCGGGTTTATATTCCAGGGATTTAACCTTATTCCTATGTTGACTGCACGCGAAAACGTCGAACTCCCTCTGAAATATCGCAGGAATCCGCGGATAAATGTCAAACAGCGTCACCTATTAGCCGATGCGGCGTTGGAAATCGTGGGGCTTTCCTCACGGGCGGAGCATAAACCGTCCGAGCTGTCGGGCGGTCAGCAACAACGGGTCGCGATTGCACGTGCGATTGCCGCCGAGCCCGATTTGATTCTGGCGGATGAACCCTGCGGCAACCTTGATTCTAAATCGGGGAAGAAAGTGATGGATACGTTGAAGTCGCTCAATTTGCAGGGACGAACAATCGTGCTGATTACGCATGATGAGCGTGCGGCGAAATCAGCTACGAAAATAATTCGTCTCGCCGATGGCAGAACTGTATAAAAGTTGTTTGAAGAAAAGGCATAAAAAGACTCACCCTTTCGAGTGAGTCTTTTTTGTGTTATAAATAAGCCGCCGACCTGTGAGCTCTTTTTGCTTTTGCTTTCGTCAAGCTCACCTGCTCGACGGCGAAGCCGCCGACCTGTGAGCTCTTGTTTTGCTTACCAACCGGAATTGCCTAATCCCATGCTGTTGTAGGAATCCAGTTTGATTTTGCCGATTTGTTCCTGCAGAAGGTTTGCTTGGCTGGAGAGTTCTTCTGATGCCGCCGCACTTTCTTGTGCAGTTGCGGAGTTGGTTTGAACAACCTGCGAAATCTGGTCAACGCCGGTGTTAATCTGGCGAATTCCTTCCGCTTGCTCGTTCGATGCCCTTGCTATATCGTTGACCAGACGTTGAACTTCCTGTGTCTTTTCAGCGACTGCTTCAAGCGAACGTGCAGTTTCTTGTGCGATTGACGCACCTTTTTCTACAGAAGAAACACTGCCTTCGATAAGAGAAGTCGTGTGTTTTGCCGCATCTGCCGATTTCGATGCCAGGTTACGGACTTCTTCCGCAACCACTGCGAATCCTTTACCTGCCGAACCTGCACGCGCAGCTTCAACCGCTGCATTAAGCGCGAGTATGTTCGTCTGGAACGCAATATCGTCAATAACTTTGATAATCTTCGAGATTTCCGATGATGCCGTATTGATTTCGGTCATGGCGTTCAGCATATCGTTCATATGGTTGTTTCCGCGGGTGACTTCGTCACCGGTTTCGTTAACGAGTTCATTCGCTTTGTTTGCGTTGGAGGAGTTGTCGCGTACCTGGTCGGAAATTTCTTGAATAGATGCCGACAATTGTTCGATTGCGCTTGCCTGCTCGGTTGCACCTTGCGAAAGTGCCTGTGCCGCACCCGACACCTGCATTCCGCCCGAATTAACCTGGTCGGAAGCGGTATTGATTTCGCCGAACATATCGTTCAACTGCTTAAGGGTCTGGGTTAATGCTTTACCCATAGCATCTTTTTCGGAGCGGACTTTCGATTTAATCGTGAAGTTACCTGCCGCAATTTCCTGGATAACCCGTACTTGTTCACGGATTCCGTCTATCATGAGCGAGAACGCCGTGGCAAGGTCGCCCACTTCATCTCTGGAATCTGATGTAATCGATACTTCGGTATCGCCGAGTTCGATTTGTTTCGCTATTTTTACCATTTTGCCGATGGGTTTCGCAATCAATCCCGAAACGTAGAATACCAGGAAAATTGCTACTACAATTGCACCCGCCAGAACAACGATTACGAGAATCAGCAAGGTAACGAACAATTTGTCGGAAGCTTCGTCAGCTTCGGATGCGAGTTCAATCTTCAGTGCCATAGACTGGTCAAGGAGGTCTGCCATTTTGTTGGTGTCGGCGGTGTAGGTACGCAGGTCTACGTATAACGCATCTGCATCATCCCCTGCCATCGCACCGTCGTACATTGCTTTTTCGCAATCCATGAACGCACCGTCATAAAGCGCGACCGCTTCATCGAAAACCCGCAACATTTCGGCGTTGTTCAGAATCGTTTGTCTGTATTCAGCTTTGTTCTGTTCTATTTCGTCTTTGTAAGCCAAGAATCTGCTGTGTGCGTCTTTGATGAGGTCGGTATCATCGGTTGCCGCGCCGACTATGTATTCACGCATACAAGCCCGTTGCCTTTGAACCAACTCGATGATTTTTGCCATTTTGGGGAGAGGTTCGGTTTGGTCATCATACATTTCGGATAGGGAACCGTTGAGTTGCAAAATCCCGATAATCCCGATAATCCCGATGACCAACATCAGTGCAATCATGATTGAGAATCCTGTCGTTAGCTTGGCTGAGATTTTCATGTTTTTCATTGTAAAATCCTCTTTTTCCTTTGGTTTCAGTGTATTTTTCTTGCAATTATAACACAATCAAAAGAGAATGTCAACAGTTAATCTGAAATTTTACAAAGGAAATTTGAGGTTTTTACAAAGGAATATTCATCCTTACCCTTGAATATGAATGTAAGGTAACATCGCAGGGCAAGCCCTGCACCCCTCGCCCTGCGGCGAGAGAGCCGCCCCAAGGGGCGGGGTATTACACCCTTAATTTCAATAAACGAACGGGGTTTTGTCCGATAATAAGGAGTAATACAGCAGTTCCGCTTGACATTCGGAAAGCGGACTTGCTATAAGAGTTTTTGGGGGTATGTCATGTTTGAGCAATCGAAACCGCACAGCATTATCGTGGAGAATCGAAGGAAAACGGTAATTACGGGGGTCAAAGATGTGGAAAGTTTTAACGAGAACGATATCATTATCATCACACATTCGGGCGGGTTGAAGATTCGCGGCAAAAACCTCGAAATCAGTAAAATCAGCGTTGAAACCGGCGACCTGGAAATGACCGGTGAAGTCACCTCACTGCATTATTCCGACCACGACAGAAGCCCGAATAACATAATCACTAAGTTGTTCAGGTAAATAGTCGTTAAAGGAGAGATAATAAAATGTTTGAACCTATTTCGCAGAGTTTGTATGAGCTTATGATGTTTTCGGTTATCGGGTTCTTCCTCGGCGGATTGTATGAGCCGTTGCGGATTGTTAGGCTGTTCGTGAAAACAGGTACGGTTGTGATTGCAATCCAAGACACTCTCTTCCTCGCCATAAGCGGATTGCTTATCTTCGCTTATTCGTTGGAATTCGGTGAGGGATACTTCCGTTATTTCTATGTGGCGGGGGTAGTTTTCGGCGCGAGCGTATATTTTCTGACAGCGGGAAAACTGATTTCGTTAATTATGGGGAGATTCGCTTATGCGATTAGGGTTCGCATTTTACGACCCGTGAAACGGCTTTTGAAAAAACTTTTTATGAAAATTGCACAAAAAATCAGGCAGATTTTGGTCAAATTGTACAAATTTTCAAAAAAATGCGGTAAGGGCTTGAAAACTAACATCGAAATCAAGTATAATAGTATGAATACGCAAAGACTGTTAAGACGTGCAGAAAAAATTTCTAAAAGGAAATCTAAAAAAGAGGAGAGCCGAAATGGAGAACAATCAAGAGAGGGAGCAGAGAGCTCCGCAATTAGAGCACGGGTCATCCGGCGAACAAACAAGGCATAGGAATTATTTCGTGATTCTGTTGTTTGTGTTGTTGGCGGCGTTTGTTCTGGTGCCGGTGATATACGAAGTCACGCAGGATAAGACCGAGGCTAATCGTAAGCGCGCGAATCTCATCGCGATGATGGAAGAGTTGAATCGGCTTGATTTAGAGAATGAGCAGTATCGCCGTTATCTCGACGGAGAAAATTTCGATGAGTACCTGGAACGTCATGCCAGGGATGAGTGGGGTTACGCCGACCCGCATGAACGAATCTACAGGGCGAATTGAAATATTAAATATAAAGGAATAGTAAGAAATTATGAAAAGAAAATTGTCGGCGATTTTACTGTCGCTGGTTATGATTCTGAGTGTTTCGTGCGTGAGTTCGATTCCCGAAGATTGGAACGGCAAATCAACCGAAACAACGGCAGAGACTTCCGCCACGTCGGCGGTAACTACCACACCGAGCCAGCCTAAATCCGAAATTACACCGCTTCTGTGGAGGGTGACTTCCCCCGAAGGTAACAGCATATATATGTTTGGTTCGATTCATGCGGCGACTATGGATATTTATCCGCTACCCAATTACATTACCGAGTGTTTCTACAATAGTGAGTATCTCGCGGTTGAAGCCGATATAGTCGCTTTTGAGAAAAATTCCCAAGCGCAGATAGATGTGGTTTATAAATTCATGTACGATGACGGTAGGACAATCGAAGACGTTCTCGACCTTGATGTCATAGATGAAATGTTGGATATACTCGGCGATTCCGACGGGGATTATTCGGTTATGGCACGAATGTACAGCCAGTACAAGATGTTCAAGCCGGCGATGTGGAGTGACGCGATTTCGGGGGTTACGGCAGAAAAAGCGGGGTTATCTTACGATGACGGACTGGACAGATTCTTCCTGGAAGCGGCGAAGAAGCAAGGGAGCGGTATAGAAATCCTCGAAGTTGAATCGGTGGAGTTCCAGTTGGAAATGATGTTGAGTTTCTCGGACGAATTGTGGCAGGTTGTCATAGAAGAGTCGCTGGACATGGAAAAAGGTGTGGAAGGCTTGTTGGAGCTTTACGAGGCCTGGAAGAACGGTGATGAAAAAGCATTGGCGGAACATCGTGAAGCGGATTTCAGCGAAGTCGCACCGGAAGAGTTTGAGTATTACCAAAAACTCCACGATGAGTATATCACGGCTATGCTGACGAATCGCGATATTGGTATGGCTGAAGTCGCTAAGTCGTACATGGCAGACGGATTGAATGTCTTTTACGTGGTCGGTGCGGCACATTTGGTCGGTGAGAACAGCGTAATCGACCTTCTCAGACGTGATGGGTATACGATTGAGTTGGTTTCACCGTAAAAATTGCCACGAATTTCCTTAACAGAAAACGCTTCGCAAAAATCGCGGGGCGTTTTGAATTTAAAAAAATTTTTTTGTTTTTTGCTTGCATTTGAATTACAAATCTGATATAATATACAATTATACTTAAAATGGGGAGCGTTCATGAATTTATGGAAAAAACTACATTTGCCACCCGCGAAAAGCTCGAAAACATAGCCGCCGAGCACCCCACTCCGTTTCATCTTTATGACGAAAACGGAATTCGTGAGTCTGCCCGTGCATTGTACAAAGCGTTTTCATGGAATAAGGGGTTTCGGGAGTATTTCGCCGTCAAAGCCACACCGAATCCGCATATTATGCGAATTCTTATGGAAGAGGGTTGCGGGTTTGACTGTTCGTCTTATACCGAGTTGTTGTTGTCTGACGGAATCGGTGCGAAAGGGCATGACATCATGTTCAGCTCTAACCAAACGCCGGATGAAGATTTCCTCCTGGCGCATAAGTTGGGTGCGGTGATTAATCTCGATGATTTTACGCATATCGAAATCCTTGAAAAGCTGTTGGAATCTAAAGGCGGTATCCCCGAAACGATTTTCTGTCGTTATAATCCCGGTGGGGAATTCAAGCTGACTCAAGAAGGAAATGTAATGGACGTTCCGCAGGATGCCAAGTACGGATTCACGAAAGAACAGTTGTTTGCGGGATATAAGTTGCTCGCCGAAAAAGGGGCGACTACCTTCGGGGTTCATGCGTTTTTGGCGAGTAACACCAAAACGAATGAGTACTATCCCGTGTTGGCGCGGATTCTTTTCGAGATGGTGGCGGAACTTAAAGAGCAGACCGGTATTTGTCTGAAATACATCAATCTGTCGGGGGGAATAGGGGTTGCGTATAATCCCGAGACCGAGACCCCTAATGATATTTTTGCAATCGGGGAGGGGGTAAGAAAAGCCTTCGAAGAAATCCTTGTTCCCGCCGGATTGGGTGAAATTGCCATTTTGACCGAGTTAGGCAGATTCATGCTTGCCGAACATGGTTGTTTAGTCACCCGCGCGATTCGCGAGAAGCACATCTATAAGGAATACATCGGGGTGGATGCGTGTGCCGCCAACCTCATGCGACCTGCGATTTACGGGTCGTATCACCACATTACGGTGGCAGGGAAAGAGGATTTGCCGAATACTCATAAATACGATGTAGTGGGCGGACTCTGCGAAAACAACGACAAGTTCGCGATTGACAGGAAACTCCCGAAAATTGATGTTGGTGACTTGCTGGTCATTCATGACACCGGGGCGCATGGATTTTCAATGGGGTATAATTATAACGGAAAACTGCGTTCGGCAGAGTTGCTGTTAAAACAAGATGGCGAAGTCAAGCTGATTCGTCGTGCCGAGACCCCTGCGGATTATTTCGCTACGCTTGAGGTTTGAAGTCGCAAGATTTGCTGTAATAAAGTAAAAGTATAGGAAGGATTCACAAATACATGAATATCAAAATCACAAAAACCGGTTCACCTAAACCAAAGCCTACCGATGAATCTCAGTTAGGATTCGGGCGGGTTTTCGCTGACCATATGTTCATAATGGAGCACAGTGGCGAAAAAGGTTGGCACAACCCCGAAATCAAGGAGTTTCAAAACATCTCGATTTCGCCGGCATCCATGGTTCTGCATTACGGTCAGGAGATTTTCGAGGGGTTGAAGGCATATCGAACCTGCAACGGTGAAATTGCCTTGTTTCGACCGGAAGAAAACTTTAAACGTCTGAATGTCTCGGCAGAGCGTTCGGTGATTCCGCAGATTGATGTTGAGGATTGTCTGAACGCACTCAAAGAACTCATCAAGCTCGACAGTGACTGGATTCCGCGGAGTAACGGCGCGTCTTTGTATATTCGTCCGTTTATATTCGCCGCCGACGAGTTTTTAGGGGTTCGTCCGTCGGATAAGTATTATTTTATTATAATAACGTCACCGTCCGGCGCGT
The DNA here is from genome assembly GCA_009777835.1 of Oscillospiraceae bacterium. Classification (GTDB taxonomy): domain Bacteria; phylum Bacillota; class Clostridia; order Oscillospirales; family Ruminococcaceae; genus Ruminiclostridium_E. The sequence continues at coordinate 8,936 of WRKZ01000005.1, read as the reverse complement.
ATTATTCCACAGGGTTGAATCCGGTCAGCATCTTCGTTGAGGAAAACTATGTCCGTGCCACCAAGGGCGGAATGGGCTTCGCTAAAGCGGGCGGAAACTATGCTGCTTCATTGTTGGGTCAGAAGGAAGCACAAGCGCAAAAGTATGAACAGGTACTCTGGCTTGATGGGGTGGAGCGGAAATATATCGAAGAAGTCGGTGCGATGAACGTGTTCTTTGTAATTGATGATGAAATCATCACACCGGAACTGTCGGGTTCTATTCTCCCGGGGATTACCCGAATGTCGGTGCTTGAACTCTGTCGCAAATGGGGAAAACGAGTCACCGAGCGTAAGATTTCCATTGATGAAGTGTTTGACGCTTATGAAAACGGGAAACTCAGCGAAGTTTTCGGGACGGGAACTGCGGCGGTTATTTCGCCGGTCGGTGTGTTGAAGAAGGGTGAAAAAGTCATCCGAATTAATAATGGCGAAATCGGGGAGATTTCGCAGAAACTCTACGATACCCTTACGGGAATTCAGTACGGCAGAATCGCCGACGAATTCGGTTGGGTAAAACATGTATAATTTCTCACTCGTGAGATTTTATAGAATAAAATTTTTAAAATTAAGATTAAGGAGAAATTCTAAAATGAAAAAAACGTTCAACCTTAAAACCATCGCACTCGTACTTACGATTGCAATCACCCTCGCAATGACTTCGTTTGCCAATACCGACACCAACATCACCTTCGTGCGCGGAGATGTCAATGAGGACGGCAATGTCACCATAGCCGATGCTCTTGAAATCCTCAAGAAATTGGCGAAAATGAGTAACGAAATCGATAAGCCTTCGAAATACGGGCAAGCACTCAACGATTTGCAGATTGAAAATGCTTACCTTAAATCGCAGGGAACCTGCCCCGACCCTTCTGTGCATGATGAAACACACGAATGTCCCGAATGGCCGGGAATCTGCCCGTCATGTACGGTATGGGCGAATCATACCTGCCCGCCGGTAAACATTCCCGCAAATGACCCGTTGGGTCAGTCTTCGGGCACTTTGCCGGATGAAACCCAGGGTGCCAGAACCATCACCTTCGACGGAACCAATATTACGGGAACAGATGGGACTATTGTCCGTCGCGCACCTGTTGAAGCCGGAATTCCGCAATCTGTTCAACAGAGCAGACTGGAAATCAGAAGAGGCGGTACGTACATTCTTACCGGAAACTTCAACGGACACATCTACATCAATGCGCGTACTCCTCAAAATGCGTTCGGCGAACGGGGCGAAGAGAGAGTTCGCTTGATTCTCAACAACGTGAACATTACCAGCACTACCGGGCCGGCAATTCACATTTACCGTTCTGAAACGACCGAGATTGTAATCCAAGACGGAACTACCAACACCCTTACCGATGCCGCGAACTACGTCGAGTTGTATTCGCACGAACCAATCGAGGAAAGAACGACCGAACCGAGGGGCGTAATTTACAGCCGCCGCAACATTGAAATTTCGGGGCGCGGAACACTCAACATTAACGGTAACTTCAGAGACGGAATCCACACCCGTGACGAACTTGAAATCTTTGGTGGTAAAATCACTGTGAATGCTGTTCCTGCACCATCTTCACCGAACCAGGGCGAAGGTAACGCACTTCACGGACGCGACGGCGTGAGAATCGATAACGGCGACATCAAAATCACTGCCGGAAACAACGGAATTCGTTCCAACAATATCCTCAACATATGCGGAAATGAAGACCCGAATCATACTCACGTTGATGCTTGCAGAGACTGGTCCAGCGGCAGTGTAACGATTAACGGCGGTAAATTCGATATTACGGCAGTCGGTGACGGAATTCGTGCGCAGAACAAGCAAATCATCAACGGCGGACGTTTCGAAATCGATGCACGTAAATCTTCAAGCAGCGATGAAGACCCCGAACCGAATAATTAAGTAAAACAAGAGCCGCCGGGTCGTGGCTTTGCCACGAGCAGGGCGGCTTGACGGTACAAGCAAAACAAGAGCTGCAGTGCGACCGGCTTTGCCGGTCGGCAGGCAGCTTGACGGTACAAGCAAAACAAGAGCGGATTAATTAATAATTAGAAGGAATATAGCGTGAAACAGGAAAAATTCAAAATTCCTTTCGATTATTATGCGTTGATGTTCATATGCGGGCTGTTTGTGATTTTTGCGTTCACGACAGTCCCGTTTATGGACGTTATGTATAATTTCGGGGTAATCAATACGTCGAGGAGTGTCCTTGTCTCAGATTATGTAGATATGGCGGGATTAAGTGCGACCTTGCTAAATTCGGCGGTGTCGTGTTCAACATTTCTTGTTCTGCTGATTATCACGAAAACTAAACCTACCGGGAAAATCATAGCGGTACTGTTCTTGACTTTGGGGTTCGCTATGTTCGGGAAGAATCTGCTTAATACGATTCCGCTTTGTATAGGTGTGTTCGCTTATGCTAAAGTTAAAGGGGCGCGGTTCGGCGATTATCTTATTCATGCAATGGCGAGTGCGACGGTTTCCCCAATCGTGAGTGAGATTGCTTTCTTGAATGACCGGTTCAGCTTTCTGCAGCTTGTGGTTGCGTACATTGTAGGAATGTTCATCGGGTTTATTTTCCCTGCGATTTCGGATTCGGTTAAGCGAATGCACAACGACTACTGCCTTTATAATTCCGGGATTGCCGGGGGATTCATCGCGACTTTTGCGGTGGGACTACTGCGCAGTATGGGGCTTGAAGTCGTTCCGGAGTCGTATTGGGACACTTCCCATACGGTATATCTGGCGGCGGGGGCGTTCGCATTCTCGGTGGCGGCGATTATCTTCGGATTGGTAATCAGCGGCCCGAAAGAGGCGTTGGCTAAATTCGTACGAATCACCAAGGAGAAAGACAGGAGTAATAACGACTATTACATCTATTATGGGGATACCTGTTACATAAACATAGGAGTTATGTGCATTATAGCCACAACGACTATGTTGCTGTTGAAAATCCCGATTAACGGTCCGGTTTTAGGGGGAATAATAACTATAGCGGGATTTGCGGCGGCGGGAAAGCATATACGGAACACCATCCCCGTTTTAATCGGGAGTATTGCGGCGGCTCACCTTAATTTGTATGAGGTTGCTTCCGCCTCTAACGCACTTTCGATTTTGTTTTCGACGGGGCTTGCACCGATTGCCTGCAAGTTCGGCCCTATTTGGGGGATAATCGCAGGATTCATGCACGTTTCGGTGGCGATTTTCATCGGAAACTTGAACGGCGGGTTGAACCTTTATAACAATGGATTCGCCGGGGGATTCGTGGCGATTACACTCGTCCCGCTGATTCTGTTGTTCAATAAGATTGTCCTTAAGAAGGAAGACGCATCCGACTTTGGGTTCAGGCGGCGAAGTGATGACTGACAGCGACGAAAGTCGTGTATAAATATTAAGAAAGAAGGAATGGGAAATGCTCAATACCGAAAAAACGATGGAGAAAATCACCGCGCTTTGCAAGGGTAGGGGGTTCATCTATCAAAATAGTGAAATCTACGGCGGACTCGCTAATACATGGGATTACGGGCCACTCGGCGCGGAACTCAAGAACAACCTCAAAAAGGCATGGTTAAAGAAGTTTGTACAGGAAAGCCGTTATAACGTCGGGTTGGATTCGGCGATTCTGATGAATCCGCAGACCTGGGTAGCATCGGGTCATTTGGCGGGGTTTTCTGACCCGCTGATTTCCTGTAAAGCCTGTAAGACCCGTCACAGAGCGGATAATCTTATCGAGGAATTTGACGGGACGAATACTTCCGGTTGGGAAGACCGTAAACTCGTTGAGTATATGCGCAACAAGAGAATCGGTTGCCCGAATTGCGGTAAGCGCGATTTTACCGATATAAAGAAGTTTAATCTGATGTTTAAGACTTTCCAAGGGATTACCGAGGATACTGCAGATGAAATTTACCTTCGACCGGAAACGGCGCAGGGGATTTTCGTGAACTTCGCGAATGTTCAACGAACCAGCCGCAAGAAAGTACCTTTCGGGGTGGCGCAGGTGGGCAAATCCTTCCGAAATGAAGTCACGCCGGGGAAATTTATCTTCCGCGTTCGGGAGTTTGAGCAGATGGAACTTGAGTTCTTCTGTAAGCCCGGGACTGACTTAGAATGGTTTGCGTATTGGAAAGATTTCTGTAAGAATTGGCTATTGTCAATCGGGTTGAAGGAAGAAAGTCTCAAACTCCGTGACCATGACCCGGATGAATTGGCTTTCTATTCCAAAGCTACAACCGATTTTGAGTTTCTTTATCCGTTTGGTTGGGGGGAACTGTGGGGAATAGCCGACAGAACCGACTATGACCTGAAGCAACACATCGAAACGTCGGGTAAGTCCCTTGAATATTTCGACCCGGAAACCAATGAGAAGTATATTCCCTACGTGATAGAGCCGAGTCTCGGTGTGGAACGCCTGTTCCTCGCCCTGATTGTCGATGCTTACGATGAAGAATCCCTCGACGACGGGACTGTTAGGAACGTGTTACGGCTTCATCCTTATTTGGCACCCGTTAAGGCGGCGGTTCTGCCGTTATCGAAAAAACTGGCGGAGGGGGCAATGCAAATTGCCGACGAACTCTGCAAGGCTTTCGCTGTAGAATACGATGATACCGGCGCAATCGGGAAGCGATACAGGCGGCAGGATGAAATCGGAACGCCGTTTTGTGTGACCTACGATTTCGACAGTGTGGAAGACGGTTGTGTCACCGTTCGGGAACGTGATTCGATGAGCCAAGAGCGTATTAAAATAAGCGAAGTCAAGCAGTATATCGAATCCAAAATCAGCTTCTGATATGTTAAGATATGTAAGATTAAGATATAAAAATTCCGTTGGAGTCAATCCAACGGAATTTTTGATTTAACCAAGTGGGGTGAAGAACAACTGTGCCCAATAATACATCCCTTCTGAATCTTGTGCGACCCCTACACCTATTTGGGTGTATTCATTGTTGAGGATATTTTCGCGATGTCCGGGTGAATTCATCCAGGCATTTACAATATCTGCAGGTTTGACCCGACCCATTGCAATATTCTCTGCGGCGTGGGCATGTCTTAGACCGAACTCAGCAAGGACAGTGAATGCACTCTTTCCGTCGGGGCGGTTGTGGTTATAGTCTATAGTCAGCTCTCGCGCGCGCCGTTGGGTAGCGTTGTTCAAGGCTCTGTTCGAAGACACGAAAGGGTCTAACCCTGCTTTTTGACGTTCGATATTGACCAACTTGACTACTTCTGCCGCTAACTGTTGTTCATGCGTTAGCGGTTTCGTGCCGATTATATTTTCCATTCCCGCTAAGTACTTAAGGATTTCGAGTACGTCTGCAATTACCGGATGATTCCCGCCCGTTACCCTTGCGGCAGCCCACACACTCGGATTTTGCGGCGAAATCATGCTTTCCATTCCCGCTAAATATTTGAGGATTTCCAGTGCGTCTGATATTGTGACTTTGTCGTTTCCGTCTATATCGCCCTTAAGCGTGGATTGCGCACTCATGGATTCGGTGGTTGTGGTGACGGCTATCGTGACTGAAATACAAACCGCAAGCAGAATCGATGTAATTTTCTTCAAATTAATTCCTCGCTTTGTTTTTTTATTTATTTATACGAGAGTCATTTGACCGTCTTCGGAATCGGCGAGTTTCAGTTTCAATGCTTCAATTTCCTCCTGCATACGAAGGATTTCAGTCTCTTTCGTTTTCGAATAATCGTCGAATGCACGTTCAAAGTTTTCGAGTTTTTCGTTCAGCTCTTGATTCTTCAGCTCTTTACCATCGGCGGCTTCACGAAACTCCGTCAGCGCACTCTCAAACACGTCGAGGGTGTGTTGATTCCAATTCTTCTCGTATTCGAGGAGTTTTGCAATAAGCTCACTCTTCTCTTTTTCCTTTTCTGCGGCGATTTCGGCGAACTCGTCTCCCGCTTCATCTCGGATTTTTTTGACACAGTCATCCCATGCCTGTTCATAATCGAGAAGGCTCTTGCGCAACTCGGAGATTTCACGCTCCTTGATTACGGCAATCTGCATGAACTCTTCTGCCGCACCGCCGTAGGTTTTTGATGTATATTCTTCCCACATATGTTCGAACTCTTGAATCCGCTCTCTCAAAGAGGCATTTTCCTGCTCTTTTATAACAGAAATCCGCATGAATTCATCGTTCGCCCCGTAATACGCTTTGGAAATCTGAGAATCCATCGCCTGTTCATACTCCTGAATTTTAGCACGAAGTATGTTGTTCTCCTGCTCTTTCACTGCGGCGATTTGGTACATCTCGCTTCCTGCTGAGTTCATGTTCTCAATTAACAACTGCATGTTCTTGATTTCATGCTCTTCCAGGGTATCTTTCAGTTGATTTCGCTCTTCGATGACGTTTTCAAGTTCCTGCATTAAGTCGAAACCAACGATTGTGAGAATCTCGGTCTCGGCTCTGCCTTTCATATTCTGCGAAAACTCGTTGATTTTGACGGTAAGCGATTCTGCCATTTTTGACATACGTTCGGGACTTTCATCGGTTTTGAGGGCGTAAGTCCTTCCCCCGATTGTGATTTGTATTTTGTTCATGCGCGCCTCCTTCTATGAAATTTCTTAATCCACTTCTTTGATTTCGATATAGATTTCGTATTCGTCTTCTACCACCCATGAGTCTACATTTGAGCCTGCAATCGTGAACTTCACACGAATCGGCATAGTCCCCGCGGTTAGGTCGTCTCTTCCTGTGAGGTTGATTGTTCCGTTGATGTCGGCAATGGTCATGGGGTGGATAGAGTCCGACGGGCCGGCAACTTTCACGGTAATCGAGTTCGTTATGTACGAAACCGAGTACCCCGACGGCGTGCCGATTGTGACGAAGTCCCGTGTGGGGACGGTCAGCGGAATCATGCCGTATTCTTCGACGTCATCAAAGATGATTCGCGCTTCCGTGTCGTTGGACATATTCTTGTAACCTTCGGGCAGGGTAATCGGGAGTGAAATCCCGTTTTGCAATCCCCAGATGGTAATACTGCTGAGTGAGATTGAGTCTAAATCCCAACTTTCCCGATTGTCGGAGGCTTCATCCGGGATTCCGATTGTCAATTCATCCGGGACGATTCTCATTCTCCGTTTAAGTGAGTTTAAATCGAAATTACCCGGCTCGTTCACGATATTCACCGAAACCGGCAGAGATTTCACCTTGAAAAGTGAAATCGTCACCGTGAAAACCCTGTCTTCGATATTAAGCCCACTGCTGTCGATAGGTTCGCCGTTGTCATCGAAGAGAATAATGTCGGCGGTTTCCAGCGTGAACTTGGTCGTAGCTGAAAGCGTTTCGCTGTTGAACCCGGCGAACTGCACCTCCGCCACTGAATCCACAAGCGATTTCTCACCCCATATTCGGATTGAAGACGGGTTGACGGTAACGCTGCCAATGGAGAATCCGTCCACGACTTCTATATCGCTCTGGTCAACCGAAATCGCCAGGTTATCCCGCACGTTCGTCTGAATGATTTTCAGTTGACGTGTCGTGTCTCTCGTGACAACCTGCACATTCTCGTTGACGAGCGGTACGACCATCACATCAACCTCGTATTCGCCGGATTCGGTTATCTCTGAAAGGTCGAGAAAAACAGCGAAACTTTCAGGGCCGAGCCGCCCGATTTCGTATCGCTTACCTTCAATCGTGATTTCGATAGACTCGTTAAAATCTTCGGCTAATTCGAGATTGCGGTCAAGCATACTTGTGGGAAGTTCCGCCGAAATCGGTACGTTAATTGTCCGCAAAACATTCGGGAATAACTGGAAGGAAATCGCTAACCAGATTATTACCGATAGTATAAGTGCGAATATTATAGTCTTTAAGTTATTCAAAAAAGATTTGGCAAATCGCAGCAACGCAGTCTTCATAAGTTATTCCCCCTCGGAATTGAATTTAGGCATTTCGGGCTCGATTAACTCGTCTTCCGGGTTTATTGAATTTACGGCGGATTCTTTTTCCGCATTTTTTGTTGGTTTCTTGTATTTTGGTTTACGCTTCGGTGTGGGAATAAGCGCGTCCACCAGATAATCATGAAGTTTCATATAATCGTATCCGCGGTCGATGATTCCGTCCCTTGCAATGGAAATCGTTCCGGTTTCTTCGGATACGATGATGATTACGGCATCTGACACTTCGCTCAAGCCGATTGCCGCACGATGACGACTCCCTAAGTCTTTCGAGATTAGTTCTTCCCGCTGCGGTTTCGGGAGAAAACACCCCGCCGCCAGAATCAACCCGTCGCGGATTATGACCGCCCCGTCATGTAGCGGGGTATGAGGGTGGAATATGTTGCCGAACAGTTCGCCCGACGGCATTGCGTTAAGCAATGTCCCGGTATTGATTTGTTCGCCGAGTTTTGTTTCACGTTCGATTACAATAAGTGCGCCGGTCGCTTTCCGCGAAAGGTCTTCACACGCACGTGAGACCTGTTCAATCCAGCCACTCAACTTATACGGTTCGGAATTTGTGGTAATTGATTTCACAATTTGGGTTCTGCCCATTTTTTCGAGAACCCGCCGCAGTTCCGGCTGGAACATGACAATCGCCGCAGTCGCACCGACATTTATGATGAGTTCACCGAAAACACCCAGCACTTTGAATTCGAGTTGTTGTAAAAGCAAAGAGACAATCAGTATTATGAAAATCCCTTTCAGGAGTTGCGCCGCTCGGGTTTCCCGAACGAACCTGATTACGATATACACAAGCCACGTCAAGATGAGAATCTCAATAAAATCCACAAGCCCCATTGTTCTAATGACGCTAAAAGCATGAACAAGTATATCTTGTAAATACATCCTCAAATTCGTAAACAAAATGATTCTCTCCTTATTTTTCTCTTAAAGCATGACATCTTTGTATTTCACCTGCATTTCGGTGATTAGGGTCAGGATT
>WRKZ01000004.1 GCA_009777835.1 Oscillospiraceae bacterium | reverse complement strand
CATTCTTTCGAGGAACACCCCCGCGTATGCGGGGAACACACCTTTTTCCTTTTCGTCAATTTTTGCCGAAAAGGAACACCCCCGCGTATGCGGGGAACACTCATCATCACGAAAGACTTTAAGACGATAACACAGGAACACCCCCGCGTATGCGGGGAACACGCCTACAGACGGGAAAAAGTACAGTCTATCTGAGGAACACCCCCGCGTATGCGGGGAACACCCATATTTTCTTTGAAGGCTTGCCGTTCTCCCAGGAACACCCCCGCGTATGCGGGGAACACCAACTCCACGCTCCATGCGGGCAAGGTTCGCAGGGAACACCCCCGCGTATGCGGGGAACACAAGAGTACAGGAACTTTGCGACTTAACGGTTGGGGAACACCCCCGCGTATGCGGGGAACACATCAAAACGGGCGTGTGACAGGCGTCTGCATAGGGAACACCCCCGCGTATGCGGGGAACACTGTCGCTCCTGCGGGAGCAGAAAGGTTGGGTTAGGAACACCCCCGCGTATGCGGGGAACACCTTTTTTCCTTGGTCTTGGTCTTGAGCTGGACGGGAACACCCCCGCGTATGCGGGGAACACAAGAATCCTACACGTATTTGTGGGGAATGCTTGGGAACACCCCCGCGTATGCGGGGAACACGGTTTTACTCCTTGCATTTTTCCCGTTACAGGGGGAACACCCCCGCGTATGCGGGGAACACTTGTTTTGTCAAGCCGATTTTTTCCCCTATTTGGGAACACCCCCGCGTATGCGGGGAACACCTCAATCCCCATTTACCAAGAAGCTTATGCGTAGGAACACCCCCGCGTATGCGGGGAACACCAGAACCGGAGCAACTCATTGACATTCTTTCAAGGAACACCCCCGCGTATGCGGGGAACACTCATGGCGGGTTCTGTAGTGCTGTTCAGCAATGGGAACACCCCCGCGTATGCGGGGAACACGGTGATTTCAACCTTTTTTGCATGTCGAAGCCGGGAACACCCCCGCGTATGCGGGGAACACCGAAAACCGCGTTGATTACGCATTTCATACCAAGGAACACCCCCGCGTATGCGGGGAACACCCTCTTGACAAAATCACAGAACCGGAACAACTCAGGAACACCCCCGCGTATGCGGGGAACACAAAGATAAAGATATGCTTCTTGATATATAGCTAGGAACACCCCCGCGTATGCGGGGAACACTGTCTGATTTAATGCGAGAAGCTGCGAAAGCTAGGAACACCCCCGCGTATGCGGGGAACACTCAATCATTAAAAGGTCGCTTTGGAGCGATTGAGGAACACCCCCGCGTATGCGGGGAACACCGCCTTGACTTCCTGTTTGCTCTCCTCGGTACAGGAACACCCCCGCGTATGCGGGGAACACTCCCTCTTGGAATTTCGGGAGTTATAGCGTTTGGGAACACCCCCGCGTATGCGGGGAACACCGCTTCAAGCCGCACCAGCTACACAGGCTTCAAGGAACACCCCCGCGTATGCGGGGAACACTCGCCGCCGCTTTTTTTGCTTTCTGATTCGGAAGGAACACCCCCGCGTATGCGGGGAACACATGTTCTCGTTGTAGTGTTGAGTTCTGGGGTGGGGAACACCCCCGCGTATGCGGGGAACACTTCACGAATCCATCTACGCACCGTTCCCCTCAAGGAACACCCCCGCGTATGCGGGGAACACGTATCCGTTGCGTATATCATCTTTTTGTAACCGGGAACACCCCCGCGTATGCGGGGAACACTCTACAGCCGAAACGAAATCCGCTGTGCCGTAGGGAACACCCCCGCGTATGCGGGGAACACATGAAACGTGTCATATAATCCCCGAATGAGCAGGGAACACCCCCGCGTATGCGGGGAACACCTTTATGCCCGATTGAGGTGTTGAACTGCCGCAGGAACACCCCCGCGTATGCGGGGAACACCAGATGGTGAAATGCTCTGAATGTGGCGGCATAGGAACACCCCCGCGTATGCGGGGAACACGGAATTAACAAGACCAACATTGATGTAGTTGAAGGAACACCCCCGCGTATGCGGGGAACACGGCGAACACTACCACGAACGCTGCGCCAACGAGGGAACACCCCCGCGTATGCGGGGAACACTCTACATGGGACTGGCTTTATCCCGATGGCGAGGGAACACCCCCGCGTATGCGGGGAACACGTATTCGTCGTCTTCGCAGTAGTCGCTGTACGGGGAACACCCCCGCGTATGCGGGGAACACTTCGCTGTATTCCGCATCGATGGGTTCAGTAGGGGAACACCCCCGCGTATGCGGGGAACACATAGTATATTAAGGTGTGGTAATCTCAATTATAGGAACACCCCCGCGTATGCGGGGAACACCAAGAAAAGCATAGCCGGCGTTATCGGCGTAAGGGAACACCCCCGCGTATGCGGGGAACACTTTGTTCGTCCTCGTCTGCAACGGCACGTAGTGGGAACACCCCCGCGTATGCGGGGAACACCTTTGCAAGGGGATATGTGCGGCTTCGGTGTCGGGAACACCCCCGCGTATGCGGGGAACACAATGCGTCCCCAGCATATACGCCCACGGAATAGGGAACACCCCCGCGTATGCGGGGAACACCATGAAGCTACTGGAGACTACTATAAGCTATCGGGAACACCCCCGCGTATGCGGGGAACACCGCAATATCATCGGGATTTATACTTCCAATATAGGAACACCCCCGCGTATGCGGGGAACACAACCCCGGGTATATCAACGCAAGCTATGTACTAGGAACACCCCCGCGTATGCGGGGAACACCACTTTTGAGGATGCGAGATACTTTGTCCCCTGGGAACACCCCCGCGTATGCGGGGAACACGTCAGTAGTTTCGTCTTCAATTTCAGTCTTAGGGGAACACCCCCGCGTATGCGGGGAACACCTTAGCAGAACGAGAAGCCTAATAGGGCTTCAAGGAACACCCCCGCGTATGCGGGGAACACCTATGCGGTATTATTTTTGAGATTTGTCAGTAGGGAACACCCCCGCGTATGCGGGGAACACTCCTCAAAAGTGAGTTTTCGGAAGCTCTTGCAAGGAACACCCCCGCGTATGCGGGGAACACATAAAATCCCACTGGACATATGAATATTGTGGGGGAACACCCCCGCGTATGCGGGGAACACCCGACAACAGGCAAGTAACGACGCACTCAACCGGGAACACCCCCGCGTATGCGGGGAACACAAAAAATCCCGTCAAGTCGTAAGACAAGCGGAAGGAACACCCCCGCGTATGCGGGGAACACCCTACGTATATCTATGGGGTATGCTTGTTGAGGGGAACACCCCCGCGTATGCGGGGAACACAATGTAAAAATAATCCACCTAGAAAAAGGTGGAGGAACACCCCCGCGTATGCGGGGAACACCTCGCAACCGTTTTGTTAAAATCCATTGTTGAGGGAACACCCCCGCGTATGCGGGGAACACTTGTCGCTTATTCGCCGTGTTTTTGCGTTTTCGGGAACACCCCCGCGTATGCGGGGAACACACTTGGAAATCCCTGATTTTACCGCCCTCCGTCAACCACCAAAAGCACAAATTCCTTTACTTTGTATTCGCCGTAACTACTCACACTACACCCCTTCAGCGGAAACGCTTTGCGTTCCGATACTTTGCCGCATTGCTGAACCCCGTTTTCGTCAATGTGGACTTCTTCTTTTTGGCTAACCTTCCGACCGAGGGTTTCATCATCAGTTTCAATCCGTCAAAGTCAATCGGCTCCCATACTTCGCCGCAAACACGGAAGTCAAACCCTTGCTCGTTGTTCGTACCGAACACCATAACTGCTCGTCCGCCTTTTCGCGTCTCTTTGACCCTTTCCCATAACTTATCCCGCACACGGGTGCTTACCTTTCCTACGTAAATACCCGTGGCAACTTCCCAGAGCCATTTTGTCAAATCCCCTCTTAACGGCATAGGGCAGCTCTCAAGATGAAGCACTATCATTCTAACACCTTCCCATATCCTTCGGTTTCGGACTCATCCTCGTCCATATCAAACATAGTTTGAGTATAGTACGATACGCCGCTTTTCAACAATCCTTGCTTGTCATCCCAGAGATTCAGCACATCACACTCGGGAATATCCTCAGTGATACCGTCTCTTGTCAACAACCGATGAATATCCTGCACGACCCGCGTCAGTATCTTCCCGCTACTTACAGCATCGCGGACTGCCCGTCGCGTAATCGCACCGATGTCGTCTGTTTCGGCATTGTTAGCCGCCACATCAAAAGCAACCGGAATTGTTACCTCTGCTTTGTATAAATCGGCAATATCATAGACAAACGAACGCTCATGCCCGGTATGGATGAACCCCAATCCCGGAGAGCAGCCAATCGCCGCAATGACGCTGTGTGCAATTCCGTAGAGACAGGCGTGTGCGGCTGATAAAGCACGATTGACGGCACTCCCTGAATCGAAATCGTTAGGGTCATACTCCCGACCGTTCCACTGAACCCCTGTCTTCTTGGAAAGATTGCGATACAGTTGACGCATACGTGCACCTTCCATCCCTCGCAGTTGTTGAATAGTCAGGTTGTCAACAGGAATATCACCGAAACGCATTGCGTACATCCTTTTTGCTACTTCAGCCCTTGTTCGCACGTTGGAAACAAGTGCCGCTTGAGCTATCAACAGTCTTGATGAATGAGTAAGCGGACGACCGTGCGCGTAATACCGGACACCACGCTCCCCGACCCAAACAACGCTCGTTCCCGTATCACCGATAAGCTCCATTGCTCGATGCGTTATCTTAGTGCCGGGGCCGAGTAAAACCACACCGAGCATTGCCGCCGGAACATGGACAGTCCCGCGCGAATCCGCAACTGTTATAGAACTTGAATCACGGTTTACAACACAATGCTCCAGGTAAATAAAAGAACAACGCTCCTTTATTTGCGGGAGTTCTTGTAATTCAGGTTTCTCTGCCCCAAATCCGCTCATAGTCCACCTACAATCGTCATGAGCCCGCACCCGTATGCCTTAGCGCGCCCGAATCCGCGGGTGAGAGTTTCCCTGAAAACATCCACGTCTATGACTTCCAGCACGCCCTCAAAGACGGAGTAATCAATTATAACGGGACGCTCGGCTGAGGCACGATAGAACCGTTTTCGTCCCGTTTCCACCAACGCAGACTGCACCGGCTCGAACCCATTCGGGTTAGCCTTTGACGCGAACCAGTTTTCCTTTTGTTCGACTGTAATATGCGGATAGATTTTCCCGCGTTTCGTGTTTTCGGAAAAAACGCTGTGAACCGGATTCCCGCAGAACCGAAATCTATACTGCCGTCCGGTTTCGATTCTGCTCAAAAAGCCGGAATAGTCCTTTGTTTCCCCTGAGCTTCCGAATTGTGCCGTGAGCGTGGCAAGCTCCGGACGCACGGCAGACACAATCAGCATATACGACTTTTCTTGTAATCGGTCTATTCGCCATAATTTGCGGGAGTTCTCCGATTCCGGCTTTGTGTCATTAAAGCACGACTCCAATGCCGCGTGAAACACCTGCGGCGAAGCGAACGCCTTACGCGATTTGAACATATCAAGCTCTAAACGTGAAATATACACGGCTATACCTCCCCAAATGCGTCATGTTCCGTATATCCGATTGCATATCGGCGACGTTCCCAACTAAAGCTGACCGGTTGAACCATCCGTCGTATTCCCTTGCCTTGCCTGCTTTCGATATGGTATTCTAAGTTCTCGGAAGGCTTTTTGCCGCGGTGATACTCGCCGGCAAGCCATTCCGTACTTCGCAGAGCCTCTTTCAAAGGGGAATCCTTGATTCCCAAGCACAGTTTCCCGGCGGGCGGACAGGAACGCCGCCCCAAATACAACGGGAACACAGGTGTTCTCAAGGCACGTTCCAATGAGTTCAGAAACGCACTATCCCCCTCTAAGCCGACAAGGAACACCCCATCAGAGATGTAGTATCTCCACGATTGGTACACGTCTTTACCGCCGTAGTTCGCCGTATGGTAATCGCATATAATCTGACCGGGTTGGTCAAGGCGGACTCCAAACCGTAACCGGGCTAAATCGTCAATAGCTTCATCGCGTCGTCGCCCGAGTGCGGCGGCGATTAGCCCTACAATGCCGCTCTTGGTAGGCGCAGAGGCGGTCATTCGGCGTTCGAACTTGCTGTCGAATCCCCACGATTGCAACGGAGCCGCCAACCTCAACAAAAGAGTACTCATGCCCCCTCCTTGACCTTTGCGGCAACGATTTTCCCAAGCTCATTGAGGAAGGCATCGTCAAAGGTTCGGCGTTCACCGAGACCGGACATATACTGCCCGATAACGAAACATTTCTCCGGGGCATTGCTGAAATCGGAGTAGGCGTTTAGTGCATACTTCTCCAACGCTTCTGTAGAGCGTGCTACGAATCCCTCGCCTGTCATAGGTTTCTCGAACGCCCCGACCAGGTTTAGCGGCTGGTCAGTACGAACAGCAATCGCCACTGCATCCGGTTGTGTATTCGCGGCGAAGGTGTTCTGCTTACCCGTCGGTAACGCCTTTACGAAAGCCCGCGTAAATTCGCTGATTGCCTTTGCGAGCGCAATCTCGTCTTTCGCCAACTGCCCGAACAATTCGTGAGCCGCCACCGTTGCGTAGCGATAATAGGTCGCTGAGGTGTACTCAACCGTACCAATCATTCCCGCCCCGGCTGTATCTTCAGGGGAGCAATCGTCGATAGCGGTGAAATAATCGAACTCGTTATCGGCACGGTGGGTGGAAATCGCATGAGCGACCTGTGAGGAGGCATCGCAGTTAAGGTCAGGGGCAGAGGCGACCATTCTGCCAAACAGAGCTACATCGACGGCATTATCCTCTTTGAGTGTCTGCTTAATTGCCTTTGAGCGTTCTTTGCCATCGATATCGTCGTTCACAATCAGATTGGCAATGTTCTTTGCCTGTTGATTGCCTATGAAGAATAACGCTTCCGATTTATTTGCGTCTTTCTTGCTTGGCTTGACTAAATCCTTGAGTGCTTCCTGCACTTTAGACATAGCCTCTTCGCGCGTGAGAGTCGGCGGCGACAAGGCGACGACTTCATCGGCGACGAGGTCGAACACCCGAAGCGTTCGCGTTCCTATGTCCGAGACATCGAAATGCTCCTTGAACATCAGCCGCATTGCACGTTTCCACGATTGGGAAGACACCCGCGCACGACGGACACCTCCATAAATCGCAGTCTTGGGGCTGCCTGTATCATCACGATTAAGGCAACTCGGGGGGACGCTTTGGATTACGTGTAGGTCTAAGTAAACTTTACTCATTGTCGGTACTTTCCTTTCTTTTTGAATTTAGAACGCGGTAGAAATCTTCGCCCCAGCGCAACCGCACGGAATCCTTCCGATCACGCATTTGACAGAAATACAAATCGTTTGCGAATTGAGGATAGTCCATTTTGATGCCGTCCGCCTTGAGCAGTCCCACGATTCCGCGTGCGTGGTGTGACAACTCTGTTAGATTCGCCGCTGTTAAGACTGCATCGAATCTGCGTTTAACCGCCGACAGACGATTCTCGTCAGTGCGAATCAATTTCGCAATAGCCGCCCCGAATGAGCATCCCTTGTAATTGCCGTCTGCGTCCTTGCCGGATTCGCTCATGCTCTCCTGCTTGCCCTGTCTATGGAACGCATACAGCGTTAATGCCGTATGAATCGCATACTCGGCGTAACCGGGTTCGCCGTTCCCGGCGTACCAGTCATCGCGGAGGTCGGCTAACGTAACCTCCCAGACTTCGGGGGATGCCCCCGGGTGCTTGCCTATGCCGCGTCTGAGCTTGGCGAGCATCGCTTGGCTTGACGGACTTTCACGGTCTAACATAGCTATTTTCCGTCCCACGAAACTCCCTACATATCTGTCATTTCTTTGGTTTTCCACTTGGCATCACTCCTTTCATTCCTAAGAATAATTTGAACGTCACAAACGCTGATGCCGCAGTAATGGCTTTGTCGTTGACAATTCGCCCCACCATAGCCTTTTCTCCGGCATTGGAAACTAATCCCTCGCCGACTTTCAGCAGAACGCGATACACATTGTCGAGGAGTTCTTCTACCGCGACATCCACGTCCGCGTCGAGGTTTTCGGGATTTATACCCGCAAGCCACCTCCTGAACAGCAAATCTATAGCCGAATATGCCTGTTCACGTGCGGGTTTCTGTATGTTTTCCGGCTTATCGCCGCTCCAACCGCCGGCTTTCTCTATTTCAAGAGCTAATTTCCCTACACAGCTTACCATTTTGTCAACCCTGTCTATTGCCTTGATAATCTCGTTAATCCATCTACCGTCAAGTTCAGCGAAAACTCCGGTGTGGATTGAAAACGAATCCCCCCAGACATCTTTGACCGAACCGTTCATAGACTTGTATGAAACTTGTGCCGCACATACCGAAACATTACGTGATATCAGCGGATTACGCTTATCGTACAGGTTTTCAATCCAGTTGAACAAACCCGGTGTTGATGTTTTAGCGGCTTTCCCGACCAATGCGGCAAATCCGCGCCATAACTGAGCTTCTTCGCGATGCTTTTTAGGCAGATAAACATTAAGTCCTCTTCCGTCTTTATCTTGTCGGAATAAGGTCATTTGCTCGAGATTTTGCACGCCTGCCGTTTTATCGAACAGCTCGCCGCCCTCCTTTTGAATCCCGATGACTCTTTCACCGACTCTGACTAATTTCATCCGCCTTGACTGCAAGGTGAGCAACTCAATCTGACTTTTGGGTAACGGCAGTTCGTTAAACGGCACAGTCTCGGAATCCTTCTCCCATGCCGCCTTTGCGTCTTCCCACTTTTTCCCGTCGCAAAAAAGTACGAAATTCAGCATAAGCGTCTCGAAGAGGTTTTTGCCCTCTGCGTAAACCAACCCAAGTTCGCCACACCAACTTATGTTCATCTTTTTGCTTAATCCCCGCTCCTTGTACTGCGGAGTTTCAACCGTGGCATCGAAAGCGTTGTGGTAAATCAGCCAACGTGCCGCTTCCGGATAGTCTATAGCGTCCGAATCAAGACGAACACCGAATTGCCGTTTCTTGTTGTCGCCCTCGGAAATATCGCCGATAATACCGCGGACTCCGTAAGTCTTTCCCTGAAAGACAGACTCATCAGCTATCTGATAGAACGGCCTTTCCGGGTGGAACAAATAGAACCGCTCGTGCCGGTCAGTGAGATAAGCGTCTATAGCGTCGCCGAAACTCCCTTGAACCCATAATCCTTTCCAGTAATCCGCGGCTTCTTTCACGATGTCGCATTTTTTATACTCGTCGGTGCGGGTATACACAGCGTGCATAATTGACAACAGCAACCGCAGAATTGCCACGTCCTGTGCAGGGAGTTCCCCCGCTAACGCACGCAATTCATGCGCTCTTGCGAAAATGTTACGCAATGACAGCTCCGTTCGCTTGCCGCCCGAATCTTCGGCAATCAGCCACGGCTCGTCAATGAGGTTAAACTTCTTGTCCATACTTATGTTCATACTTTGGTTCATACCTTTCTTATCCCCAATTCCCGGGAATATTCAAAACTATGCTCACCTACAGTGGCTTTGCATTCCTCGTCAAAAATTAACACAAGCGAACCCTTCAGCCAATAGGAGGCATACCAACTCTCCGCTATGCCTTCGGCTCGCATTGACTTTTCCAACCCGGAAATCACCTCGTCGATTTGGGAGCCGTACAGACCCGGTAA
Organism: Oscillospiraceae bacterium; assembly: GCA_009777835.1. Lineage (GTDB taxonomy): Bacteria > Bacillota > Clostridia > Oscillospirales > Ruminococcaceae > Ruminiclostridium_E. The sequence continues at coordinate 48,257 of WRKZ01000004.1, read as the reverse complement.
TCGGACAAAGCAACCGGCGATAATCTTGGCTAAAGCGTTATCCGGAGTAGTCCGCGGTAATACGATTCCGTCATTTATGTGCGAGAACAGATGCAGTGAGACCCCTTGTTTTTGAACTGCTATGACTTCCAAGGAATCCGTGCCGTCACGGACTGTCGCTTCCGCGCCCGACTCCGATATGTTGGCTTCGCCCCGTTCACCGAGCCAGCCAATAAGCGTACTTTTGAGTATAGGCCTGCTTATCTGGAAGCTCTCGGCTTTCCGCTTGCGTTTTGCATTGTATTCATAATCACCGTATACCATTTCAACCAATCGCGGAATATCGCGCGGGAGCGCAATCGATTCCGGCAAAGCACACGCTGTCCTCTCAAGAAGTTCTTTGTCGTATACAAATGCCGCCCCTTCCGACGCATCCATTACATAGCAAGTCGGCAGGGAAAGTTTCTCGGGGCGTGAATCCCTGTTGTGCCGATGAAGTCTGCCTATACGCTGTAACAGCAAGTCCATCGGGCAGAGTTCGGTAAACAGTACATCGAAATCAATATCCATCGATTGCTCAAATATCTGCGTCCCTATGATAATTTGTGTCCCGGTGCGGTTTCGCGATGACTTGCCGAGCATTTCAATCAACATCTTCTCGCGGGTGAGCCTGTCCGGATTGAGGAATCCGGCGTGTAGCAGAGTGACGCTTTCCGCCCCGAATTGCGTTACAATGTTCGTGTACAACTCCTGCGCCTGCCGCACCGTGTTCACAATTATACCCGCATATCCGCCGGCGGACATGAGTGACTCCAACGTGTTCACAAGAGAATCCCGGCATAGGCGATTCAGCGCGACCTCCTTAGAACTCCCCGCTTGAACCGGAGCAGACTTGACTTCATCGGCATCGGTATAAGTAATCTGAGGGTATGATTGCATTTGAGGGAATACGGCGGTTTTCTTTTGATTCAGATAGGCATTTATCACGGCGCGTCTGCGTGAATCGGGTAAGGTCGCCGATAAGACAATCACGGGGACTCCGTATGCGCCGAGCCAGTTCAATGCCCTTAACAAATAGCTTTCCATATAGCAGTCATAAGCGTGACACTCGTCTATGACCACGACTTTCCCGGCTAACCCCAAATGACGCAACGCAAGATGTTTCTGTTTCAGTCCCGCCATAAGAATATGGTCTACCGTCCCGACTGCAAAATCGGCAAGCAGACTCTTCTTTCGTCCTGAAAACCACTCATGTACCTCTGCATTGGAGTTATCGGACACCTTCAAAAAGCTGTACTCGTCGTTGAACATCGCACGTCCGTGAGTCAACCGAACGCTGTATTTGCCGTTATACTCTCTAGCTCCGGAAATTCGTACCGAATTTCCTCCGCAGGGCGAGCAAAGCCCGCCCTTTGGCACATCGAATCTGCTAATCCAGTCCAAGACTCGCCCGAACATAGCGTTTGAAGTCGCTTGCGTAGGCAATGCGAAGTAAACACCGCGACTGCCTGTCCGGTTTGCGAGGAGTTCCGCCGCCACCAAAGCGGCTTCTGTTTTGCCTCCGCCCATCGGGGCTTCCAGCACGATAATTCCGGGACGCTCGGTGTTTTCGACTATATTTAACAAGCTCTCCTGAATCGGGTGCATAGAACGTATGCCGAATCTTTCAAGATAGAGATTTTCACCGCCGGACGCACCCGGAATCCAACACGGCGGTAAATCCAACAGCGAAAACGCCTCGAGTGCTTGTCGGCGTGACTCGGTGCGCGTTTCGTCTACCGGGAAGTAATCCGAGTTACTGGCAATCCAGTCAGCAATAATGACCAATCCGCTCAATATCACCTGTGTAGTCTGAGTTAGTGTAATTTCCGCTATATCTTTCTTTTTCAACCCCGAGAAGTCTAATGCGCGTTCCATCAATGCGTCTTGAGCATGAATCCAATCAGGGGCGAACGTTATGTATTCAAGGTCGTTAATTTCTTTAACAGTTGGAGGAACGCCGTGGTGAGCCCCCACAATAACACAGAGTGATTCCTCAAAGCCGTGCCGTTCCAGGACCGCATACGAAAGCAGGGCGTGCTTTTTGCCGCCGGGTAGCTGCTCCTGGAAATCCGGGGAGGCTTTTCCCACATCGTGGATTCCCGCCAGAAACACAAACAAGCGTTTCGCTAAGTCAGAATCCGGCATTACAGAACGCTTGATATTGGGAGATACCCAGGATTCCCACAATAATTCCGCGGTATGTGCCGTGTCCGAGAGGTGCGTTTGTAACGGCAGACGATTATCGCCGCCGAATCGCGGACCTCCCGTTTTTCCCCATAAAGTCAACAAGTTGTTTGCCTCTTTTCTTGTTAATTTCAAAAACTATACTCATTATAAGAATATCACTCTTGAGAGTGAAAGTCAAGAAAAAATTAAAAATTTTTGACAGTATATTCTGCACGGAATAATAGGTGACCGGCAGAGGTATTAAAGGAGTAATACGTATAATCAAGGCGGTACGGCGAAAACTAGAACCATGTTTATAAAATACGCAACCCGATTCGCTAATGTAATCGCTTTGTTGGTGGTATTCCAGGTGATTTTCTTCATGGCGTTGGTATACGGGCTTCATCGAATCTACTTTCCCGCCTCAATCGCACTGATTGCGTTAAGCGTGATTTGTGCTCTGTTCATCGTAACCGGGGAATCCCATCCTGTTTTCAGGCTGGCATGGGTGACGGTTATCATGCTGATGCCGATTTTCGGCGGGATTATCTACGTTTTCTATCATCGGCGAAAAATCGATATGTTGGTGGCACATTCACACTCTCAATGTCTGGAACGTGCTTTGTCCCACGAAATCCCCGCTTCCGCGCAAGCCCCCCAACTCGACAAGGGTTCGCGGTTGATTTCGGATTATTTGAAGAACACGGTAGGGTTTTCCCCCGCGATTACCGAGAACCCGGTGTATTTTCCCGTGGGGGAAGAAAAAATTGCCTATCTGCTCGCTCACATGAAGAAAGCCGAACGCTACATCTTCCTCGAATACTTTATAATCGAAGAAGGTCTGGTTTGGGACAGTATTTACGAGGTTCTTGCACGGAAAGCGGCAGAAGGCATAGATGTCCGTCTTATTTGCGATGGTGCGGGTTGCCTTTATCCCCTCCCCCGGCGATTCCGCTCACAAATGGAGAAAGCCGGAATAAAAGTCCGATTGTTTAATCCGGTGCGACCGTTCGTCTCGGCACGAATCAACGCACGCAATCACAGGAAAATCGTGTCTATTGACGGCAAACTCGCCTTTTGCGGCGGACTCAACCTCGCCGACCAGTACGCCAACCTCAAGGAAATGTACGGTCACTGGAAAGACTCCGGTGTTATGGTGGACGGTTTCACCGCCTGGAACATGACTCTACTGTTCCTGTCCATGTGGGAATTTATCGGCAAAGGCAAGGAAAAAATCGAATACAGCGATTTTTATCCAAGTGTTAATATAGTCGTTGAAAACGACAATAAATCATCAACCGCCGAGTCGAAAAGTGTGTCAAACGTCATGTTAGACGTTCCACGCGACCGTATTACCGTAGCGGAACACACCTTCATCAACTTCATTTTGCGGGCGGAAGAGTATCTGTATGTTACCACCCCGTATCTGATGTGTGGCGGCGAAATCCTTTCTGCGTTGTATACCGCGGCGATGAGCGGTACGGATGTTCGAATAATCACCCCTTATGTTGCCGACAAACGTATCGTGAAAGCCTGTACCGAGTCGTATTATCGCTTGCTGTGCGAAAACAACGTACGGATTTTCGAGTATGCACCGGGGTTTATCCATGCGAAGAACTTGGTGGCTGACGGAAAACGTGCAATGGTGGGGACGGTAAACCTCGATTATCGTTCACTGTATTTGCATTATGAGTGCGGGATTTGCTTCTTTGGCGGAAAAATCGTTGAAGATATCGATGCGGATTTTAAGAAAACGCTGTCACAGTGCAGGGAAGTCACCCTCGACGATTTGAACAAAGTGAGCGGATTCAAGCGCGCGTTTCAACGATTCAGCCGACTGTTAGCACCGTTTCTTTGAAATGGGGGAGAATCCCCCAAACCCCCTGTCGCTCCGCAGGGAGACCCTGCTACGCGACCTTTAAACGGAGGAGAATCCCCCATTCTTTAGCGAACCAAGGCGGGTTTCCCGCCGCAGGTGAGGGGGTTTGGGGGCGTAGCCCCCATTTAAACCCAACAAAACCTCTTGAAATAATTGCGGAAATCTGGTATAATCAAATCTAATGAAAGAACGTAAACTAAAGAAGCTATCCCCGCGGCTCGAAAAAATCGCCGAATTTATACGGAATGACACCACCGTCTGCGATGTGGGGACCGATCATGCCTTCCTCCCGTGTTATCTGGCACGAAAAGGGGTGAATCCGCTCATATACGCAACCGATATCAATCCCAAGCCGCTTGAACGCGCCGAGACGGAAGTCGCGCATAAAGGGGTTGACGTGATTCTGTTGCAGTCTGACGGGCTCGAAAAAGTCCCGCCTTGTGAAGATGTGGTCATAGCGGGAATGGGCGGCGAACTCATCGCCGAAATCGTCGCAAATATGCCTGAGCGATTCAAAACGCCGGAACTCAGGCTGATTCTTCAACCCATGACAAAAGCCGACGTTCTGCGGCAGGAGTTGAAGGATTTACAATTCGAGATTATTCGAGAGGAAAAGGTTTTAGAAGCTAAACAAGGGCCGCAGGGCGAAATTTGCCGGTCTTCAGGCTTGCCGTTAATGAAATCGCCAACTAAAATAAAGGAGTATGTAATTCTATATGTGCAGTGTAAAGCAAATCTATAATTACTTAGACCGAATCGCGCCGTTTAAAAACGCATCGAAGGACGATAACGTCGGCTTGATTGTCGGGGCTGCAAACGCAGAAGTCGGGAAAATCCTGGTGGCAATCGATGCCACCAACGACGTAATCGCCGAAGCCGCCGAAAAGGGCGCGGAACTCATAATCACGCATCACCCGCTGATGTATCGCCCTGTCAGCAAAATCCCGAAAGGTGAGCCGCTCCATGCTATGATTCGTCATAACATCAATTTTATTGCGGCGCACACGAATTTCGATGTTGCCGACTACGGTACAACCGATATAATGTTGGATTTACTGGGATTTCCTGCTTCGCAAGTTGTATTGAGTCCCGAAAATCCCGACAAAACAGGGTTCGGGCGAATTGTGGAGTTAGACAGTCCGCTCACCCCTCAAGAGTTGGCAGAAAAGTGCAAGAGAGCCTTCAAATGCAGCGTAGTCCGCTATACCGATTCAAATCGCACGATAAAGCGGGTGGGACTGTGTTCCGGCGGCGGGGACTTCTTGACTGATAAGGCACTCGAATCGGGGTGCGATGCCTACATCTGCGGCGACGTGAAGTGGTACACCTTCACCCATGCGGCGAATCACGACTTGACCTTGATAGATGCGGGGCATTTTCATACCGAGGATATATTCTGCGAGTATTTAGTCGAGAGACTGCGGGAGGAGTTCCCCGGTGTCACGGTCGAGAAATCGGTTAATAGCGTCGATGTAGTTAAGTACTGTTGATTATGCTTTTTAATTAGAGCGCAACGACGCAACGAAAGGAAACGTTATGTCATTAGACGGCGGGTTTTTACATATCGTAAAAACCGAAATACAAGACAAACTTCCGCCGGGGGCGAGGGTTGATAAGATTCACCAACCGTCACGGGACGAAGTGATTGTATCGTTTCGGGTTGGGGGGGAATATCGCCGAATACTCTTCTCCGCGAATCCCATGTCGGCGCGGGTGTGCTTAACGTCGCTGTCGGCTTCGGGATTAACCCCTTATGAAGCTGAATCATCCGCGGCGGTTCACCGTCCCCCGCCGATGTTCTGTATGATGTTGCGCAAACATATCGGGAGCGGACGGCTGAACGCCGTTACGCAAGACCGACTCGAGCGGATTCTCGGGTTTGACTTCATCTGCACCAATGAAATCGGGGACACGGTTAATAATCGGCTTATAATCGAGATTATGGGGAGAACAAGCAACATTATACTAATCAACGCCGATTCGGGTGGGATTATAGACTCAATCAAGAGGGTGGGAATCGACGTGTCACAGACACGGCAGGTTCTGCCTAATCTGGAGTATGTTGCCCCACCAAGGGATTCTTCACGGTATTGTCTTCTTGATTGCGATATAGACGGCACAGAATGGTCATTGCAGGACAAAACCCTCTTAAAACAACTGGAAGGGGTTTCACCCATATTCGTGAGGGAAGCACTGTTTTATGCGGAGGAAAATCAACGGCGATTGAGGGAGTTTCTGCATAAGGCGAAAGAGACCTTGCTTCAGAACAATCCGCAAATCACGTTGGTCAGTGATTCTGATGGTAAGCCGCGGGACTTCTGTTTCATGCCGATTCACCAGTACGGGGACGTTATGCGCACTTTGCGGGTGGAGAGTGCGAACGAACTGCTCGACAGATTCTTCGCGGAGAAGTCGGCGGTTGAACGGTTGAAACAACGTTCGGGCGATATGATGAAGGGGCTGAACAATTCGTATGAGCGGTTGTTGAGAAAACTCGAAAATCAGCGGCTGGAACTGGTTGAGTGTAAAGAGCGTGAGAAACTGAAACTCTTCGGTGATTTGATTTATGCGAATATATACCGACTAAAAAAAGGCGACCGGGTTCTGGAATGTGAGAACTATGTCACCGGCGGAGAAGAAGAAATCAAGCTGGATTCACGCCTTTCTCCGCAACAGAACGCGCAGAAGTACTATTCGGCATACAGAAAGCTCGACACTGCCGAGAAGAAACTGCGGGAGCTGATTTCTGAAGGCGAATGCGAGTTGTTGTACCTGGATTCGGTCATAGACGCGGCGAGCAGGGCGGTCAGCGATGCTGAAATCAGTGCCCTGCGAGAGGAAATCGGGCAGAGGAGAACGTCGGGCGGGACGAAAAATCGAAAACAGCCGAAACAATCGAAACAGAGTAAACCGCTCCCTCCGCTGAAGTTTACGGCGGGCGGTGATGGTGAGGGTTTTACGGGTTTCGAGGTTTTGGTGGGCAGAAACAACAAGCAGAATGATGAGTTGACCTTCAAGGTTGCGAAACCTAACGATATATGGCTTCATACCAAGGATATTGCGGGTTCTCACGTGATTCTTCGGTGTGATGGGGAGAACCCTCCCCCGGAAGTCATTATGCAGGCGGCGATTATAGCCGCACAACACTCAAAAGCACGAGAATCAAGCCGTGTTCCCGTGGATTATACTTTTGCGAAATTCGTGAAAAAGCCCGGCGGTTCGAAGCCGGGGTACGTGATATTCACGAATAACAAGACATTGTACGTTAATCCGTCATAAATTTCAGCAAAAAACTTGACAAAAATCGCTGTTTAATTTATACTGGAATAACGCAAGGGTATGCCACGGTAAAAACACGGTATGCGGTCAAGTCCTCCCTCTGAAAAGGGGGTGAAGTCGATGACAACGTTAGAGATACTTACTCTGGTGTTAGTTCTATGTAAGTTCGTAGAAATAATCAAGCTCGACCATAAAAAAAGGAAATAACCGCCTCCCCCAAAGACGCGGTTATTTTTGAACCAATGCGTAGAGGGTGACCGTATTCCGACGGTGTACCCTTGTTGGTTTTAATTATATCATAGCTTTGTGTTAATGTCAAGCACATTTCAGCGAAAAACTTTTCGAAAGGACAATCACGATAAATGAAAGAACTGAACAAAACCTATTCCCCGAAAGACTTCGAGGGGCGAATCTATGCCGAATGGGAGGAAAAAGGCTATTTTCGTGCTGTGGTAGACAAATCCAAGAAACCCTACTGTATAGTGATTCCGCCGCCGAATATCACGGGGCAGCTTCACAGCGGTCACGCACTGAACAACACCCTGCAGGACATCTTGATTCGGTGGAAGCGTATGCAGGGGTATTCCACCCTATGGTTGCCGGGAACCGACCATGCTTCAATCGCGACCGAGGCGAAGATAGTCGAGTCGATGAAAGCCGATGGTGTCACCAAGGAAGATATCGGCAGGGACGGCTTTCTTAAGCGTGCCTGGGAGTGGAAGCGAATTTACGGCGGCACTATAGTACAACAACTCAAGAAGTTAGGCTCTTCCTGCGATTGGGAGCGGGAACGCTTCACCCTGGATGAAGGCTGTTCGGCGGCGGTGCAGAAGGTCTTTATCGATTTATATAATGAAGGTTTGATTTATCGCGGCGAACGGGTCATAAACTGGTGTCCGAATTGCCGTACCTCAATCTCGGATATAGAGTGTGAGTACGAGGAGAAAGACGGATTCTTCTGGCATATCAAGTATCCCCTCGCGGACGGAGCAGGGCAAGTTGATTTTATAGAAGTCGCTACCACCCGCCCGGAAACAATGCTCGGCGATACGGCGGTGGCAGTCCACCCCGAAGACGACAGATACAAGCATTTAATCGGGAAGATGTTGCTTCTGCCTTTGACAGGACGTGAGATTCCGGTCATTGCCGATGAATACGTAGATAAAGATTTCGGGACGGGGGCGGTCAAAATCACACCGGCACACGACCCCAACGACTTCGAAGTCGGGATGCGTCATCAACTGCCGTTGGTGAATGTGATGGACGATTCGGCGGTTATAAATGCAGAGAATGGCGGCAAATATGCGGGACTCGAGCGTTATGCCGCGCGAAAAGCCATAGTTGCCGATTTGGAAGCGGAGGGACTGTTAGTCAAAGTCGAACCGCACAAGCACAACGTCGGCGGGTGTCAGCGTTGCGGAGTCGTGGTTGAACCGCGGGCGAGTCTTCAGTGGTTCGTCAGCATGAACCACCCCGAAAAGTCGCTTTCCGTACCCGCTATGGAGGTTGTTCGCGATGGTCGGCTGCATTGGGCGGCGAAACGCTTCGAGAATGTGTATATGCAGTGGATGGAGAATATTCGCGATTGGTGCGTGTCACGTCAGCTCTGGTGGGGACACAGAATCCCTGCGTATTACTGCCTGAATTCCGGGTGTGAACACGTAACCGTCACCGAAACCGCCCCGGAAGCCTGTCCCAAGTGCGGCGCGAAGGTCGTTCAAGATGAAGATACGCTGGATACCTGGTTCAGCTCGGCTTTGTGGCCGTTTTCTACTTTGGGATTCCCTGAAAAAACACCCGAACTCGAATACTTCTACCCCACTAACGTGATAGTTACAGGTTATGATATTATTCCGTTTTGGGTGGCACGCATGATTTTCACGGGGTTGAAATTCATGGACGATGTTCCGTACAGAGATGTTTTTATTCACGGTCTCGTACGTGACGAACAGGGACGAAAAATGTCAAAATCGTTGGGTAACGGAATAGACCCGCTCGACGTAATCGATAAGTACGGTGCCGACGCACTCCGCATGACTATGGTTTTCGGGGTGAGTCAGGACTCCGACGTTCGTTGGAGTGAAAACAAAGTGACCGCCTCCAGGAACTTCGCGAATAAGCTTTGGAATGCCGCACGGTTTATTCAGATGAAAATTGACGGACAATTGACAATTGACAATGGACAGTTGACAGTTGCGTTGGAATCAGAAAGTCTTCAGATAGAAGATAAGTGGGTTTTGTCGAAGTTTAACCGTTTAGTGCGGGAAGTTACGGCGAATCTGGATGGGTATGACTTAGGCGTTGCCGCAGGAAAAGTCCATGACTTTATCTGGGGAGTCTATTGTGACTGGTATATCGAACTGGTTAAGTCGCGTACGGATTCAATCCCCGTACTGCTCTACGTTATGGACGGAATGTTAAAACTGCTTCATCCGTTTATGCCGTTTATTACCGAGGAAATCTGGCAGGCAATGCCGCGTGTGTCGGTTTTGGGTTGTGATTATGACCCCCCTGAAAGTATCATGGTGTCGAGATTCCCCGAGTACAGTGAACATCTCGATTTTGCCGAAGCCGAAGCCGATTTCGATAAAGTCGTTGAGCTTATAAGTGCGATTCGTGCGAGGAGGAGCGAGATGAACGTCCCGCCCGGCAAGCGGGTTTCCCTTAAAATCGAGGCGGCAGACCTGCGATTATTTGAATCAAGCGCGGATTTCTTCGAGAAATTGGCGGGTTGTATTAATCTCGAAGTCGGTGAGACGGTTATACCGCCCGAAGACAGCGTAATCATCGTGACTCCGTCGGCGCGGGCGTTTCTGCCGATGGGTGAACTCATTGACAAAGCGAAGGAAATAGAGCGGTTGGAAAAGGAACTCGACAAAGCACGTAAAGATGTTGAATTTATTTCGAAGAAGTTGTCGAACACAGGGTTCGTCACGAAAGCACCTGCGCAACAAGTCGAGAACGAGCGGGCGAAACTGGCGAAAGCACAGGAAAAGTTATCGGGAATAGAGAAATCACTGGAAGGATTCAGAAAATAAATTAGAGTGTGGTTTAAGTAAATCCGGAAAGGCGGTCGGGTTATGAAACGTTTTCTTACTTTAATTGCGACAGCGGTTCTTATTGCCGCTGTATTAGCGGCTTCCGGGTGCGGTAAACAGCGTAATTGCGAGGTCTGCGGTGCCGATACCAAACTCATGTCGGGAGACGGAAACCAATTCATTTGCAGGGACGGGTGTATTCTCGATTTAATCCCTTAATTCGCCCTTAATTCGCTTGTAAAAGCAGTATTAAACCCTGTCCCCTTCTCATATAATGTAAAATGTGTAATGAGAAAGGGGGCGGGGTTTTTATGCGATTTTTCAAGCGGCGTATATTCAATAAGATGTTGGCGTGTAGTTTAGCGGTAATTATTTCACCATTGGCGGCGTTTTCCGTCAGTGAGGATTTTTTCGGTATTTCCGGGGTTTTGCAGATTCCGGGACGTTCTTCCACGCATGAGCCTGCCACGGTTACGATTTCGCCGATTAATAACGGAACGCGTATGATGTACACCCTTGACGAATACGGTTCTAACCTTAATTTTATCGACTTGAACAACAATGATTCCCCCGATTTCGTTAAAACGTTTGAGTTTCCCGGGTTTCCGTATGAAATCGAGGAATTTTTCGAGAAGCAGCCCGACAAATCTTCCGAAAAGTCCAATTCAGACGAAGCTCTGCCGGTGATGTCGCAGAACATCTCGTTTTATTCGGAGGATTTGAGCGTGTTTTCAGCGGGTAACGGTAAAGTTACCAAGATGACCTTCCGACCGGAATTAAGCCGTGATTATCTGCAACTCGACGGTGGCGGCAGGGTGAGGAACACCACCGACATCGCTGATTCTGTCTTGTTGCGGGAAAGCCGAAAACCCCTCAGTTTCAAACCCGTGAAAAACGTGAGCGAACCTCAGGTTTTAATCATACACACCCACACCACCGAGGGATTTCGTCCGTCGGACGATTCGCGGTTTAATACCGATTATATATTCCGTACGGTGGATTCCGACAAGAACATAGTAGCGGTCGGTGCGAAGATTGCCGAGGAAATTGCGAAACAGGGTTTCACCGTTATACATGACGGAACGCTCCACGATTATCCTGTTTATTCGGGGGCGTATACCAGGAGTGCCGATACCGTCAAGGCGATTCTGGAGGAGTATCCGTCGATTCAAATCGTGTTGGATATTCACCGTGATGCAATTGAATCCGACGGAAATCCCGTAGCCGCGGTTGCCGAAGTCAACGGAAGGGAAGCGGCGCAAATCATGATTATTTCCCCTGCCGATGACGGGAATTGGGGCGTTCCCCATTTTATGGAAAATTTTCGTCTGGCCGGTCGCATACAAAGCAAAGTCGAGTCGGACAATCCGGGGCTGACACGTTCGCTCTTGTTCCAGTATTGCAACTATAATTTGCATTTGTCGCCGGGTTCACTTCTAATCGAAATCGGTTCTCACGGAAACACGCTTGACCAGGCGTTATACGCAGGGGAGTTGTTCGGGCGGAGTTTCGGCAAAATGCTTTCGGAGTTGGATTATTGAAGAATCCGCATTAGTTGTTCGGTTCGGGTTTCGCCGACGATTGTGTCGGTGACTTTCCCGCTTTTGAACAGGAGAATCGTCGGCAGTTTGCGGATTCGATATTTGCCGGTCAACCGCGGATTGCTCCCCGCGTTGATTTTACAGCATTTCAGGAGTCCGCTCATGCGTTCGCTGACACAGTCTACCGGGGATTTTTCGGGGGATTTACGCTCGCCCGAATGAAAGCTGACCAGTACGGGTAATCCCGACTGTTTTACCTCTTTTTCGAAGTTTTCTTCGTTCAATGTAATTGCCGGCATAAGAATCACCTCTAAATATATTTTTCATCTGTTTTTCATCTTGACTTGCTATATTCTGGGCAAAAAAAATTTTTTTATACAAAAAAGCGTTCCTAATCAGCGGAACGCTTTTTGTTTTCTATTACAGTTCGATTTTGCCGTAAAGACCGGTATTTTTTTCGATATCAACCGTGTCTTGCGAAATCTCGGGCGATTCGCTCAATGTGCGTTTGTATTCCCGCTCAAAAGAAGTCGAGTACCCCGTCGATTGCTTGTATTCCCGCCCTGAAATCATCGGCCCGGAGTTCCTGCTTCTGCCGCCGCCCCGATTATCTCGATTATCTCGATTATTTGAGCGTTCGTTTCGGTTGCGTTCGTTTCCGGAAGTGTTATCGTTGTTAGAGCGACGTTTCGGGAGTTCTGCCGAGATGACGACTTTTCTGTACGGCTCTTCCCCGGTAGAGGTTGAGTAAACTCCTGCGATTCCCGCGACTTTGCTGTGGATTACGCGCCGTTCATACGGATTCATGGGTTCAAGCGTGACTCGTCTGCCTTGTTTGAGTACTTTTTCGCTAACCCGTATAGTAAGTGCTTCCAGTGCGGTTGCACGTTTTTCTCTGTAGCCGTTGCAGTCCACGATTAAGCGTAGACGTTCCCCTTCTCCCCCCCGATTGTTGGCGAGAATAGCGAGGTACTGGAGCGCGTCGAGATTTTCCCCTCTTCTGCCGATTACAATTCCGAGATTATCTCCGACAATGTTGAGGACGTAGCAGTCTTCATCGGGGTTTCTGAGTGAACCGTCCGACTTGATTTTCACTTCGGTGGTGAAGTCTTTTGCGCCCATGCCGATAACAATCCGCGAAACATAGTCGATTATGCGTTGTAGTTCCGCCGTCATCGAAACCGGTTCGCCGGTTGTTTTTGCAGCGGAGTCGGCAGTCGGGGTTGAAGGAGAAGCGGCAGATACGGAAACGGCAGGCGTTTTCGCCGTTGAACCCGCCGGCGGAGTATAAATCGCCCTTACCCGAAACTCACCCTTCATACCGAACAGACCTTTTTTGGGCTGTTCTATTATTTCAAAATTGATGTCCTGCTCATCCGCGCCGAACGCGGTTGCTGCTGATTCCCTGGTTTCTTCAAATGTTTTTCCTGTGAATATCTCGATTTTTTCCATACTAATCCTCTTTCTCTTGATTATTATCATTAGGAGTATTGCCGATTTCGCCGTATTTTTCCAGGTCGGCTTTTCGTGCTTCCTCCAGTTTTTTTCTGAAGTATTCCTTCCTCTCGGCGGACGACATTTCCGATGCTTTCTTGGTGGTGGTCTTTCCGTCTTGTTTTTCGATTACAATCACGTTATCGAACTTGTGGCCCTGTTTTTCGAGTGCCGACAAGACTTCTTCCCGCAGCTTCGCAGGGGGGAACATCACGTGAATAAGCAACGTTTGCGCAATCCCCAGTATAGACGAAATCGTCCAGTAGAATCCCGCGCCGGCAGGGAACTGGAAAGCAATCATCAGTGACAGGAACGGCAGGAAATAGAACATATACTTCATTCCGCCCATTTGCTGTGCCGTTTCCGGTGAAGTCTTCTTTTGAATCGCCTGCATGATAATCGTCTGTAATGCCGCAAAAATAAACGACAGAATCGGGATTAATATAAGCGGGAAAATCGGCTTTTCGCTGGTTGATGGTATTCGGCTGAAGTCAATCCCCAGGAAGACGATTCTGGATTCAAGACGGTCGAGTGTGTCGAGGGTGTCTTGGGTAATCCCGACTCCTCTGAATTTCTCCGGGTTGTTCTTATAAACGCCGATTATGCGTAATTCCCCTTGGAGTGCGCCGTATTGGGACGTGAGGGTCTTCTCGCGGTCTTTGTACTCACCGCTTTCTTTGGTGAGTGGTTCGACCTTTTCGTAGTTTGTGATTTCGGGGTTGTTTTCGTTTTCGGTGTTAGTCAGGACGATTTTATCGTTTTCGATTGTGAGGAACTCGTCAAGCTCAACCCCCATAGCGACTTCGGCAACTTTGTCGAGTTGTTCTCCCGGGATTTTCTCGAAATAAGTCATGGGTTTATAGACCACCCCCAACACCCCGAAGAGAATCAGCATGGTCAAAAGTCCGGGGAGACATCCCCCCATGGGATTATACCCTTGCTTTTGCAGTTTGAGCATTTCCTCGCTCATCTTTTGGGAATTGTTGCGGTACTTGGTTTGTAATTCGCGTACTTTGGGCATGAAAATCTGGGTTTTAGCCGAACTCTTCTGCTGTTTCAGCGAAAGCGGGAACATGGCAATCTTTATGATTATCGTGAAAAGAATAATCGCGACCCCGGTGTTCTGAACAAGCAGATAGCACCCGCGCATGAGAATCCCCAGAAGCGGGGCGAATAAAGTGAAAAGAAAATTCATTCAGGTTTTTCCTTAATTTTTTGTATTCCCTTTGTCGGAACGGTGGGGACAGGGTCGTACCCGCCTTCGTTAAAAGGGTGACAGCGCAGGATTCGCCGCAACGCCAAATAGCTGCCCTTTACCACGCCGAAACGCTCATAAGCGGTGATGGCGTACTGGGAGCAGCTTGGAGTGAACCGACACATAGGCGGCAAAATTCTCGACAGTGTGAGTTGGTATAAACGTATAGGCAGGATAAACAGATGCTTCATAATATATTCTATTTAATTCCGTATAATTCCGAAAGTCTTAACCCCGGAAATCCGCAGTGATTTTGTCGAAGAAACCCTCCATCAAAGCGAGAACCTTCCCGGATTTCAAATAGGGGGTTTTTCCGCGCGCTACGAACACAAAGTCGTAACGCTTGTCCGTCTTTGAATTCAGTTTCGCTGCCGCAACCCGAAACGCTTCTCTAATCACGCGCTTCGCGCGGTTGCGTTTGACTGCGTTTCCTACTTTTTTACTTGCAACTACCCCCAACCTGTTTTGACCCAGGCGGTTTGCGGAATAGTAGCATACAAACCCATACGTTACATGGCTGTTCCCTTTTTTGAACAAGAACTGAAACTCTCGACTTTCTTTGACAGCCGTGTGATTTTTAGAAAAATCGAGCTTGTTTAATTCGCACATGATGTATGCAAATCTCAGTAAGACAGGGTTTTCCTGCCCCTTGCCCGTCTCGCGGAAAGAATCTTGCGTCCGCTTCTCGTTGCCATTCTTTTTCTGAAGCCGTGTTCCTTTTGTCTTTGGCGTTTCTTCGGTTGATAAGTCCTTTTCATTTTGAACCCCTCCTTTTTCTAAAATTAAAAAATTGTTTTCTGATTTTCCGACTAACCAATAAAGTATATACGATTTTTCCTCGCTTGTCAATAGCTTAAAAAAATTTTTGTCATAATATTTTTGAACAGCAAAAAATTAGCTTAAAATCACAATCAGCGTTCCGTCAAGCACCTCCACCGTTGCGATTTCTCCCATGAACTCATTACTGAGGCCCCGGGTGGAATGGTCGTACAAATCGGCATTGTCAAGCGGATACTTGAATCCGTCTAAACTAATCCCGGATGCCTTCCCCCCCATCGGAAACAGCGACATTATACCTGATTTTCCGGGTGAAAGCGTGATTTTTCCGTTAGTGACAGCAGTGACAACTTCGCCCTCTCCGATTAGCCATGCCGTCACACCTCTGCGGGCAAGGGAAGCCAGTACGGATATATTCGCTAAGGTATGGTCGAGTCGTTTGCCTAATCCCCCATAGATGTAGAAGCAGTCAAAACCGCGCCTTAACGCTTCGGCGACCGCCAATTCCAGGTCGGATTCGTCTTTCTCGGACGGAAATCTCAATATCTCGATGTTTTTGCTTTTTTCGCAAACGGTTTCAAAATCTGCAATCGAGTCAAGGTCACCGATTAGCAGGTCGATATTCAGCCCGAACTTTACCAGATGGTCGTATCCCGCATCGGCGGCGATTATAAAGTCGGCGGTGAAATTGTTGTTAAGTCCGTTAAAATCTCCCGCTGCAACTATGATACAGCTTTTCTTCACGAGATTCAACGGTTATCACTCCGCGGCATATCTCCGATGTTGCGGACTGCCGCCTCCAGCGTTGCGATTCCTCTTGATTCGGCGATGGCTTGCGCGGTGTTGCTTTTCTTCTGTCTTTTTTTGTGATAGCCGTCATCGAGTTTCGCCTTACGCTCTGAATGTTCTTTCCAGCGTTTCACGTACTTGTCGGCTATTTCGCCGACTATACCCGTGTCTTCGCCCGATGATTCAACCGAGGCGAAAAACTCATAAACCGCAGGATTCATTACCGTGAGCAGGCGTTCCGCAACGTATTTGTGAACTGCGGCAAGTTCATCGTTTTTGAGCAGTTCAAGCGCGAAACTCAAGAACCGTTTGAAGTCGGCGGTTTGCAGGTAATTCGTGACGGCAACAATGCTTGAATAATAATTGTTTGAGACGATATATTCGCCGTCGTACATAGATTCACCCGCAAGTAAAGCCGTAAGCTGTTCTTCCGAGACCGAATCAATTCCCGCCGCCGATTCAACCAATGCACAATCGGGGAGAAGTTCGGCTTTTTCGTACACATTGCTCGGGAACACTTTTCGGCTGACCGTCTTGAGGTGTTTGCCGATTTTCGTGCGGATTTCGGGGAAATCAAACGGTTTGATATATTTCCGTGTGATAAGAAAACGCTCCAACGTGCCCGCCGGGAGTTCTTCAACCGGAATAGTGACGTACGGGCAGGATAATGCGGTGATTCGGCGTTCTTTTTTGCCTTTTTTCGAGTTGTCGTACACAACTTCATTGACGGGTTCGATTACAACGCACCGGAAGTCGGTATCGTTAGCGAGTGCCGCCGTTGCGGTATGATGTCCGGTGAGGAGTGCCGAAAACATTCCCGAAATGTGGACGGCGATTCCGCCGGGCTTTTTGCCGAGTTTAAACTTATCGGATTCGGAGTACATTCGTTTAGCCTGGAAGTTCGATGCTTGGTGAGTGGGAACGAGAAAGCAAGGTGAATACCTGCTGTTGCCTATTACCGCGTTCTTGTCGGAAGTGCCGTTGATTTCTTTTTTTACACCGTAAGCATTCCAGAAGAATCCGCCGTTTCCGTCACAGGGCTGCATTTGCGCTTCATGAAGCACGTACAGTCCGGGTTTAAACAGTTCAAGCACGGGAATAAGCGTACGTTCCAGTCCTTGATTGTATCCGAAAACGTTGTCACAGGCGG
Source organism: Oscillospiraceae bacterium (assembly GCA_009777835.1). Lineage (GTDB taxonomy): Bacteria > Bacillota > Clostridia > Oscillospirales > Ruminococcaceae > Ruminiclostridium_E. The sequence continues at coordinate 30,868 of WRKZ01000004.1, read as the reverse complement.
TGGAAAGCCGCACCTGAATAAAGTCCGAGCATTTTTCCGCGCCCGAAATCTGTTCGATTGATTTGTTATGAAACTCATCGTTTATATTAGGATTTATGATTTTGAGAATCGGCTCTTTCTCAATAAAGAAAATGTCCGTAGTTGTGTTCAGATTAGATGAGTGCCGAAAAAAACCAATTTGACTCATCGAGCGTACGACGTTCGCGAAGACAAAATTCCTGCCGGATACATTCATGGTCGTGATTGAAACATTCGGATTCATATTCTTACTCATTGCCGCCTTTTCTTTGATATTTTAGTCTTGCTTAGATACCTGCCAGATACCTGCTCGACGGCGAAGCCGCCGACCCGTGAGCCCTTGTTTAGCTTTTTTGCAGCAGCTTGCCTTCGATGAAATCGCCCAGTTCTTTATGCAGTTCTTTGGGGAAGAGCCGTTTCGGCAACCAGAACACGGCTTTATTGCCGGTAAAGATTATATAAACATGGGTTGTTTCGACAAAGTAGGCGACCTGTTGCCAGCGTATAATCGACGAAAGGTCGTAGACTTCGCTTTCTGCCGCCATGAAACCCTCTTCGCAGACCACGAAAGTGATTTCCTCCAGGACGGCAGGGTCTTCCCGCAGGATTTTGCCGTACAGCGTCTTTGCGCCGTAAATGCAGAAGAGGTAGATTGACATTCCCACCGCTAACCCCGCAAACAATGAGATTACAAGAATCTGGAGCAGATTTGAATTCACCCCTTCGGATTCGCCCGCAAAACTCCCGAAGAAGAGCATCTGCAAGACGAACGCCGCAATCGCTACAATCGGGGAGAAAATCCAAATCAACTTATCGAACCCCGAATACTTGAGGACTACGTTGGAATTGTTGATTTCGTTTTCCCGGTATGCACCGATTGCAATGTAGGCATCGACCGGGACTTCATAACCGATGCAGAGATTTTTCGGGGGGAGGATTCGCTTACCGAACTTGTAATCTATTCCCGGGTTTGCGGCAATCGCCCCTTCGACGATAGCCCGGACTCGAATCAGTGTAACCGGGTCATCGATAAGTGATTTGGGTATGTTGAAAACCCGCACGCCGTTATCAAGCACGAACTCGTTCTTGGTTTCGGCTATTGCGGTAAAATCGCCCCAGTTGAAAACCATCGGGATTTCTTCGACATTCTGTAAATCTTCATAAACCGAAAAGTAATCGGCGAAGACGAACGCGCGGTTAGCGTTCTGGTCGTTGATTCTGACCCCTGAAATCGACTCAAAAGCCAAACTTAATCACCTCGTTATAAATCTATTTAGAATCTATTTAGAATACAGTATAACATAAATTTCGCAAAAAGAAAAGAGCAAACGCAAAAAATTCAAACAAAAATTTCAAACTCGCTTGAAACCGACTTCATTTTAGTGTATAATGAGAAAAGAAAAAAATCGTAAAAAATTTCGTAAAAAACTCAAAGAGAAAAATTTTTAAAAAATCGGGGGGCTGTTCAGAAAAATGGCAAAAGAAAAGAAATTAGTAGAAGAAATCACATCACGCGATGAGGATTTCGCAAAATGGTACACCGACATAGTCAAGAAAGCCGAGTTAATCGAATATTCCGGGGTTAAGGGGTGCATGGTGATTCGTCCGTACGGCTACGCTATATGGGAGAACATTCAGCGATTGCTCGACAAACGATTCAAAGATACCGGACACGAGAACGTTTATATGCCGATGTTTATTCCCGAAAGTCTGCTGAACAAAGAAAAAGACCACGTTGTCGGGTTCGCGCCGGAAGTTGCGTGGGTAACGCACGGCGGGAGTGAAGAGCTTGCCGAGAGACTCTGCGTTCGTCCGACTTCCGAGACGTTGTTCTGTGAGCATTACTCTAATATAATAAAGTCATACCGTGATTTGCCGAAACTTTACAATCAATGGTGTTCGGTGGTTCGATGGGAGAAGACCACCCGCCCGTTCCTGCGCTCGAGAGAGTTTCTGTGGCAGGAAGGGCATACAATCCACGCGACTGCCGAAGAAGCGATTCACGAGACCGAGCAAATGTTGGATGTTTACGCCGACTTCTGTGCCGAAGACTTGAATATGCCTGTAATCAAGGGCAAGAAGACCGAATCCGACAAGTTCGCCGGTGCGGTTTCGACCTATTGCATAGAAGCACTCATGCACGACGGAAAGGCATTGCAAGCGGGAACAACCCACTATTTCGGGGACGGATTCGCTAAAGCATTCGACATCACCTTCACCGACAAGGACAACACTTTCAAGCACCCGCACCAGTCTTCCTGGGGGGTGAGTACTCGTCTAATCGGCGGGATTATCATGGCGCACGGCGACGATTCGGGTTTGGTGCTTCCGCCTAACATCGCACCGATTCAAGTTGTGATTATCCCGGTTGCCCAGCATAAAGAAGGCGTTCTAGACAAGGCACGCGGGTTAGAATCGCAATTGAAATCGGCGGGATTCCGGGTTAAACTGGATGATTCCGATAATTCCGCCGGGTGGAAGTTCGCCGAATACGAGATGAAGGGTGTTCCGCTTCGTTTGGAAATCGGTCCGAAAGATATTGAACAGAATCAATGTGTAATCGTTCGGCGGGACTTGACCAAAGATGACGAAGGAAAGAAATCGTTCATAAACCTGGATGATTTGGAACAATCCGTTTCCCGGTTACTGGGCGCATTATCAAAAGGACTTTATGAGAAATGCCTTGCGAATATAGAGGCAAGAACTTACACTTGCGGTAATATTGACGAGATTATAGACGTTCTGTCGAAAAACGGCGACGGATTCGTCAAGGCGATGTGGTGCGGCTCGGAGGATTGCGAGGATGAAGTCAAGGAGAAGACCGGGGTGGGGAGCAGGTGTATTCCTATTGAGCAGCCTGAGGGCGGTAAAACTAATCAGGCATATGCCTGCGTGTGTTGCGGCAAGCCCGCGGAAATTCTTGTATATTGGGGGAAAGCTTACTGATGACTATTAAATTATATAACGCAAAGATTCTCAACCGTGATTTTTCGGTGACGGAAAACGGAACGGTTCTTGTCAAAGACGGAATAATTCAAAAAGTCTGTGACCATGTCTGTAAGAATAATTGTTCGGAGTTGTTGAATCAGTCTCAGGGGCAGGGTTTCCCCGTGACTTCGGAGGGTTCCGAAGGACGTTCGGCATTTAAAGAAATTGACTGTAAGGGCGGTCTGCTTATGCCGTCTTTCAAGAACGCCCACACCCACTCGGCTATGACGTTTTTGCGTTCCCGCGCCGACGACCTTCCACTGCATGAATGGCTGCATAAGCAGGTCTTCCCGCAGGAAGGCAAACTCACTCCCGATGATGTGTATTGGTTCACGAAACTGGCTGTTCTCGAATACCTTTCGGGCGGGACTACCGCGGCGTTCGATATGTACATGGCACCCGAATCGGTGGCTAATGCGGCGGTTGATACGGGATTCAGATTCACCTTGTGCGGCTCGGTCATGGATTTCGACGGAGACGACGGTGTCGCTCGTATGTGCGATTGTTATGAACGCTTCAACAAATTCAATCCGCTTGTGGCATACAATCTCGGATTCCATGCCGAATATACCAATAAAATCGAGAATCTTCGGGAACTTGCCGAGGTTGTCGCAAAGTATGAAAGCCCGATTTTCTGTCATATGAGTGAAACTAAATCCGAGCATGAGGGTTGTATAGAACGTCACGGAAAATCTCCTGCACGGCTTTTCGAGGAAATCGGAATGTGGGAACACGGCGGCGGGGCATTCCATGCTGTTCATGTTGATGACGATGACATGGACATTATGGCGAAACGCGGTATATATGCGATTAGCAACCCGGGTTCGAATTTGAAGTTGGCATCCGGCATTGCACCGCTGATGAAAATGGCTGAAAAAGGCATAAAAATCGCACTCGGAACCGACGGAGCGGCTTCGAACAATGCGTTGTCGATGTTCCGTGAGATGTACTTCGCTTGTACGCTGCAAAAGCACCTCATGAATGATGCTGCGGCATGTTCGGCTTATGACGCACTGCGTTGGGCTATGGCAAATTCGGCAGAGTCGTTCGGGTTGAAGGATGCCGATTGTATCGAAGTCGGCAAGAAAGCCGATATGGTGTTAATCGACCTCGACCTGCCTTCTATGCGACCGCACAACAATATAGTCAAGAATATCGTTTATTCGGGGGATACGAGCGTTGTGAGAATGACCATGGTAAACGGCGAAGTTCGTTACAAGGACGGGGAGTTTTTCTTGGCGAACGGTGAGGACGCGTCGGCGGTCATCGAGAAATGCGAGAAATTGATGGCAAGGTTTGCATGAAGCTGCCCGATTATGTAAAGAAAATAATTGACGCGCTGGAATCTGCCGGGTATGAAGCCTACGCAGTCGGCGGGTGTGTTCGCGATTCGTTGTTGGGGTTGACCCCTGATGATTACGATGTGACGACTTCGGCAACCCCCGACGAGATGAAGAAATCACTCATGCACGAAGACTTTACAATCCACGATACCGGGCTTCAGCACGGAACGGTTACGGTGGTGGTTGATGATTCCGTTGCAAACAAGACTTGCTGTAGCGGCGAACAGCGATTGGTCTGTGAGGTTACGACTTTTCGGGTTGACGGTGAGTATTCCGATAACCGCCGCCCCGATTCGGTGACTTTCACGCGAAGCCTTCGTGAAGATATGAGCCGGAGAGATTTCACGGTTAATGCCATGGCATATTCCGAGAAGGCGGGACTGTGTGATTATTTCGGCGGAAGACGGGATTTAGATAACAAGCTGATTCGTGCGGTGGGAGAGCCGCATAAACGTTTCGGTGAAGATGGTTTGCGGATTCTTCGGGCTTTACGGTTCGCGGGGGTGTACGGATTTTCTGTTGAAGAAAACACGGCGGCGGCGGTTCGGGGATTGAAGGGTCTGATTAAAGGTATTTCGGGGGAAAGAATCGCCGCCGAGTTGAATAAACTGGTCATGGGAGAAGTCAGCGGGGTTATTTATGATTATGCCGAGGTTTTCGCTGAGTTCATCAGTGAAATCGCCGACTGCAAAGACTTTGACCAGCGTTCGGTTTATCATGACCGTGACGTGCTTACTCATACGCTGAACGCTCTCGATTCTGCCCCGCGGGATAAAGTCACACGGCTTGCCTTGCTGTTCCATGATTTGGGGAAACCTGCTTGTTTTCGGCTTATCGAAGATGCCGACGGGGGTTCTCACGGTTCGTTTAAGGGACACCCGGCGGTGAGCGAACAAATTGCGCGGCGGGTGATGCGTTCACTGAAATACGATAACGATACCTTCTATAAAGTCGCGACTTTGGTGAAGTTCCACGACATTCCCGTTAAAGCCGATGTGAAATCCGTCAAATGTCTGCTGAATCGCTTTGGGGAAGAAATGTTTTTCCGCTTGATTGATGTGCATATCGCCGATTATTCGGCGAAGCGCAACGAGAGAGCGCAGGACATTACGATATTTCGGGAAGCCGCCGAAACTGCAAAACGAATCATTGCAGAAAATCAGTGCTTTTCGTTGGAGCGGTTGGCGGTCAAAGGCGGGGATTTGGTCGCGCTTGGGTTCAAGGGCAGGGAGGTCGGCGAGAAACTGGAATTGCTGCTTCATGCGGTAATCAGTGAGAAATGCGTGAATGATAAAGAAGTTTTAATTGAGTTTTTGAGAAATCCGACAAAGGAGAAATAGCTATAATGGCATCTATGGATATTGGAATCGACCTTGGTACGGCGAATACGATTATAACCCTCGGCACGAAAATCATCGTGAACGAACCGTCGGTAATCGCGTATAACAAGAAAAAAGAGGAAGTTATCTCAATCGGGGGAGAAGCCTACAAGATGCTCGGCAGAAATCCCGATTATATAGAGGTGGTTCGTCCGTTGGAAGACGGGATTATCTCCGACCACGACATGACCATGATGATGGTGCGGGAGTTCGTGCGTAAAGCGAGCAAAAACCTCATGATTAAGCCGCAGGTCGTCATCTGTGTGCCGTCTGCCGTTACCGACGTGGAGAATCGTGCGGTAATCGAAGCGGCATTGTCGGCGGGTGCGCGAAAGGTTTTCCTTATAAAAGAACCCATTGCGGCGTTGTTGGGTTCGGGGGCTGATATCATGAGCCCGGGCGGGACTATGGTGGTGGATATAGGCGGAGGAACGTCCGATGTTGCGATTGTCTCATTGGGGGGGATTGTAAAGGATTCGACCTTGAAGATTGCGGGGAACAAGTTCGACCGGGCGATTGTGAAGTACTTCATGAACCGTGATAAATTGCTTATCGGGGAAAAGACCGCCGAAATCGTCAAGAAGGAAATCGGGTGCGTGTTCGAACCGGATTCCGGCAAAACCATGACGCTCAAGGGTAGGAATCTGCTTAAGGGATTGCCTCAAGCAATCGAAATCAGTGAGGTGGACGTGTATGAGGCATTGTTCCCGCTTGCCATGGAAATCGTTGCACAGGTTAAGGGAATCCTCGAGACTGCCCCGCCGGAGCTTGTCGGCGATATTCTTTCGGGGGGAATCGTCTTGACCGGGGGCGGTGCATTGCTCGGCGGATTAGACCGTCTGATTGCCCAACAAACAAAATCCCCTTGCAGGATTGCCGATTGCCCGTTGGAATGTGTGGCGTTCGGGGCGGCACGTTCATTTTCGGTGTCGGAGTCACTGCTCGACGGGTTTGAAAAGGTTTCACTCTACAAGTATAAAGGCGGTCTGTAATTCTTTTGTAAGAATTTCGTAAAAATTTTTTAAATTGTAGTTGACTTTTCTTTTTTTACATGGTATAGTAATAGAAAACCGAATCGGAATCGGAATGAGTGAAGTAATCGGAGGTGCGATTATGCAAAAAATTGTTTTTATCGTAGATGATAACGATGTTAATCTCATAACCGCGGAAGAGGCTTTGTCGGAGCATTATCGGGTATACACCCTGCCCTCTGCGAAGGCTATGTTCGATTTTCTTGAGAAAGTCACCCCGGATTTGATTCTTTTAGACGTGGTCATGCCGGAGATGAGCGGGATTGATGCCATGAACATCCTCAAGAAAAATGAGCGTTATGCGGGGATTCCCGTCATATTCCTGACCGGAAGAACCGACCCGAAGACCGAAACATCGTGTCTTGAAGCGGGCTCGGTCGATTTCATTTCCAAACCGTTCTCGAAAAGCGTTCTGCTTAATCGGATAAAACTGCATTTGAGGATTGAGGATATAATCTGTGACCGTACAGAGAACCTCAAGAAACTCAAGGACAGTATTATTTCGGTTTTGGCGAACATGGTCGAATCACGGGATTCCGTGACGGGACAGCATATCGAACGTACTACTGCATATATCAAGATTTTGCTTGAAATAATGCTTGAAAACAAGCTTTACTTAGATGAAATCCAGGAGTGGGATTTAGATACCGTTGTATCGTCGGCGCGTCTGCACGATATCGGGAAAATCGCTATTTCCGACTTGATTTTAAACAAGCCCGGTCGCCTCACCAAAGAAGAATTTGATATAATCAAAACCCACGTGGTCGAGGGTGAGAAAATCATTGAGAGTATCATACATGAATCCGGGGACGAAGCGTTCTTATCCAACGCAAAACTCTTCGCAGGTTATCACCACGAACGTTGGGACGGCAGCGGCTATCCTTACGGAATTTCCGGGAGTGAAATCCCGTTGCACGGGCGCATAATGGCTTTAGTTGATGTGTATGATGCACTGACCTCGGTTCGGCCGTACAAACCCGCTTTCCCGCACGATAAGGCTATCGAGGAAATCGCAAATTCCAGCGGAAGCCACTTTGACCCTGTGATTACCGATATTTTTCTGCAGAACAGCGAACGTTTCAGAGATGTCGGGTGAATTATTAAACCGCAACAAATGGCTTGACATTTGTTGGTTTAATTCGCACGATTAAGTTGCGATATAATACGCATTTTTGTTTGGGGGCAGGCTCAGGGTTTGCGGATTTACCATTGTTTTCATAAAAAGTAAGCTGTGTGCCGGGGGACAAAATCCCAATTGACTTAACCGGTCAGGGGTTCGCGGGGGGATTATGAAAAAAAGTCAAAAAACGAAAAAAAAGTCGGCTAATATCCATTTACATCTGCAATTGACGTTTGTAATCATCGCTTTCGGGCTTATGGTATTGTTGAGCTACCTGTTCATGTGGAATAGGGAGCGTTCGCACATGCACTCAGCGGTGAACAGTTCCTTGAACTTTGTCGAAACTTGTCTCGATGCGAGCTTCGGCGAGTACGAGATTATGCTTGGCGTTGTCTCTTCGAACATTCGTGAAATGATTCTGGAACAAGATGCAAAACTCGAAGACATTGAGGGGTATCTGCGGCTCATGGGTAAATATGGCAGAGAAAGCTCCAACGTAACGGGGTTTTTCTGTGTTTTTGGTGTGTTTGACATTTTTGACGGGGCTATGTATAACGAATACTTCGATATCAGGGAATCGGAGGGTTTCGTTGCGCAGGAAAGACCGTGGTATATTGCGGCGGTGGAGTCACCCGGGAAGAAAATCACGACGAATCCGTATTTGGATGCGATAACAACCATTGCCGGCGAAGAGAAAGAGCGAATGGTCTTTACATATGCGATTGCCATACAGGACAATTCCGGTAAGCAGATTGCAGTCATAGGAATCGACGTTTTGCTGGACCCGATTTACAACCTGTTCTCGGAATATAATCATGGGGGGAGTGACGCTTCAATCTCCAGCATTTTGCTTGACGGAGATTTGAACATCATCGCCCACCCTTTGGATGAGTACCTGGGGGTTCACTTGAGGGACGCACACAGCGGAATCTCCGGATTCGCCGACGTGTTGGAATCGGGGGAACGTATTTCAAATCGGCGGTTCACGGATTATAAAGGAGATGTGCAGGTTCTGTCGTTGAATCGGCTTGGTGATGGTTGGTACTTAGGGATGGCGTTCCCGATTGAACGGTATTACGAAAGTCTCCTCAATTTGCAGATTTTCTTCTTCGGATTAGGGGTTATTCTTGCGTTTATCTTGTGTCTGCTGTTGGTGAACATCAATCGAAGAAAGACCCGCGCGGAGGAACAGGTCAATAGCTTGTTTGAGTCGATGCCGCTTTGCTCAACCTTGTGGGATTCTGATTATAACAGTTTGCTGGTCAACGATGAGACTGTAAAGTTCTTCAAGTTGGATAGCAAACAAGAATATCACGACAGGTTTTTCAAAGACCTTTCGCCGGAAAATCAGCCGGACGGTCAGCTTTCGTTCAAGGGTTCGATGGCTGCGATTCAGAAAGCCTTCGATGAAGGGTACTGCAAAACCCAGTGGATGCACCAGGACGCTTTTGGTGAGCCGCTTCCTTGTGAAGTTACGCTTATGAGAATCAATGCACAGGATGAGTTATACGTTGCGGGGTATGCCCGTGATTTGCGCGGCGAGAGGGAGCATAGGAATATTCGTTCGATTTTGGAGATGCTGCCAATCGGGGTGCGAATCATGCGTAGTGATGGTGAGTTGATTTATTCGAACAAAGCGGCATTGGACGTGTTCAACTGCAAGTCATTCGAAGACCAGGTGGAAGGCAAGAGCGGATATGATTTCATGCCGGAATTTCAGCCCGACGGCAGAAGAACCGCCGATATAATCGCCGAGGCGCAGGGGAACGGGGGCGAAATCAGTACGTTAGAGCTTCAGTGCCTCAAAATCGGAGGAGAGGCGTTTATCGCACGTGTGACTTCCCGTATGATTGAATACAAGGGCGATATATGTAATCTTGCGATGATTGAGGATATGACCGCCGAGAATTATCGCCAACAGACCCTTCGAAACATTGCGTTGAGGGAGCAGGAGGCGAATCGCCAGAAGAGTGCGTTTATCGCCAACATCAGTCACGAAATACGTACGCCGATGAACACCATTCTCGGTATTACGAACATACAGATGCAAAATGTCGTTAATTCTAAAAGCGTGTTGGAGTCGTTTGCGCAGATTAGCAGCGCGGGTGAGTTGTTGCTGAACATCATCAATGAAATCCTCGATATAGCTAAAATCGAGGCGGGGAAGATGGAAATTAATCCGCAGAAGTACGACATTCCCTCTTTGATTAACGATACCATGCAGATGAATAACTTAAAGCATAATAACGATTTGGTGAAATTCTCAATCACAGTTGCGCCGGATACTCCGTTGGAATTGCACGGAGACGATTTCCGCATAAGACAGATTTTGAACAACCTTATTTCAAACTCCTTCAAGTACACCAGGAAGGGGGGCGTTTCGTTGGACGTATCGTCGGTTCTTACCGATGCCGATAAGTCACAGTACGGTGACGTGACCCTGGTGTTCCGTATAAGCGATACCGGGCAGGGAATGTCGGAGGAACAACTCAAGGAGGTTTATGATGAATTTACCCGGTTCAATCATGAATCGAACCGCGGCATTGTCGGTACGGGACTGGGAATGAGCATTACGAAACGATTCGTCGAAATGATGCACGGCAATATAGAAATCGAGAGCGTTATGTCGAAAGGTACGGTCTTTACTGTGAAAATTCCGCAAGTTCGCGTCGGGAAAGCCGTGTGCGGTACCGAGTTCGCCGATAGAATGAATGAGTTGAGTAAAAAGGTAGAGAATGCACAAATCACGCGGGAGTGCATGCCTTACGGAAAAGTTCTGATTGTCGATGATGTCTCGTCGAACATTCGTGTGGCAGAGGGAATGTTGGTGCCTTATGAGTTGCAAATCGAGACGGCGGCGAGCGGGTTCGAAGCCCTCGAAATAGTCGAGCAGGGCAAGAGTTACGATATTGTTTTCATGGATCATATGATGCCGTTGATGGACGGAATGGAAACCGTCAAGAAAATGCGTGAAATCGGGTATAAAGAGCCGATTGTCGCCTTAACCGCGAACGCGATGGCGGGTCAAGCAGAGCAGTTCCTGAGAAACGGGTTCGATGATTTCGTCTCTAAACCTATCGATTCACGCGAGATGGATAACGTACTCAATAAGTATATACGTGACAGGCATCAGCAGAATGAAAAAGGGAAGAAGAAGGTGGTTAAGCAGCTTGATTCGGCAGAACGGAGCGATTTCTCGGCTTCAATGGAAAAGGCATTCTTAATCGATGCGAAGAACGCAGTCCGCAGTCTTGAAACGGTCTGCAACGAGATTGTGGAGAGCGGGAAATTTAACGAGAAGTATATAGTCACCGTTCATGGGATGAAGAGCGCGCTGCTCAACGTGGGTGAGGCTGATTTATCGGCGGTTGCCCGCAGACTCGAACATGCAGGTCAGGCGGAAGACATGGAAATTATTCTCGGAGAAACCGCGGACTTCATTGATGAACTGAAAAGATTAATCGAAAAGTTTTCGCCGCAAGACGAAGGGCCGGAAGTGCCGCTCACTCCTGAAGAAACAGCTTTCTTGAGGGGAAAACTGTTGCTTATCGTCGATTCTTGCGAGATGTTTGATAACAGGGTCATCAAGAAAACCCTCGATGAGTTGATGAAAAAAGAGAATCGTTGGCCGAAGAGAATAAGCACGGTTTTAGATGAGATTTTCTCGCATTTGTTACACAGTGCGTTCGCGGAAGCCGGTGAAGCCGCCGGTAATCTTGCAGCCGAGTTACAGTAAGTCTTTTTAAAAATCCCCGCTGTTTCATTAACGGAACAGCGGGGATTTTTTCATTATTAAGTGGGAATTCTTTTGCTTTTTCCTATGCGGAGCGGGTTCGCGATGTTGAGTGCATGGTCGGAGACCCTCTCCAAATCGCCCAGCATATTCACGAATAACATTCCCGATGCTGCCGAGCATACCCCTTTATTAAGCCGCGCAACGTGATTGTCTTTGAACTGTTGGACTTTGTGGTCAACTTCATCTTCTTCGGCGGCAACCTTGTCGATTTCTTCCTTGTCGTAATGTTGCCCCACGAAGGTGTCGATTGCATCTTCAAGCACTTTTTGAACAGCATCCGACACATCTTTCAGCTCTTCCATCGCCACCGTCGAGAACAGTTTTTCGTCTTCCATAAACGGCAGGCTGAATTCCATGATGTTTTCGGCATGGTCTCCAATACGTTCAATATCGTTGACAACGTGGAATAACGAACCCATGACCTTTCGGTCTTGTTCTTCCAGGTCGAGCGCACCGACTTTGACCAGGAACTTCGTAATCTCATGATTGAGGAAGTTTATGATTTCCTCATTTTTCTTGATTGTTTCGGTGTTGTTCGGGTTTCGATTAAGGAAAGTGTCAATCGACAGCTTGTAGTTTTCGAGGGAGAGCCGTGCCATACGTTCAACCTCTTTGAAGGTCTGCCCTACCGCAACGTGCGGTGTGTTGAGAATCCTTACATCGAGGTGGAGTAAGCGTTTCGCGTCGGAATCTTCTGTTTCCTTTTCGGGAATGACAAGGTATGCGATTTTCACCAGATAGCCCGCAAACGGGAAGAGCAGAATCGTCGTAGTCACCTTGAACACAACCGTCGCTATTGCGATTTGTCTGCCTACGTCATCACCGACTATTCGCACGATTAGATTTACAAGTCCTCCCATAGATGCAATGGTTATAACCGTGAAAATTGTTGTTCCTATAACGTTGAATGCCAGGTGAGCCACCGATACCCGTTTCGCCATTTTCGTTGCACCGATTGATGCTATAATCGCGGTTACGCAGGTTCCGATACATGCACCGTAAATTACGTAAATCGCACTGTCAAGCCCGAATAATCCCGCGCCGCCCAAAGTTACGAGTATACCGATTGTCGCCGACGAACTCTGGATTACCGCCGTGAAAACTAATCCTATGAGAATACCTATAAGCGGGTTCTGCGCCATTTCGAACACCGACAACGCCGTTTCGTTCTTCGAAAGGGGTTTGAGGGTGTCGCCCATCATGGTCATTCCGAGGAAAAGTATTCCGAGCCCTGCTAAAATCTGTCCCTGGAACTTGATTTTATCCCGCTTGGTCATGATAATCATGAACAGACCGATTGCAACCAGTAACGGGGCATAGTCTCCGATTTTCAGCGAGACAATCAGCCCGGTGATTGTCGTTCCGATGTTCGCGCCCATGATTACGCCGACCGACTGAACAAGGCTCAAAAGTCCTGCGTTTACGAATCCCACCACCATTACCGTGGTCGCTGATGAACTTTGAACCAGTGCGGTAATCAGCGCACCGGTAATAACACCGACCAGCCGATTTTTTGTTACCATTTCGAGGATGTTTTTGAACCGTGAACCCGCCGCCGCTTCCAGACCGTCGGACATCATTTTCATTCCGTACAGGAAGAATGCAAGTCCGCACGCAACCGTGAAAACCGCAAGTGCTAACGCTAATGCAGGGTTGCTCTTTTTTTCTTCTTGTTTTTCTTCGCCTGAATTTTCTTCTGAATCTTCGCTTGCTTGGTTTGAATCTTCGTTTGAATTTCCGTCTGCTTCGCTGTTTGATTCTTCGCTTGAATTTGCGTTTGAATTTTCGTCATTTAAGTACTGTATTCCGAGTAGGGGGGTGTCTTGCGTGGTGTCAGCATAGATTTTGAAGTCCGTAAATCCCGGGGTGAAGAGTGCCAGAATCAGTGTCGCTGTCACAACCGTGAGTATTTTCTTTGTGAAATTTCTCATAGGATTCTCCATAAAACGGAAAGTAATCGGCGGTTCTCGCCGTCATTTTTTATTTTATACGGAAAACCCCAAAATGTCAAGCGATTTTTTACAAAATCTTTACGGAAACTTTACATTTACAAAGGTTTTACAGTGTCTTTACATAAATTTTACGTTAGAGGAAAATTTCACCCCCGGAGTTTAGAATCCGGGGGTGAAATAGTAAATCATTCCAACTTCATATCTGCTAAGTCGAGTTTACTCGCAAGCCCGAACGCACTGTCAACCGGGAGTGAAAAGCAGACCCCCCTATGCTTGGTGTTCAGCCCCGCAATTTCAAGAATACTCTTCATAATAGCGGAGGAGTCTTTCTTCTTCACGACTATCAGGATAATGTCTTTCTCCGGTTCGATGGTAATTCCGAAGAACTTGATGGCTTCTTCTTTGTTCATGCCCAGTCCGTGAATGAGCGTTCCGCCCCGCGCCCCCGAATTCTTGGCGGTCTCCTTAATATCATCGAAGCTTCCGCGTTGGGCAATCGTAACGATTAACTCGTACTTATTGGCTTCCATATTATCATATTCTCCCTTATCAGATTCTGCGGCTTCCTCCGCGATGAAATCGTACGCTTTGACTATTGCCTTGCTCGCCCCGCTTATGGGGATTGTAAAGGCGATTCCGTGACCTGCACGGCTGATTGACAGGTGATGTTCCAGCAGGCTGTACGCGTGTGCAACGTCCTTGTCGTTGATTACGCTTATGACCACCGCCTTCTTGAATTCACCCAGACCGAGATAGTCAAGAATTTTGGAATCCGCCGCCCCATGTCCGTGTAGCAGGACTTTCATAAGAACCGACGATTTCGAAAGTATTTTCGGCAGAATCTCATTCGCATCATAATCTGCGATTATTATCAGTGCTTTCAATCTTGTTTTCCTCCATCATTAGTTTCCAATTCGACTATATCGTCGGATTCGTCATCTATAATCGATTTCGTGACGTTCGGCACTTCTTCGACTGTACGTTTCTCTTTGAGTAACGCCACCAGTCCGAATAACTGGATTGTAATCAGCGGGGTCATTGCTACCATTGCGATTAATCCGAAAGCGTCGGTGGTCATGTTTCCGCCGACCCCCGCGCAAGCCCCCAACGCTAACGGAAGCAGAAAAGTCACCGTTACCGGGCCGGATGCCACCGCGCCCGAGTCGAATGCGATTGAGGTGAAAATCGGCGGGACGAACAAAGTCATCACCAATGCGAACAGGTAGCCGGGAATCAAGAACCACAGAATCGAAATCCCGGTGACGACCCGCAGCATAGCAATTCCCACTGAGAAAGCAACCCCGATTCCCAATCCGGTTCCGAGCATTCTGCCGGAAATTTTACCGTCGGTAATGGTTTCTACCTGCTGTTTCAAGACGTGAACCGCCGGTTCCGCCGCTACTACGAAGTAGCCGATTACCATACCAATCGGGATTAAGAGCCAGGGGTAATCGTTCGAAAGCCGACTTCCGAGGTATTGCCCGACCGGCATGAACCCTACATTCACCCCTACAAAGAAGAGTACGAGTCCTACATAGGTGAAGACCAAGCTGATTAAGATTTTTATAATGGTTTTTTTCTCGAGCTTTAATATAATGAAGTTGAATACCAGGAACAGCGCGACAATCGGAAGAATTGCCACCGCTTTTTCGAATGCAAACTCCGGGAATCCCCTTACGAATTCCATGAACACTTCCGAGATGTTGCCGTATTCCTCTATTTCGATTAGCCCTGCTGTTATATCGGCATCGGTATTCGAAAACATGAACAGGAACACGGCGGCGGCAATCGGCCCGACCGCACAGAGCCCTACTAAACCGAAACTGTCTTCCTGTTGAGTCTTGTCGCCGCGCACCGAAGACAGACCCAGTCCAATAGCCATTATAAACGGAACTACTACCGGCCCTGTCGCAACCCCGCCGGAGTCGAAGATAATCGCGATAAGGTCATTCGGCACGAGGGGGGACAACGCCAAGGTGAAAACTGCCATGAATACTATAATAAGCAGTACCGATATTCGGATTTGGAAAAATACCCGCAAAAATGCCAGAACCAGGAACACCGCAACCCCCGAACCGACAGTCCAGGTAAGTATACGCGTGTTTATGAAAGAGACTTGTTCTGCCATGACTTTTAAGTCGGGTTCGGTGACGGCAACAATCAAACCTATAATAAAAATGGCGGGTATGATAATCCATAACTTTTTAAGTTTTGTTATTTTCGCACCGATTTCTTCCCCCATTATGACGAGCGAATTGTCAACCCCCAACGTGAACAACCCGATTCCCAACGTTAAGAATATAGAACCCATCAAGAACATGAAAAACATTTCGCCGGTAATCGGTACTAACGATACCGTCAGAATCAGCACAATTAACGTGACCGGCATAATCGCCGCAAGGGACTCTTTAATCTTTTCTATTAAATTTTTCCTCATTCACCATTTCCCTTCCGTGAAATATTACTTCTATATATTGTAAAAACAGTATAGCAGAAATTTCATCTTATGTCAAGGGGGTAATACCTGAGGGAATTATTTTTATTTCGCCCCGAATTTCGACAAATCTCTCACAAAAGACAAGCTATACTGCTCTCATATGGGTATCGTTTGGAGGTGAAAGCGTATGGTAGAAATCAAAAACACGGGCGAACACGTCACGGCGGACATTAAAGGGGACATTGACCATCATAACGCCGCAAACATTCGTTCCGAAATAGATGCTGTTCTGGAAAATTCCACGCCGCGGGTTCTTATACTGGATTTTGCGGGGGTGAAGTTCATGGATTCTTCGGGCATAGGTTTGATTTTAGGGCGAAAGAGGGTTCTTGATGGGTTCGGCGGGAAACTTTTCATCAAAAATGCTGTCGGTCACGCTGAGAAAATCATCAAAATGGCGGGATTGTCAGGGCTGATTCTTAAATAAAAGTTTGGGAGGTTCAAGGTTGAAGAAAACGCCCAATCGGGCGAATTGACAAAAATCAGGGATTTTTGTCCGACAAGCAGTATAGCACGTTGGTGCAGAAAGGCATGGTCATAAAATGAAATCGAAAACAAAGTCGATTATAAAAAATCAATTCAGGCTGGTTATTCCGTCACGTTCGCAGAATGAAGCGTTTGCGCGGGTGGCGGTATCGGCGTTTGCATCCCAGCTTGACCCGACAATTGAGGAAATCAACGACATCAAAGCAGCTGTATCCGAAGCGGTGACTAACTGCGTGGTTCATGCTTATCCCGGCGATACGGTCGGGCAGATTGAAATCATTGCGCGGATTATGTCGGATTATCGTGCGGACAATCTGCCCGACAACGTGTTCTACATACGGATTAGGGATAAGGGTTGCGGAATCGCCGATATCGAACAGGCGAAAACACCGTTATTCACTACGTGTGCAGAAGGAGAACGGGCAGGGCTGGGTTTCGCGGTTATGGAAAGTTTCATGGATAAGCTGAAGGTCTCCAGTAAAATAGGGGGCGGAACAACCATAATCATGAGTAAACGCCTTGTTACCAAACAATCGGTATGAACAAACTCGAAACAGCGCGTTGTGAGCAACAGGACAGTGTTTCTGTCCAATATACGCAGGATGCCCGATTTATTGAGAGTAATCTGGGTTTGGTTCACTCGCTTGCGAACCGATTCCGCGGGCGGGGTGTGGAATATGAGGAGCTGTACTCGGCAGGGTGCGTGGGTTTGGTTAAAGCCGCACGCAACTTCGATGTTGAGCGCGGCTTAATGTTCTCGACTTATGCAGTCCCGGTAATCCTCGGCGAAATCAAGCGGCTGTTTCGCGATGGCGGAGCGGTCAAGGTAAGCAGGGGATTGAAAGAACTCTCCCTAAAAGCGGCGCGAATACAAGAACGGCTCATTAAAGAAGGAAAAGAACCGCGGCTTTCGGATATCGGCGAGATTCTCGGCATTTCGGTAGCCGAGGTCAGTGAGGCGTTGTCGGCGGGGCTTCCTCCGGTGTCTTTGACGGTGGGTTCGTTCGGTGACGGGGACGATGAGGATTCGGTCGAATTTGATGTACCTATAGAATCGCCCCAGAATAAACTTGTCGAAATGCTCGCACTCAAACAGTCATTGACTTCACTTGCACCCGATGACAGACAGTTAATCGTTTTGCGGTACTGGGGTGAAAAAACTCAAGGCGAGGTGGGGGAGATTTTAGGAATGTCGCAGGTACAAGTCTCAAGAAGGGAACGTAAGATTCTTGATTCTCTACGGAAAATGCTGTTGTGATTTGATGAAAAATCCCTTGACATTTCTTGTTTTGTGTGGTATGCTCTACCAAAAACAAGAAAGTCGAGGGATTGATTTATGAAAAAAACGGTAAAGCTAATCAGCGTATGCGTACTTGCCGGTGCGCTTGTTCTGGGGAGCGGGTGTCAACGCTCAATCGAAGAAGGTGACGATAAAACAAGCGAGACGGGCGAGTCTGCATCTACATCTGCGACAAGCACCGAAACTGCCGAAACCACCGAAACGGTCGATTTAACTCAAAACGTTGTTTTCATGGGTGAGACGATTCCCTTGAGTATGAGTGACCCCGAATATCTCCAAACAGACCAAGACGGGAATCCGAGCTTTGCGCTGTTCAGAGGATTCGCTTATATCGGATTTGCAGATGAGAACGCGCCGTCCTTCGATTCACGAACCACACCGGAATATTTCGACTTTGAGCAAGAGCGGTTCTTGCCCGATATGAATAAGCACGAGTATTCGGCATATCAAAAGATAACAGAAGGACAGGAAATCAACGGAATGACGGTTAGCGATACACAAGCAGGCTTCGATTTTATTGATGGTGAGTGGCAGTTGACTAATGTTCTTGCGATTTTTACGGGCGAGGCTGTGTTTAAGGGGGAGCTTTATAAAGTCCCCGAAGGAGAAGTGCAGATGTTCGCGCCGGGGACACTTTTGTTCGAAGCAAAGGAGTCGGTTAACGGATTGCTTCCGTTGACTTACGACAGTTACAACTATTTCGTTGAATGGTCGGACGATTACGCCGAGGCGAGTCCTGCGTTATATTTTATACTCGGCGATTATGAAGAGAATGATGTTATGAAAGAGCAACCGGAACTTTTCAGCGAATCGGATACAGTCTACGTAAAAGCGACACTGTCGGAGTTTAGATTAATCAATAGTAATAGAATGAGTGGCGGAAATTGGGGAACTTTAACCGCTGCAGAATTGCTCGAAGAGTGAGAATAGCGAGAAAAAACAACGAGACCGTCGAATTCTGTTTAGAATACCGACGGTTTCGTTGCATTTTTACAGGAGATTCTCTCGTAGCTTGCCAAGTAAAGCGGGATTATCTGTAATCCCAGTAGTCTCTTCTGTTCATTTCCAAATCAGCCAAAGCAGCGAGTTGGTGTAACGCAACTTCTTGGCATTGTGGATGTAGCGACCTGAACAGACTCACAAGTTCTGCTTGGTAGCTGTCATCATCATCGCCGCTGTACATTTCACCTTCGCCGGTTACGAGCCAATGCTCGTTTATGCCGAATTCTCTGCTGAGCTGACGGATTGTGCGTTCGCTGATTTTCTTGTTCCCGCGTTCCATTCCCGTGACGTAACTCGTCGAGACTGCAATGCGTGATGCGAATCGCCTTTGGGTGAGACCGAGGGTTGCGCGGACTTCCTTGAACCTCTTGCGTAGACCTTCGTCAACGCCTTCTACCTTTTCTTGTACTTCTTTTGCCATGATTAGACTTTCCTCCATTTTTTTGTTTTTCCGGAATGTAACCGACTGTTACATTATTGACAGATTTTCATAACGTAAGCAATTCGTTACATTGTAGGTTAATTTTCGTAACGCAATCAAGTCGTTACATTATTGACCGATTCCTAATCGCACTTTCTCTGTGGTCGATTGTTATATTATACACGTAATGTAATCGCTTGTCAAGCGTTTTTTGGAAAAATTTTAAAATTTTTTTGAAATTTATGAGAAAAACCGGAAAATACCGTTCTCTTTACTGAAAACAGCCGTCGAAAGCCTCCCTCTGCGAAGGTTTGTTCGGGCTTTTTTTCGCCGCGGGTTCGTTCTTTTTGGCAAAGAGTGCTTTTTTTATACTGAACTCTATATCAAAAAAATCTTTAGGAGAAATTTCGAAACATTTACAAATTAATAACAGGTCAGTAATCGAAGGCGACGACCAGCCGCCGATTATGTTGGTGATGTAGTTTTTGCTCCGCCCGATTTTTTCACTTAATTGACGTGCCGAGAAGTCACCGTACTTTATCAAATCAGAAACGCGCCGGCTTATAAATTTTACAGTAATATCATCACGGATATCGGGTTTTTCTTTTTCTTTTGCCATACCGGTAAATCCTTTCGAATTGTAAAGTAAAGGTGTAATTCAGTATATCATAAACCTTGATGAAAAGCAAGTGTTTTTTCTTATCGTTTCTTACTTTATAAGGATGACAGGCTTTCGAGTCCTTTGAACATTTGGGAGAGGTTTGCGGCACCTATTATTTTGAGGGAGTATTCGGTGCTTTTATTAAGTTGTTTCAACGCGGATTTAGGTATGATACAGGATTTAAATCCCATACGCTCACATTCCCGAACCCGTTCGGTGGTGTTGGCGACGCTGCGGATTTCCCCGCCCAGACCGATTTCGCCGAACACCGCCAACGGTTCGGGGATGGCTACATCGCAAATCCCGGAATACAATGCCAGCGCGATTGCCAAGTCGGCGGCGGGCTCATTTGCGGATAATCCGCCGATTACGTTTATGTAAACGTCGCAACTCCCGAAAAACAGTCCCGTTCGTTTTTCGAGAACGGCGAGAATCAAGCAAAGCCGATTATAATCAAACCCTTCCGACACCCGACGCGGAGAAGTGAATCCGCTTTTTGTCACTAATGCCTGAACTTCGGCGAGAATCGGGCGCGCCCCTTCCATCGTGCAAAGAACGCTTATTCCCGAAATGCCGTTCGGTCTCCCCGAAAGTAACATCGCCGACGGATTCGCGACTTCCCGCAGACCGTTTTCGCACATTTCGAACACGCCGATTTCGTTGGTTGAACCGTATCTGTTTTTCACCGCACGAAGGATTCGGTAGGAGAGCCGTCTGTCCCCCTCGAAACACAAAACCGTGTCTACGATATGTTCGAGAACTTTCGGCCCGGCTATTCCGCCGTCTTTGTTAACGTGGCCTATTATAAGAATAGGGATTTCCCTGTTTTTCGCGACGTGGGTGAGTAGATTTGTACATTCGCGGATTTGCGTAACGCTCCCGGGGGAGGAGCTGACGGAATCGATTTTCATTGTTTGGATTGAGTCGATTATGACTAAATCCGGTTTTTCTTTTTCGATTGCATTGATTATTCCCGGTAAATCGGTACTCTGCGCGATTAGCAAAGAATCGGATTCGATACCGAGCCTGTCGGCACGGATTTTAATCTGTCTTCGGCTTTCTTCCCCGGTCACGTAAAAGATATTCTGCTTCATGGAATCGCAGGAATTGCAGATTTGCAGTAACAGGGTGGATTTGCCGATTCCCGGTTCCCCGGAGAGTAATACCACCGAACCCCGGACGAGTCCGCCGCCTAAAACCCGGTTGAGTTCGCCCGTCCCGGTGTCGATTCTGTCTTCGCCCGCTGTTTCGATATCATCTAATTTACACGGAATCACCGTACTTGCGTTTGCTGATATCCGTGCGATTCCCGAAGCCACCGAAAAGTCAAACGAAGACGGCGTGACCTCTTCAAGGGTGTTCCATGCACCGCAGACCGAGCATTGTCCGTTCCATTTTGGGTGCTGTTTGCCGCACTCTATACATTCATATACGATTTTAATTTTAGCCATTAGAAATATCCTTTTTTGTAATTTTTACATGATTTTTTCAAAGAGAGGGGTTACATGCCCCGAAAATTTCTTTTTGCCCTATTTTAACATTTTAATTATATTTTGTCAATGACCGAATAAGGCTTGCAAAATTCGTGATAATATGATATACTGTATAGCAATTTAAATTTAATAAGAAATTCGGAGGTCTGATTATGAAAGGTATAAAAAAGCTTTTCCGACATACATACTTTGTGATTTTAGCGGCGTTCTTCTTCATCACGAACGTTAGCGCGTACATCGACCCGTCAACGACTGCTATGGTGACACAAATCGTTGCGGGGGCATTGATTTCCCTGGGATTGGTGTTCGGGATTTTCCGTCAGAAGATTATCCTGTTCTTCAAAAACGCAAAGGTCAAGCGGTTGCAGAAGAAAATCGAACGGGAGAATTCGGCAAAACCGGAATCAACAACCGCCGAAACAGAACCCGAAAAAGAAAAACAGGTGGTAAGCTAGATGAACAGCAGTAACAACAGAATCTACGGAGAGGTCGTTGATATCGACTCGGGCGATATTCAGAGCTTTTACGATAAACGTGCCGAAAAAGCACAAGGCGAGAATATGTATTCCTCGGTTTTGCTGAACGACCACGCCCCGGAATTAGTCAAAGAGCAGATGAAAATTGAGGAGGAGATTCTGCTTCCGCGGCTGAAACTTACCCCCGACAGTCGTGTCCTTGATATAGGTTGCGGAATCGGTCGGTGGGCAGAAAAGGTCATCGGTAAATGCGAATACTATCACGGGGTTGATTTCTCACAGAAAATGGTAGAGACCGCCCGTGAAAGATTCAAGGATTCACCGGACCGGGATTTTAAGTTCGAGAGAATGTCGTTCCAGGAGTTCGTCGATTCGCCTTGCCCGGAAGGTTTCAAGAAATTCAATCGCGTGATTATTACTTGTGTCTTACAGTATATTTGCGATGATGTTCTGGAAAAAGTCTTCGCGAAATTGCCCGATTTCCTTGAGCGGGATTGTGTGATTTATGTATGGGAACCTTGTGGAGTCGGTCAAAGGCTTACGTTGAAGAATTTCCCGTCGGAAGCGTTGAAGAGTGACTACAGTGTCATTTACCGAACGCAGGAGGAGTATAATTCGCTCTTTCGTTCGTTTACCGAACGTGGTTTTTCGGTGACTTTTAATGAGTATTACACCACCCTCGGCGGGACTTCGACTTTTTCGGATACCGATAGGATTTATTACGTTTTAGAGCGTGTGTGAGGTTTAAATTCATGTCACTTTGTGGCAGAAAGGCATGGTTATAAATATGCAGGCGATAATTCTCGCGGCGGGAATGGGCAGACGGCTCAAAGATTTAACTAAAGACCAGGCGAAGTGCATGGTGAAAATCAACGGCGTTACGTTGATTGAACGAATGCTTCGACAGCTTGAAGGGTTGGGACTGTCGCAAATCGTTATAGTAACGGGGTTCAAAGAAAAGAAGTTGAGTGAGTTCATTAACGGGCTGAAACTCAAAACCCCTATTGTGTACGTCAACAATCCTGTTTATGCGAAGACTAACAATATCTATTCTTTGTCTTTGGCGAGCGACAAGCTCATCGCTGAAGATACGCTGTTGCTTGAGTCTGACTTGATTTTCGAAGATGGTGTTCTGGAAGCGTTAATCAACGACCCGCGTGAAACCCTCGCCCTGGTTGACAAGTATGAGAGTTGGATGGACGGCACGGTAATCACGGTAGACGAAGACGATTCGATTCTTGACATCATTTCGGGGGCGAAGATGGATTTCAAGCAAGGAACCGGCGATTATTTCAAGACGGTTAACGCTTACAAGTTCTCGAAAGATTTTTCGGCATCGCTTTACGTTCCGTTTCTGAAAGCGTATCTGTGTGCCCTCGGGAACAATCAGTATTACGAACAGGTTTTGCGAGTTATTACTATCCTGGACGAGCCTGTGATTAAAGCGAAACGATTATCGGGTCAACTTTGGTATGAGGTTGATAACATTCAAGATATAGACATAGCTGAAACCCTTTTCGAGCCGAATGAAGACCTCCGCTTAAAACTCATTCAAGACAGATACGGCGGCTATTGGCGTTATCCGGATTTGTTGGATTTCTGTTATCTTGTCAATCCGTTTTTCCCGCCGAAGAAAATGCTTAACGAAATCAAGAATAATTTTGAGGTCTTGGTGCGGACTTATCCGTCGGGTATGAGCGTGAATTCCTTGCTTGCGGCGAAGAAGTTCAACGTCCCGACCGAGACCGTGGTAGTCGGAAACGGAGCGGCTGAACTTATAAAATCGCTTTGTGAATCACTTTGTGAGTCCGGGGGAAAAGTCGGTGTGGTTCTGCCGACTTTCGAGGAATATCCGAATCGGCTTCCTCAAAATCAGCGGGTTGCGTACATTCCGCAAAATGCCGACTTTTCGTATACCGCTGACGATTTAATCGGATATTTTTCCGATAAAGATGTGAACGCACTTGTTTTAATCAACCCCGATAATCCGAGCGGGAATTACATCGATAAGGCGGGCATTTCGAAATTGTTGGATTGGTCAAAGGATAAAGGGATTACGCTTATCGCGGACGAGTCTTTCTGTGATTTTGCCGATGAATATCCCCTTAACACGCTAATCGACAGCGATATAATCAGTGCGTACGAAAACCTTGTCGTGGTGAAGAGCATTTCGAAATCTTATGGGGTTCCGGGATTACGGCTGGGGGTGTTGGTCTCGTCGGATTTAGAGTTAATTCAGCGAATCAAAAAAGATGTAGCGATTTGGAACATCAACTCTTTCGGGGAATTCTATATGCAGATTGAGGAGAAGTACAAGTCCGATTACGAATACTCGCTGAGTGAAATGAGAAAGACCAGGGCGAATTTCATATGCGACTTAAATAAAACCGGCAAAGTAAGGGTGATTCCGTCCCAATCAGATTTTGTCACGGCGGAAATCGTTTCCGGGATTACCGCAAAGGAACTGACCACGATACTGTTGTTCAAGCATGGGATTTTAATCAAGGATTTGTCGGCGAAAATATCTGAAATCACTGATTCCGGCAAACAGTACGTGCGAATCGCGGTGCGGAACGCTGAAGATAACGCAAGACTTATTCATGCTCTGGAGGGGCTGATTTGAACATTATAAATCTGATTGTGGGGACTCCCCTGGCAATCTTAATCGACCTATGCGAACGTATTACGGGGAATTATGGGCAGGCGTTGCTCTTGTTTACTCTGCTGACCAGGATTATTCTGTTCCCGTTTACGTATATTTCCCACAAGAACTCGTTTACTTTGCTTAAAATCCAGCCTGAACTCGAGATTATAAAAGCCCGTCATGCAGGGGAGCTTTCGACTATACTCGCTGAACAAAAAGCACTCTACAAAAGAGAGAAGTACAGTACATTCAAGGCGTTGCTGCCGATGTTGCTGCAGATAATCATTGTTTTGGGGGTTATAGGGGTTGTTAACAACTCAATCGCCGACGGAACGTCCGACTTTGCCTTTTTCGGGGTGGACTTATCGGAAGTCCCGAAATTCAGCTTAACATCGGTGAGTGTTGCTGTCCCGCTCTTGTCGGCGGTAACTGCGTTTTTCCTGTGTTTCACCCAGAACGCACTGAATCCCCTTGCGAAAAGCCAGGGATTCGCCGGGAAATGGGGGACTGCTATATTCTTGACTGCTTTTTCCGGTTATTTCGCGGCGGTGGTTCAAGCGGGGGTCGGACTTTACTGGATTGCCGGAAACATTTTCGGCATACTCACGACTGTGCTGTGCGTGGTCATTTATAATCCGAAAAAGCTGTTGGGGAAAGAAAACTATCAAAAGTTGCTGAACACCCGCAAACCCAAACTTTCGAAAGCCGAGAAGATTGCGTTAAGCCAACAAAAATCTGCCGAAAAAGCACGGGAAAAGACTGATGTGGCGCGGTTCTACTCAGCAAAGAAGCAGCTTGTTTTCTATTCGGAAGCCGGCGGATTTTACAAGTATTTCAAACATTATATAGATTACGTTCTGGAAAATTCCGACATAGTCGTGCATTATGTTACGAGTGATATAAACGACCGAGTTTTCGAAATAGAGCGAAAGGGATTCGCGGCATATTTTTGCGGTAAAAACACCCTAATCACGCTCTTTATGAAGATGGAAACCGAACTTTTCGTAATGACTATGCCGGATTTGGACAGGTTTCATTATAAGCGTTCGCTTGTGAAAAAAGACATTGAATATATCTACACCGACCATGGGTTCGGCAGCATGAACCTCATGTTGAGGAAAGGCGCGCTCGACCGATTCGACACGATTTTCTGTTACGGAAAACATCATAATGAAGAAATCAGAGCGACCGAGGAGTATTACTCCCTCCCGCAGAAAAAACTCGTGAATACGGGGTTTGGTTTGTTTTACGAGCTTGAGCGTGCCGCAGAACTTTCAAAACAGTCACAGTCAAAACAGGCGGAAACCTCCCCAACAGTGAAAAGCACGAAACCGCAGATTCTGATTGCGCCGTCGTGGCAGAAGGACAACATTCTCGAATATTGCCTTGACGCGCTTGTGGAGGCGGTTGCAACCGAAAAGTATAAAGTCGTGATTCGTCCGCACCCCGAATTCGTGAAACGATTCCCGCGGGAAATGGATTCGCTCATACAAAAGCACAGTCACCGTTTCAGCGACGATTTCGAGATTCAGACCGATTTTTCGTCTAATACAACGGTCGAACAGTCGGACATCGTTATCACCGACTGGTCATCGATTGCTATGGAGTTTTCATTCACGAGCAAGAAACCGTCATTGTTTATCAACACACCAATGAAAATCATGAATCCCGACTGGGAGAAAATCGATGTAACCCCTTTCGATATACGAATCCGTGACGAAATCGGCAAATCGGTTGACGTGGAAGAGTTACATTCTCTGCCGGAAATAATCGGGGAATTGTTAGACAGAACCGATGACTACCGCGATAAAATCGCCCGAATATACGATGAGTGCGTGTATAACAACCGCGATTCTTCCGAAAAGATTGCCGGCGGCGAATATCTTGTTAATAAAATCAAGGAGCATGATAATGGAATTTCAGACAGAAAATCAACCTGAATTAGAATTCGAAACAGAACCGAAACAGGAACCCGAAAATCAATCGCAATCCAAGCCGCAAAAGTTTTTGAGGGCGGTTTTTCCTCTGTTTTACAGCGAAAAGAACGAGCGTAACGCCTACATCGCTTGTGTTTTGAGTTTTGTGGTGACTTTGTTCCTGCTCTTTCCGCTGGACTTATATTTCAACAACTTCACCGACTTTAACGTGCCGTTTACGCTGATTATTCGTCCGCTTGCAGCGGTGAGTCTGTTGCTGACGGCGGGATTGTTGGTGCTTGTCCCTGCGATTTTCAGAAAAGGGGTTTATGAGGTTTTGGGCGCGCTGTTAATGGGGGTGACTCTGTCGTCCTGTGTTCAGGCATTGTTTTTGAACCGTTCGATGTCCAAACTCACCGGGGACAGCGTAAATTACAGTGAAGTCACGACTTCTCGGACGATTAACGTAATCGTGTGGTGTGTAATCGCGCTTCTTCCGTTGGTGGCGCGGATTATAATGAAACAACGAAAACTTAACGGAAGCGTCTTGATGTTCGGTTTGTCGATTGTCCTGGTGGGAATGAACACCTTCGGATTGATTCCCGCCATTTTCAAATACAACGGCAAAAGTGTCGGCGGGGAACATTATTTCTCTTACGATAAGACGTTTGAACTGTCTTCTCAAGGGAACATCTGCGTGTTCGTCCTCGACCGTCTCGATGTCAAATATATGCGGACTGCACTTGCCGAAAATCCTACTTTATATGAGCGGTTAGACGGATTCACTTTTTATGAGAACAACGTTTCGCTACACACCAACACTTTCCCTGC
Organism: Oscillospiraceae bacterium; assembly: GCA_009777835.1. Classification (GTDB taxonomy): domain Bacteria; phylum Bacillota; class Clostridia; order Oscillospirales; family Ruminococcaceae; genus Ruminiclostridium_E. The sequence goes on along the minus strand of WRKZ01000004.1, from coordinate 3,514 downwards.
AATGACGTATTTGCTCACCGGGGTGGATTATCAATCCGACAATAAAAGCTGGTCGGATTACTGGGACGAAGCATGGGGAAGCCATAATTATATTGATGAATTGCGCAATAACGGATATAATTCCAATCTGCTGATTGACCGACCTACGACCTACGGTTCAAGCCTGCAAATCGCCGAGAGGAGCGATAATATAATCGACCTGAACAGCAACAAAGGCGAAATCAAAATCAGATATCCTACCATAGCCGAGACTACGCTGCGGATTTCCATGAGTAAAGCCGTGCCTTATTATCTGAAAAAGCCGCTTATAGATAAATATGATTCCGGCTTCAGTAACGCTTTTCACGAACTCAGCGATTATTCCGACCACAGTCTTGTTTATCCCGCTGTCACTAACGAGACCGACGGTCACTTTTACGAAAACCTCAAGAAAATCGGATTGCACACCCAAAATGAGACGAAGACGTTCACCTTCGTGCATTTTAACGGTGCGCACGTTCGCAATGCCGAACGCACCGATGCACTCGAAAGTATTTTCAACACCCTTGATGAGTATTTTAATCAAATGAAGGATTTGGGGATTTATGACAGTTCCACCATAATCATAACCACCGACCACGGCAGACCGCCCGCTGAAATCGAACGCGGCGAATCCGAACTGGAGGGAGAAATAACAGCGGCATTGCTGATTAAACCGCAGAACTCCCGCGGTCGCCTTGAAAGCGACACCCGGTCGGAGCTTTCTCACGTGAATTTCGTGGCGGCTATACTGCAATCAGCGGGACTCCCTCACGAAGATTACGGAACTTCCTACTTTGATATAATCGAATCGGGTGAGGCTCAGACCAGAACGCTTTATATCAATCGCTGGTTCAGATTGGGAAATATCGACCGCAAAGGCAGATACGAAATCATCGGTGACGCAAACGACTTCGACAACTGGGTGTTTGTCCCGCCATCATAGACTTCAATTTGCCCGAAAACCGAACGATTCAGACTTTGAATACAGCTTCTTATGGGTAATCGATCATTTTTGCCAAGACTTTTAAGACGAACAGCGCGTCGGCTATGGTGACGATTCCGTCACCGTCGAAATCGTAGAAATCCGGTTGGGCTGTGACCTCGCTTTGCATTTTCGCAAGGTGTTTGAGTATTTCCAGTGCGTCTGCGATAATCAGCTTACGCTGATTATCGGGATTTGCAGTCGTAGCTTCGGAAGTAGCAACAGTCGCAGAAGCAGTTGTCGCAGTAGTCGCGGAAGTAGTTGTCGCAGAAGTTGCGGAAGCAGTTGTCGCAGAAGTTGCGGAAGCAGTTGAAGTAGCAGAAGTAGTTGTCATAGTCCCGGCGGTTTTTACCGCACCGGAAGAAGTCGCGGAAGCGGTAGAAGTTTCAGAATTCGAGAAAGCCGAGGAAGTATCCGTCGGCTTTTTTGGCGGAAGCGTCCCTTTACCTTCGCTGACAGTAATAGCCGAAGACGTTTCGCTTGTGGTTTCGGACGTGGTTGTGGTTTCCTGTGTGGTCGTGGTTTCCGGCGTGGTTGAAGTTTCATGCGTAGTCGTAGTTTCGAGCGTGGTTGAAGTTTCCGGCGTAGTCGTAGTTTCCGGTGTGGTCGTGGTTGAGACGGTGGTTTCGAAGGTGGTAGTCGTGATGGTCGTGATGGTTGTGACGGTTGTAATCGTGGTAGTAACCGGGATTGTAATGATTTGAATATTCGCCACGGCATTGCCCGAATTTACTATTCCGTATCCGTAGTAATAACAGCGGCCGTTTGAATCGGGTGTTCCCGCCGGGGTTGCCGTTGAAAAGATACGATTTGCGATTTCCGCGGGGGTGAGTTCAGGCTCATTAGATTTAATCAATGCCGCGACACCTGCAACGTTTGGGGATGCCATCGAAGTCCCGCTGTAGATGGCATAACCCCCTCCGAGTCGGGGGGTTGTGATTAGTCTGCCCGGTGCGGAAATATCAATCTGCGGGCCGAAATTGGAGAAATCGTCGGCGAAGGTGTAACCCTGTTTAGTTGCGGCGACTGCAATCACCTCATCGTATGCGGCAGGGTATGAAGCGTTAAGCCGACTTTCGTTCCCGGTTGAAGCCACAAAGACAACGCCCTTCTTGACTCCGTTTTGTATGACTTGATGTTCCACCTCGCTATACCCCGAAATGCCGTCGTTCTCAAAAGGACGACCAAAACTCATGTTTACAACATCTGCCCCGTTTTCGACCGAATAGTTAATTCCGCGCAAAACCGATGAACTGTAAAAAACACATTCATCGGGGTTGCCTTCTTCGGCAGCAGGAACCATCGTGTTCGCCTTGACTATGAGAAGGGTAGCACCCGGTGCATTCCCGCTTACTTCGGAAGTCCGCCCGCCTGCGGCAATCCCCGCGACTGCCGTGCCGTGTCCGTGGTCATCCCGAACACGGATTCTGCCGACTTGTTCGTTGTAAGAATCGTAAGAGAGCCGTGAAATCCGCCCGGCGAAATCACGGTGGGTGGTATCGATTCCCGTGTCAATGATTGCGATTACCACACCGCTTCCGTCGGAACTTTTCCAGGCATCGTAGTTGTTCATTTCCTCATGATGCCACTGCCGCGGAAAAACAGCTGAAACACCGTTATCAGCAACGAAATCGGTGTTGTAGGTATAGTTGTAGTTTAAAGTTGGGAGCTGTTCGCCGATTTCACGACCGCTTACCTCGGCAAGTCGTGAGGCAAGCGCGGAAATCTGCACCGACTGTTTACTTTTCGATATCGAAACGACTTTTGAAGCCTTTTCGCCGTCTTCGGCACGGAACACGGCAATGCCCCACGCATACGATTCTAACTCGAGGGCGTAGTTGATTGCAATTTGCCGCGCATGCTCGTGTGAGTCGGCAAGCGCGATTATTTCGCTGATTTGATTGACGCGCGGAGACTCGGTTATGTATATTCGGCTCGTTTCCGAGACCTCCGGCATATCAGCGGGGTAGAATCCGGTCAGCAAGAGAGACAACAGGCTGATTATTGCGATTATTTTCTTCATGTTGAATATTATAGCGTATTCTGCGCAAAATGTCAAAGGGGAAAAGTAGGCAAAAATTTTTTTATTTTTTTGAAAAAAACACTTGACAACAGAATAAGAGTCTGATATAATATATTGGTAGTTGAGTCGCGGCGCTATAGCCAAGTGGTAAGGCATAGGTCTGCAACACCTTGATCCCCGGTTCAAATCCGGGTGGCGCCTTACGTTTAAAAAGACTGACCAAACCCGGAACACAGATAATCCTCAATAGCTCAGTCGGTAGAGCATTCGGCTGTTAACCGAAGGGTCGCTGGTTCGAGTCCAGCTTGGGGAGGACGTAGCCTACAATTTAGGAAATTTTTAATTCCGAAATTGTAGGCTTATTTTTTAATGTATTAATCCAAACGAAAGGGGGAGCGTATGTATGAGAAGAGCGGGCCGATTCAGGATACATAGCAGGCGGTATTACCGCGGAAGTACCCGCAGATTATTGAACGGTGAGCCGCGGC